>NZ_QKSF01000009.1:0-166794 GCF_003234045.1 Curtobacterium sp. MCPF17_047 | reverse complement strand
GGCGCAACCGGCGCCGGCGCGGCCGGGACCGGGGCGGGGGCCGGTGCTGCCGGGACGGCCGGAACCGGCGCGGGGGCCGGTCGGACCGGGGTGACGACGCTCCCGACGGCCCGTCCGACGCCCTCGACCGTGCCACCGACGCCCGAGACGACGCCGCTCAGCAGGCCGTCCGAGCGCTGCGACGAGTTCGTCTGCGAGCCGCTCGGAGACGCCCCACCCAGTCCGAGGACCCCGGCCGCCGCAGCGGGCCGAGCACCGAAGAAGAGCGAGAGCAGCACCAGTGCCACCGCGATCCCGGAGGCCATGAGAGCCCAACGGATGACCGCGTTCAGGGGTGCACGCATCGATGCGTCCATGCGCTCACCTCCTGATCTCGGCTGCGCACGTAGAGTGGTTGACCGGCACGGTACGCCTCGACGGGTGCCGTGCGGAACCCATTCACAAGAAAAAGTCAGGAAACGTCGTGCCCTCGACCTTCAGCGCCCCGACCCGCAACCTCGACGTCGTCACCCTGCACGAGATCCTCCGCCTGCGACAGGACGTGTTCGTGGTGGAGCAGGCATGCGCCTACGACGACATCGACGGCCGCGACCTCGAGCCCGGCACGGTGCAGTTCTGGGCCGGCAGCGGTTCGGTCGACGCGACCCTGCGGCTGCTCCGCGAACCCGACGGCACCGAGCGGATCGGCCGGGTCGCCACCGCAGCGCACGCCCGGGGCAAGGGCCTCGGTGCCGCGCTGATGCAGGCCGCGATCGCCGAGAGTCGTTCGGAGCGGATCAGCATCAACGCGCAGGCACACCTCGGCGAGTGGTACGCACAGTTCGGTTTCGTGCGCTCGGGTGAGGACTTCCTCGAGGACGCGATCCCGCACACCCCGATGGTCCGGACCCGCTGACGGACCGCGCTCGCTGCGCTCAGGCCTGCCAGCGGCGCAGTTCGCCGTAGGAGCGGGCCTGGTGTTCCCGGTCCGCCACCAGCCGCTCGAACACGATCGACGTCTGCGTCGTCGCGACCGACGGGTCCCCGCTCAGCTCGTCGGCGACGAAGTCCCGCAGCTGCTCGGTCGACGTGCACGCGATGTGCACGAGGAAGTCCTTGTCCCCGGCCAGGAACGAGACGTCGAGCACCACCGGCACCCGGAGCAGGCGTTTCGCGAACTCCCGCAGTTCGTGCCGCGCGGCAGCGTGCACCCGGACGGAGACCATCGCCTCGATCGAGAACCCGAGACGAGCGATGTCGACCTCGGCCCGGTAGCCGGTGATGATGCCCGCGTCCTCCAGCGCCCGGACGCGCACCAGACAGGTCGACGGCGCGATGCCCACGGCAGCGGCGAGCCGGTTGTTCGGGATCCGGGCGTCCGAGGCGAGGACCCAGAGGATCCGTTCGTCGACCTCGTCGAGGCGCGGCGGTGGAGCGTCGGGTCGGCGGACGATGCGGTCGGACACGGCACCACCGTAACGCCGGTCACATCGCCAGGGTCATCCCGACCACGGCGACGGTCATCGCGAAGACCTCACCGCTCCGGACCGCGCGACGGTCCTCCCGTGCCCACTCGTGCCGGAGCAGCCAGCCGCTGAAGGCGCAGTAGCCGATCACCCCGGCGCCGAGCACCGCGGTCAGGACCAGAGCGTGGACGTGGACGGCGGTGCCGGGGAGCTCGGTGGTGTGCCCCATCAGGAGCATCCCCGCCATCACGACCGCGGAGAGCGCCCGGTGCACGTCCATCGGCTCGGCGCGACGTCCGTCCCGCCGACGTCGCCGCACCACGGGCATCGGCGCGAGGACCAGCAGCAGTGCCGCGGCCAGGATCGTCCACGACGGCCCGGCCTGCACGACGGGCATGAGCATCGCGACGAGCATCACGGTCGCGGGCACGATCACGCCGGGACGCGGGCGGTACCGGTCGCCGACGATGCAGCACACGGACGCGAGCTGCGGCACGACGAGCATGGCGTCGGCGACGGTCCCGTGCACGGGTGGGATCAGCCCTCGGTGCGGGCTGCGCGCTCCTGCTTCACGCGTACGTTCTCGGTGCGGACCGCGGCCTGGGTGGAACGCTCCTGCACGAGCCACGCCGGCATGTCCTGCAGGAGCTGCTTGATCTGCTCCGTGGTGAGGACGTCGTCCACGCCGGCGCGGGCGAGTCCGGAGATCGACACCCCGAGGCGCGCGGCGACGACCGGTCGGGGGTGCGGACCGTCGCGACGGAGGTCCTGCAGCCACGTCGGCGGCTCGCTCTGCAGTTCGTCGAACGTCGTGCGAGCGATCGGGCCCGCACGGAACGACTCGGGCGTCGCCGAGAGGAGGATGCCGAGCTTCTTGGCAGCGGTCTCGGGCTTCATGGTCTGTTCCTGGGCCATGGTGACCAGAGTACGGCCCGTATGCTCGGGTGCATGACCGCGCTCTCCATCGCCTTCGTACCCGGGGTCTCCCCCGCCAAGTGGGTGCGGGTCTGGCGCGAGCGCCGACCGGACGTCGACCTGGTCCTCATGCCCGTCGGCGCGGACGGGGTCCTCGACGCGATCGAGGGCGACGCCGACATGGTCTTCGCCCGGATGCCGGTGCCCGAGCGGGCCGACGGAGAACAACCGCACGCGATCCCGCTGTGGACCGAGACCGCGGTCGTCGCCGCCCCGAAGGACTCCCCCCTCGCCGACCTCGACGAGGTAACCGACGCGGACCTCGCCGGCGTCACCGTCCTCGACGCGGGCCCCGTGCCACCGGACGTCGCGGCAGCGCTCGACCTGGTCGAAGCCAACGTCGGCGTGGTCGTCCTCCCCCAGTCCCTCTTCCGGGCCGAGAGCCGCAAGTCCCTGATCTCCCGCCCGCTCGCTGGCTCCCCCGGCACCCGCGTCGCGCTCGTCTGGCGTGACGAGGACGCCTCGGAACTCACCGAGGAGTTCATCGGCGTCGTCCGCGGCCGGACCGCGAACAGCTCCCGGCAGCAGCCGGACCAGCCGGGAGGCACGGATCCCGACGAGCAGGACGACGCACGCCAGAAGACCGGCGGCAAGGCGGTCGGCGGCAAGGCCACCAGCAGCAAGGCGGCCGGTGGCAAGGCCACGGCGGCGAACGCGAAGACGGTCGCGAAGCGCAGCGCCACGAAGGGCACGGGTGCGAAGAGTGGCGGTGGGAAGAACTCCACCGGTCGCGGCCGGACCCCGCGTGGCATGTCCGGCAAGCCGAAGCGCGGCTCGAAGGGCAACCGCTGACCATGGACCCGGCAGACACGGGCAGGACCGCGGCGCGGAGCGAGCTGCGGCTCGAGCCGATGCCCGGGGAACGCCTGCCGGGCTGGCTGGACCGCTCGATGGCGGAGTACGTCGCGTCGCGCATGCGCTCGGGCGAGAGCCGCGAGCAGGCTGAGGCGAACATGCGGCAGTCCCTCGAGCAGTGGTTCCCGGGCGGTTCGCCGGCGGCGGGCCACCACGTGTGGGAACTGACGCTCGGTGCGGACACCGTGGTGGGGCACCTCTGGATCGGCCCGTTCACCCCGGGCAGCGCCGACTGGTGGGTCTTCGAGGTCGAGGTCGACCCGGCCCACCGCCGGCAGGGTCACGCCCGACGAGCGCTGGAGCTCGCGCACGAGGTCGCGCGGGCGGGGGGCGCGACCAGCATCGGCCTCAACGTCTTCGGGTACAACACCGGCGCTCGCCACCTGTACGAGGAGCTCGGGTACGAGGTCGCCTCGGTGCAGATGCGGCTGCCGCTGGGCTGACGACAGCCGCCCCACCGGTCGGCGCCCGTCCTCAGTCCGGCCAGACGCCGGACGACGCTCGCCGGTGGCTGCCGAGCAGGTGCGTGTCGACGATCCCCAGCGCCTCCATGAGCGCGTACATGGTGGTCGGTCCGACGAACGCGAACCCGCGCTTCCGCAGCGCCTTCGACAGCGCGGTCGACTCCGGGCTGGTCGTCGGGACCTCGGCGGCGGTGCGCGGTCTCGGCGTGTCGGTCGGCCGGAAGGACCACACGAAGTCGGCGAGTCCCCCGTCCGCCCGCAGCGCGACGGTGGCGTTCGCGTTGGTGATCGTCGCGGCGATCTTCGCGCGGTTCCGGACGATGCCCGCGTCGCCGAGCAGCCGGGCGACGTCGTCGTCCCCGAAGTGAGCGACCACATCGGGGTCGAAGTCAGCGAACGCGGCCCGGAACGCGGGGCGCTTCGCGAGGATCGTGCGCCACGACAGCCCGGACTGGAACGCCTCGAGCGAGAGCCGCTCGAACACGCCCCGCTCGTCGCGGACCGGCATCCCCCACTCGGTGTCGTAGTAGGCGCGGAGCATCGGGTCCGTCGACGCCCAGAGCGGCCGGGCGAGGCCGTCCGCGCCGGTCACGAGGTCGTCGGTCATCCCCCCATCCTGCCGTGGCACCCGTCGGGGTCAGTCGGCGTGCGGGCCGTCCTCGGCGGCGGCGGGGTCCATCCAGACGTACTCCCAGCGGTGGCCGTCGGGGTCGGTGAAGCTCCGCTGGAACATGAAGCCCAGGTCCATCTCCGGCCGGTCCTCGGTCCCGCCGGCCTCGACGGCCGCGTCGACGATCCGGTGCACCTCTTCCTTCGTCTCGGCGGTGAGGGAGTTGATCACCTCGATCGTGTCGGGCGCGGCGATCGTCTTGTCGGTGAACTCGGTGAACTTCGCGTGCGTCAGGAGCATCACGTACACGGTGTCGCTGACGACGATGCTCGAGGCGGTGTCGTCACTGAACACCGCGTTCAGGGGGTACCCGAGCGCCTGGTAGAACGCGGTCGCCCGCGCCAGGTCGGACACCGGCAGGTTGATGAACACCATGGTCGACATGTGGGGTCCCTTCCGTCGTGACCAACCTGGCCTCCTCCGGCATCGCGCGCAACCGTTCCGTGGCGGAACCAGGCTCCGGAGGACGCGGCCGCACCGCACGACGGACGGGAGGCCCGGTACCAGCTGGTACCGGGCCTCCCGTCCGATGGTGGTCGCGTGGGCGACCGGCCGTCGGCTACGCGAGCTCGCGGCCCTCGCCGGCGGCGCGCTGGTGCGCCTCCGCCTCGGCCTGGCCGACGATGTCCTCTGCCGGGACCGGCGCGAGGCGGTCCCAGAGGAAGAAGAGCAGGCCGGCGGCGAGCATCGCGAGCCCGACCCACAGGTTGATGTGGATGCCACCGGTCATCTTCGGATCGCTGTCCCAGTGCACGATGCCGACGATCGTCGTGATGACGCCGTAGAGCAGGAACAGACCGCCGAGGATCCGACGCAGGTCCAGGCGGCGGGTCGAGCGGACGAGTGCCGCCTTCTCGTCCTCGGTCATCGAGCCCGAGGTGTTCGTGGTGTCAGCCATGGGGTGTCTCCTTCGGGGTCGGGATCAGAGGAACGGCAGGTAGAGGACGACGCAGAGCACGAGGGCGACCGTGCCGAGCAGCGCCGGCGAGCGGTACCAGGCGGTGTCGGTGGCGACGGCGCCCGCGCTCATGTCGATCTTGCCGATGCCGTAGACCAGGCCTCCGAGTTCCGAGACGGGCTTCGGCTTCGTGAACATCGAGACCGCGACGGCGACGATGATCACCGTGACGAACGAGATGATCGCGCCGTACATGGTCTCGGCCGTGGCGGTCGAGAACAGGTCCGGGTTCACCAGGTAGGCGATCCAGGTGATCGTCGGGGTGATGATGCCGAGGACGTAGCCCCAGAGTGCGCCCTGTGTGGTCATCCGCTTCCAGAGCAGGCCGAGGATGAACACGGCGAACAACGGCGCGTTGAAGAACGAGAACAGCGTCTGCATGTACGTCATGATGTTGCCGGCCTGCGCGGCGAGGAACGCCGTGCCGACGCCGACGACGACCCCCACGACGGTGACCCAGCGACCGGTCTTCAGGTAGTGCAGGTCGGGCATGTTCGGCTTGATGTAGCGCTGCCAGATGTCGTAGGTGAAGACCGTGTTGAAGCTCGACACGTTCGCCGCCATGCCGGCCATGAAGGAGGCCAGGAGGCCCGTGACGGCGACGCCGAGGACACCCGTCGGCAGGTACATCTGGATGAGCTTCGGGATCGCGTCGTTGTAGGTCAGCGTCCCGTCGGCGAACTGGTTGCCGACGACGGCCGCGGCGATGAGGCCGGGCACGACGACGATGAACGGGATGAAGAGCTTCGGGATGGCGGCGATCAGCGGGGTGCGACGGGCGGCCGACATGTTCTTCGCCGAGAACGCGCGCTGCACCTCGGTGAAGTTCGTCGTCCAGTACCCGAACGACAGCACGAAGCCCAGTCCGAGCACGATCGCGAGCCAGTTCGCCCCGATCGGGTTCGTGACGTTGCCGATGCCCGTGCCGGCCCAGGTCTGCAGGTGCTGCACGCCCTGGGTCTGCTTGATGGCCTCGGTCAGGCCGCTCCAGCCGCCGACGCGGTGGAGGCCCACGATGGTCAGTGGGATGAGGCCGGCGAGGATCACGAAGAACTGCATGACCTCGTTGTAGATCGCGCTGGAGAGACCACCGAGGGTGATGTAGGCGAGGACGAAGCCTGCGGACACGATGATCGCGAGCCACTCCGGCCAGCCGAGCATCGCCTCGATGACGATCGCCATCGCGTAGAGGTTGATGCCCGCGATGAGGACGTTCGACACCGCGAAGGCGATCGCGTTCACCAGGTGCGGTGCCTTGCCGAAGCGGCGGAGCATGAACTCCGGCACACTCCGGACCTTCGAGCCGTAGTAGAAGGGCATCATCACGAGGCCGAGGAAGACCATCGCGGGCACGGCCCCGATGAGGTAGTAGTGCAGCGTCGCCATGCCGATCTGGGCACCGTTCGCCGCCATGCCGAGGATCTCGGTGGCGCCGAGGTTCGCGGACACGAACGCCAGGCCCGTGATCCACGCGGGCATGGACCTGCCCGAGAGGAAGAAGTCCATGCTCGTGCGGACCTGCCGCCGAGCCGTGAACCCGATCCAGATGACCACCCCGAAGTACACGAGGATCATCAAGTAGTCGACCCAGCCCAAGTCGAGCCGGATCCCGCTGTTCGCTGCTGCGAGGACCATTCACACTCTCCGTCGATGTGTTGCAGTCGACAACTGCGCCGACCCGAACGAAGACGTTACACGGCGTGTGACCGTTCACATAGCCGAGGCATGCATCCCGCGCGATCGCGTGCTCGGGTCGCTCGCTAGGCTCGGCGCATGCGCATCCTCGTCCTCAACGGCCCGAACCTGGACATCCTCGGCCGACGCGACCCGGAGCAGTACGGCACGGTGACGCTCGCCGAGATCGAGGCGATCGTCCACACCGAGGCCGCGGTGCACGAGCTCGAGGCCGACTTCCGACAGAGCAACCGCGAGGGCGAGCTCGTCGAGTGGCTGCACGAGGCGCTCGACGACTTCGCAGGCGTCGTCATCAACCCCGCCGCGTACGCGCACACGTCGGTGGCACTGCACGACGCGGTCGAGGCGCTGAGCGTCCCCGTGGTCGAGGTGCACCTGTCCAACACGTGGAAGCGCGAGCCGTTCCGGCACGTCGACCACGTCGCCACGGCCGCGACGGCGGTCATCGCCGGTGCTGGCGCGGACGGGTACCGCCTGGCCGTCGCCCACGTCGCGGCGCTCCTGCGCGGCTGACGCCGCGGTGAGGCGCCGGCGCGAGACGCCGGCGCGAGACGTCGGCGTCGATCCGAGACGCCGCGTTGCCGTCGAGACGCCGCCGGGTACCGCGGCGCCTCGACGCCATCGCGGCGTCTCGGGCACACGGGGGCGTCTCGGCCAGACGGGACGTCTCGGGCACGCAGGGGTGTCTCGGGCACGCGGGGGCGTCTCGGGGACACGTGCGCCGCCCACGCCGGCGATCGGGCGGGAGGCCCGTCAGAACTCCGCGGGCCGCCGCACCTCGTCGACGCCCGCAGCCACGAACCCGCCGCGGATGATCGGCAGCGCCCGACGGACGGCCTGGTCGATCCGCAGCTCGAGGTCGATGCTCGCGATGTCGTAGCCCCCGACGCGCTTGTCGAAGTCCCGTTCGTTGCCGAACACCGCCAGCGGCAGCGTCGTCGACTGGAAGAAGCCGAACAGCGGGCGCATCTGGTGCTCGACGAGGAGTGCGTGCCGGTCGCTGCCCCCGGTCGCGGTGAGCAGCACCGGGGTGTCGACCAGGTCGTACTGCCCGATCCAGTCGAAGAAGAGCTTGAACGCGCCGGAGTACGCGGCGCGGAAGGCCGGACTCCCGACGACCAGCACGTCCGCCGCCTCGACCGCCTCGAGCGCGGCGCGGGTGGCGGCGGACATGTGCTCCCGGTCGACGGCCGCACCGAGGTCCGCCAGGAGCGGACCGATCTCGACGAGGACGGTCTCGGCGTCCGGCAGCTCGGCGGCGAGCCGGTCGACGGTCGCGGCGACGAGGGTCGAGGTGCGGGACGGGTCGGACGGGCTGCCGCTGACCCCGACGACGAGGGAACTGCTCATGCCGTCGATGCTCACACGCCCCGTCGGGCCCGGTGACGATGTGACGACATGTGTCGCTGCGACGACCCGGGCACTCCCGGGCACTCCGGCGTACCGTCCGGCAGATGCAGACCTTCCTGCCGTTCGCCGACTTCCGCGCCTCCGCCGAGGTCCTCGACGACAAGCGCCTCGGCAAGCAGCGGGTCGAGACCCTGCAGGTGATGCGGGCCCTGACGCTGCCGGACTACGGCTGGCAGCACCACCCGGTCACCGCGATGTGGCGGGGCTTCCGGCCGGCGCTGATGGCGTACCAGGACGCCACGTGCCGGGTGTGGCTCGAGCGCGGGCACGCGGACACCTGTCTCGAGAAGACCCTGGCGGACCTGGCGCTCGTCCCCGAGGACCTGGAGGCGTACGAGCGCGGCGACTTCGAGGTGCCCTCGTGGAACACCGACGAGCGTGTGCACCTGTCACACCGGTCGAAGCTCGTGCAGAAGGCGCCGGAGCACTACCGCCCGCTCTTCCCCGACGTGCCGGACGACCTGGACTACCTCTGGCCGGGCACCGTGGAGCACCGCACGACCGCTTGAGCGGGACCGGGCCCGCCGCACCTCAGGGGGAACGGGACGCATCGTTCAGGGGTCGATGGTCCCGAAGGCCACGGCGGACCCGGTCGTTCCGGGACGGTCCGGCAGGGGCCGGTGTCCCGGCCGGACGCGTATCAGGGGTCGCGTCCGGTCCAGCGCACCGCCGGGAGGGGCGGTGCAGGTCTCGAGGTCAGTTCCGGTCCCGGTCTCCCCGGTACCGATCGGATTCGGACGGCACCGGCATCGGGCGACCGGCCCGCGCGAGCTGCGCGGGCAGGAGCGCGCTGGCGAGCGTCGCGAGCACACCGACCGCGGCGACGACCGCGAGCGGGCCGGCGTCGAGGCCGTGCCCGGAACCGACGGCGAGCGCCAGGACCGTCGCCGGTGCGGGCAGGAGCTGGACCGCTCGGAAGCGGTCGCCCTGCGTCACCGATGAGGTCGTCGCGTTCGCCATGCCTCCACTCTGGACGACCGCGCGTGTCCGCAATAGGGGGGACACGGCCCCAGACATGGAGTAGAACGTCTAGTACACCAGGTCAGGCGAGGGACCGGACCGCCGTGACGGCGTCGACCACGGCCTCCACGACGACCGTCGCGTCGTCCGTCGTGAGGGACGCGTCGAACGTCAACCGGACGGCGGAGCGCGCCAGGTCCTCCGGGAGGCCCAGTGCCAGCAGCACGTGCGAGGCCTCGGTGCTGCCGGCGGCACAGGCGCTGCCCGAGGACGACACCACGTCCCGTCGTTCCAGTGCGAGCAGCACCGTCTCGCCGTGCACGCCCGGGAAGCAGAAGGAGGCGTGTCCCGGCAGGCGGTGGTCGGCCGATCCGGTGAGGAGCGCACCCGGCACCCGGTCGAGCACCCCGGCGACGACGACGTCACGGACGGCCGACGCGTGCGCTGCGGCTGTGTCCCGCTCGGCGAGCACGGCCCTCCAGGCCGCGGCGAGGCCGACCGCACCCGCGACGTCCTCGGTGCCCGAACGCCGTCCGCGCTCCTGTCCCCCGCCGTGGACGAGCGGTTCGAACCGGACGCCTGAACGGACGGCGAGGGCACCGGTCCCCTTCGTCGCGCCGAGCTTGTGCCCCGACACCGAGACCGCGTCGACACCCAGGACGTCGAGCCCGACGGGCAGCCACGGGGCGGACTGCACGGCGTCGGTGTGGAAGCGAGCGCCGACCTCGTGGGCGATCGCGGCGAGTCGGGGGACGTCCTGTACCGTGCCGATCTCGTTGTCGGCGTGCGCGATCGAGACCAGCGTGGTGTCCGGTCGGAGGGCGGCACGCAGGGTCTCCGGCGCCACCGTGCCGTCCGGCTCCACGGGGAGCACCGTCACGTCGAAGCCGTGGAACCGTTCCAGGTAACGGCAGCTCTCGAGGACGGCCTCGTGCTCGACGGCGCTCGTGACGACGTGGCGGCCGCGGGGTGCGGCGAGCGCGATCCCCTTGACCGCGGTGTTCGCACCCTCGGTGCCGCCGCTGGTGAAGACGACCTCGCCCGGACGACAGCCGAGCGCTCCGGCGACGACCGACCGTGCGCCGGCCAGGCCCCGGGCGGCGGCGTCCCCGATGCCGTGGGTCGACGACGGGTTGCCGAAGGTCCCGGTCAGGTAGGGCCACATCGCCTCGAGGACCTCGCGACGGACCGGCGTGGTCGCGGCGCGGTCGAGGTAGAACACGGCCGCCCTCAGACGTCGACGTCGACGTCGAGCCCGAGGTCGAGCGCGCGCGCCGAGTGGGTCAGGGCACCGACCGAGACGATGTCGACGCCGGTGGCGGCGATCGCGGCGACCGTGTCGAGCGACACACCACCCGAGGCCTCGACGAGCGCCCGGCCGGCCACGAGTGCGACGCCTTCCTGCAGCATCGGCACCGTGAAGTTGTCGAGCATGATCGTGTCGACGCCTGCACTGACGACGGGTTCGATCTGGTCGATGCGGTCGACCTCCACCTCGAGGTGCACGGTGTGTCCGAGCCGGGCTCGGGCGGCACGGATCGCGTCCCCGATGCCGACGCCCTCGGCGAGCAGCACCGCCAGGTGGTTGTCCTTCGCGAGCACCGCGTCGGACAGCGACGTGCGGTGGTTGTGACCGCCGCCGCAGCGGACCGCGTGCCGTTCGAGGGCGCGGAGCCCGGGCGTCGTCTTCCGGGTGTCGACGATCCGCGCCCCCGTGCCGACGGTCGCGTCGACGTAGCGCGCGGTCAGCGTGGCGATGCCGGACATCCGCTGCACCAGATTGAGCGCCACCCGCTCGGCCCGGAGCACCGAACGCGCCGAGCCGGTGACGCTCGCGATGACGTCCCCGGCGCCGAAGGCCGCACCGTCGCGGAGCGCGAGCGCGACGACGAGGCCCGGGTCGACGGCGTGCATCACCGCGACGAACACGTCCCCGCCCGCCAGCACGCCGGGTTCGCGGGCGGCCAGGGTCGCGGTCGCGGTGGCCGAGGCGGGGATCAGCGTCTCGCTCGTGACGTCACCCCAGGGGGCGTCCTCCTCCAGGGCGGTGTCGATGACCCGGCGGAGCGCGTGCGGCGGGATCGTGCCGGGGTCGAGGGCGGCCGCGGTCGGTGACGCGGTGGTGGTGGGCGTCGTGCTGGCTGGTGTCGGGCTGGCTGGTGTCGTGCCGGTCATGCGAGTGCTCCCTGTCGGGCGGACGGTCGGAGGGGCTCCAGCGTGGCGGTACCGGTGGGCCTGGCGGTGCCGGTGGGCGCGGGCGTCGCCATGACCCAGGCGATCGTCACGGGTGCGGTCGGGTCGGTCTCCGGGTGGTCGGTGCGCGCGTGAGCGCCGCGGGACTCCGTGCGGGCCTCGGCCGCGAGGGCGGTGAGCCGGGCGAGGTCGAGCAGCGCGCGGTCCTCGGCGTCCCGGACGGTGGTCGGGGCGGGGGCGGACAGTGCGGCCAGGGCAGCGCGGGCCCCGGCGAGCCCGATCGCGTCGCGGAGCAGGCCGACGTGGTCGGTCATGACGGACTGCAGCGACTGCCGGACGGAGGTGCCGGGATCGAGCCGGGCCGGGCCTCCCGTCCGGTCGCCGCCCGACCGGACGACGGTCGGGACGAGCGTCGCGTCGCCGCGCAGCCGGAGTCGACCGGGTCGGGGTGCCCCGAGCGCGTCCGCCGCGCGGACCGCGAAGACGAGCCCTTCGAGCAGCGAGTTCGAGGCCAGCCGGTTCGCGCCGTGGACCCCGGTGCAGGCGGCCTCGCCGACCGCGAGGAGACCCGGGAGGCTCGTGCGGCCCTCCGTGTCCGTCGCGATCCCGCCCATCGCGTAGTGCGCGGCCGGGGCGACGGGGACGCCCTCGCGGGTCCAGTCGAAGCCGGCCGCCCGGGTGTCGCGGGTGAGCCCCGGGAAGCGGCGGACGAGGAAGTCGGCGTCGAGGCCGGTCGCGTCGAGAAGGACGGGTCGGCCTCCTTGCGATCGCATGGCAGCCGCGATGCCGCGTGCGACGACGTCCCGCGGGGCGAGCTCGGCCTCGGGGTGGACGTCGGTCATGAACCGGTGACCGGTCGCGTCGCGGAGGACGGCCCCCTCGCCGCGGACGGCCTCGGACACCAGGCCGCCGTCCGGGACCGCGAGCCGGGTCGGGTGGAACTGGACGAACTCCAGGTCGGCGAGCACGGCTCCCGCGCGCCAGGCCGCGGCCGTGCCGTCGCCGGTCGCGACCAGGGGGTTCGTCGTCTCGCGGTACAGGTGCCCGGCGCCCCCGGAGGCGATCAGCACGGCGTCGGCGTCGAGCCGTCGGGGTTCGCCGAGCAGGTCCAGGACCTCGACGCCGACGACCTGGCCGTCCCGCACGACGAGGTCGGTGAGGCAGGTGCGCTCGAGGATCGTGACGTGCCGACGGTGCAGGGCGGCGACGAGCGTCCGCTCCACCGCGGCCCCGGTCGCGTCGCCGTCCGCGTGCAGCACCCGCCAGCGGGCGTGCGCGGCCTCCCGCCCGCGGGCCAGGTCGTCCCCGTAGCGGTCGAGGGTCTCCGGGTCGGTGCTGCGGTCGAAGGGCACGCCGAGCGCGAGCAGGTCCTGGACGCGGGCCGGGCCGTCGGTGCAGAGGACGTCCACGGCACGGGCGTCGGCACTGCCCGCCGCAGCGACGTGGGTGTCGTGCTCGTGCAGGGCGGCGGAGTCGTCCGCCCCGAGCGCCACCGCGATGCCACCCTGGGCGCGCGCGGTGGCACCGTCGGCGAGGGCGCCCTTCGTGACGAGGGTGACGTCGTGCCGGGCGCTGGCCCGGATGGCGGCGGTGAGGCCGGCGATGCCGGACCCGACGACGACGACGTGCATCCTCAGGCCCGCGCGTCCGTGGTCGTGGCCGGGCCGGTGGTGGTCGGGCCGGTGACAGTCGGTCCCGTGGCGGCTGGACCGGGGTCCCGCTGGCCGGCGAGGGGGCGGGGCTTGGCCGCGAGCATCCGCTCGAGGGCGACCTTCGCGTCGACCTGCACGGCGGCGGGCACCACGATCTCGTTGAGGACCTCACCGCGGACGAGCGCCTCGAGCACCCACGCCAGGTACCCCGGGTGGATCCGGTACATGGTCGAGCAGGGGCAGACGACCGGGTCCAGGCAGAAGATCGTGTGCTGCGGGTACTCGGCCGCCAGGCGGTTCACCATGTTGATCTCGGTGCCGATCGCGAAGGTCGTCGGTTCGGTGGCGGCAGCGACGGTCTTCCGGATCAGGTCCGTGCTGCCCGCGACGTCGGCCGCGTCGACGACGGCCATCGGGCACTCCGGGTGCACGATGACCTGGACGCCCGGGTGATCCCGGCGAGCCTGCTCGATCTGGTCCACGGTGAAGCGCCGGTGCACCGAGCAGAAGCCGTGCCACAGGACGACCTCCGCCGCGAGCAGGTCCGCCGCGGTGTTGCCGCCGCCGGGCAGCCGCGGGTTCCACATCGGCATCCGGTCGGTGCTGATGCCCATCGCCTTCGCGGTGTTCCGGCCCAGGTGCTGGTCCGGGAAGAACAGCACGCGCTGCCCCCGCTCGAACGCCCACTCGAGCACGGTGGCGGCGTTCGAGGACGTGCAGACGATGCCGCCGTTCCGCCCGCAGAACGCCTTGAGGTCCGCAGCGGAGTTCATGTACGTGACCGGGATGACCGGCACGCGGCCGTCGGCGTCCGGCTCGGTGCCGTAGAGCGCCTCGAGCTCGGCCCAGGCGGCCTCGACGCTGTCGATGTCGGCCATGTCCGCCATCGAGCAGCCGGCGGCCAGGTTCGGCAGGATCACCCGCTGGTCGTCCCGCGCCAGGATGTCGGCCGTCTCCGCCATGAAGTGCACGCCGCAGAACACGATCGCCTCGGCGTCGGGCTTCGTCAACGCCGCGTTGGCGAGCTGGAACGAGTCACCGAGGAAGTCCGCGTGCCGGACGACCTCGTCCCGCTGGTAGAAGTGCCCGAGGACGACCACCCGGTCCCCCAGCGTCGCCTTCGCCCGTTCGATGCGCTCGTGCAGTTCGTCGTCCGGGGCGTTCCGGTACTCGTCCGGGATCACGCCCTGCCGCGGGGCCGAGGTCGGTATGACGTCGGACATCGACGAACCGGGGCCGTAGCCGGGGACGGTGTCGAAGTCCCAGGTCGGCGCCGCGAGGTCCGGCGTGCAGGTGGCGCCGGCAGCCCGGCCGTTGGAGATCAGTTCGATGGTGGTCGCGATGGACACGGCGGTTCCCGTCTCAGGTGGGGGTCGGATGTCAGCGGGTCGTCAGCGGGCCGTTGTCCGCGTACGACAGGTCGGGGTTCGAGCGGTACAGCCGGGCCGGTCGGTGCCGCCCGCCGCTCGTGGTCTCGTCGGTCGGCAGGACCGCGTCGCTCTGGGCGACCTGCCGTCGGAAGTTCGCGGGGTCCAGCGTCTGCCCGAGCACCGCCTCGTACACGCCACGGAGTTCGGCGAGCGTGAACCGGTCGCCGAGGAACGCCTGTGCGATCCGGGAGTACGACATCTTGTTGCGCAGTCGCCAGAGCGCGTACTCGACGATGCGGTCGTGGTCGAACGCCAGCGGCGGGTGCTCGTCGGCGAGGAACCACCGCACGTTCCAGTCGTCCGGCACGACGTTCGCCTCGTCCGGGTGCACGAGTGCCCAGTAGACGACCGAGACCACCCGGCTCGGCGAACGGTCGACGGCCCCGAACGCGTAGAGCTGCTCGAGGTACCGCGGCTGCACCTTGGTCGTCTCGCGGAGGCGCGCGGCGGCCGAGTCGTCGAGCCCCTCGTCCGACCCGACCCAGCCACCGGGCAGCGCCCAGGAACCCTCGAACGGCTCGGCGACGCGACGGACCAGCGGCATCCACAGCGCGGGGACGCCGGTGTCGGGGTGCGGGCGGAGCGCGACGATGACGGTCGAGACCGCGAGCCGGATCCCGGTGTCGCCCATCACTGCTCCTGGTTGTTATGGTCATTCTGACCCGAACTGTTCGGGTACTGATGACCGTATCACGATGGTCACCGGACCGGAACGCAGCCGTGACGCCCGGGTAACACGTCGCTCGTAGCATCGGGCCATGGGCAGCACCACGAGGAAGCACGCCGTCGTGACCGGGACCGTGCAGGGCGTCGGGTTCCGGTACTGGACGGCACGGAAGGCCGACGGACTCGAACTCGTCGGGTACGCACGGAACCTGTTCGACGGCACCGTCGAGGTCGAGGCGGAGGGCCCCGGCCCCGCGGTCGACGCCCTCGTCGTGATGCTCCGCTCCGGTCCGCCCTCGGCGACCGTCACCGACGTGGCCGTCCGCGAGGTCGCCCCGCTCGGCGAGGACGACGGCTTCCGCATCCTGCACTGACGCGAGCGACACGCGGAGTTCACCCCGCGTTCGGCAGCAGTCGGGAATGCCGTGGTCCTGTCAGCTCTTGCAGCCTCGGTACCCACCCGTCGTGGGTCAACCGTCACACCACGAAGACACCAGGAGCCCCCTTGACCCAGGCCGTCGACTCCGCACCCCGCACCGGGTCCGTCGAAGAGTCCTCCCCCGCGGGCAACCGCCTCGTGATCGGGCTGCTGCTCGTCTCGGCGTTCGTCGTCATCCTCAACGAGACGATCATGGGCGTGGCGCTGCCGCGACTCATGGACGACCTCGGCATCAGCGCCGCGACCGGACAGTGGCTGACCACCGGCTTCCTGCTCACCATGGCCGTCGTGATCCCGATCACCGGTTTCCTGCTGCAGCGCTTCAACACCCGTCCGGTGTTCGTCTGGGCGATGAGCCTGTTCTCCGCCGGGACGCTGATCGCACTGCTGGCCCCCGGCTTCACGATGCTGCTCATCGGGCGCATCGTGCAGGCGAGCGGCACCGCGATCATGATGCCGCTGCTCATGACCACCGTCCTGACCCTCATCGAGCCGGCCCACCGCGGCCGTGTGATGGGCAACATCTCGATCGTCATCTCGGTCGCCCCCGCGATCGGCCCGACGATCTCCGGTCTCATCCTCAACGCGTTCTCGTGGCGCTGGCTGTTCGGCTTCGTCCTGCCGATCGCACTCGCCGCCCTGGTGCTCGGCATGCTGAAGGTCCGGAACGTCTCGACCCCGCGCAGGTCCGCGATCGACGTGTTCTCGGTGGTCCTCTCGGCCTTCGCGTTCGGTGGGATCGTCTACGGCCTGTCGAGCATCGGCGAGGCCGGCGACACCGGGTACGGACTGCCGATCGGCTCGCTCGTCGTCGGGTTCGTCGCCCTGGCGGTGTTCATCGTCCGCCAGACCCGTCTGCAGCGCCGCGACGCCGCACTGCTCGACCTGCGCACCTTCAGCACGAAGGGCTTCACGATCCCGATCGTCGCGATGGCGATCAGCTTCATGGCGATGTTCGGCACGCTGATCCTGCTGCCGATCTACCTGGAGCGCGTGCTCGGCCTCGAGGTCCTGCAGGTCGGACTCCTGCTGCTCCCCGGTGGTCTGCTGATGGGGCTGCTGTCCCCGATCGTCGGTCGCATCTACGACCGGCACGGGCCGCGCATGCTGCTCATCCCCGGGTCGGTCATCATCAGCGCCGTGCTCTGGGCGCTCTCGACGGTCACCGCGGACACCAGCGTCACGTTCGTCCTCGTCGCGCACATCGTGCTGAGCCTGGGCCTGGCGCTGACCTTCACGCCGCTGTTCACCGCTGCGCTCGGCGGGCTCCCGCCGCGCCTGTACTCGCACGGCAGCGCGGTCCTCGGCACCGCCCAGCAGCTCGCCGGCGCGGCCGGCACGGCACTGTTCGTCACACTGCTCACCCTCGGCGCCACCGCCGCGGCGACGAACGGCGACGTCGCGGGTGCCGCGACGGCCGCCGAGGCCACGGCCCGGGCGACTGCGTCCGGCGTGCACTCGGCGTTCCTCGTCGGCGCGGTGATCTCGATGCTCGGCATCATCGCCTCGGCGATGGTCCGGAAGCCGGCCACGCCGGAGGGCGCCCCCGCGCCCGCCATGCACTGACGGCGGCCCGACACACCGCACCGACCACCCGGATCACACGACGCGCCCCCTCTTCCCGAGGGGGCGCGTCGTGCGTTGCGCAGCCGTGGCATCGTGGGCACATGCGGTCGACGACGAGCGAGCTGAACTGGTCCGGCACGGTCACCTACACGGCCGAGCGGGTGGTGCGGCCGACCTCACTCGACGACGTCGCCGAACTCGTCGCCCGCAGTCCGCGGATCCACGGCCTCGGTACCCGGCACTCCTTCAACGACGTCGCCGACACCGCGGGCGTGCTGCTCGACCTCACCGCGGTGCCCACCGACCTGGTCGTCGCCGAGGACCGCCGCACCGCCACGATGGGTGCCGGCACCCGGTACGGACTGGTCGCTCCCGCTCTCGACGCCGCCGGGGTCGCCCTGCACAACGAGGGGTCCCTCCCCCACATCTCGCTCGGCGGTGCGATCGCCACCGGCACGCACGGCTCCGGCACCACCCTCGGCTCGCTGAGCACCGCGGTGGCCGCGCTCGAGCTGATCGGCCCGGACGGCACCACGACGACGATCCGGCGCGGCGACCCGGACCTGCCCGGCGCCGCGATCCACCTCGGGCTGCTCGGCATCGTCACCCGCGTCACCGTCGACGTGCAACCCGCCTACCGGATGCGACAGGACCTCTACGGGCCGATCCCGTGGGACACCTTCACCGCTTCCGCCGCCCAGGTCTTCGCCGCCGGCTACTCGGTCTGCGCCTACACGCTGTTCGGCGACACCGTGTCGGAGGTGCTCGTGAAGTCCCGCGTCCCGGACGGTGCCGACGACGTCGAGGTCCCCACGAGCCTCCTGGGCGCACCCCGTCTGCCCGGCTCCCCCGGTGACGGCCACCACACCGCGCGTGACGGCTCGGTCGGGCCGTGGTGGGACCGCCTGCCGCACTTCCCGATCGAGTCGGTGCCCTCGGTCGGGTCCGAGGTGCAGAGCGAGCACTTCGTGCCGCTCCGGCACGCGGCCGCCGCGCTCGACGCGTTGCGCGGCCTGGCCGACCGGATCCAGCCGCACCTGCACGTCTGCGAGCTGCGGACCATGGCGGCCGACGACCTCTGGCTCAGTCCGACGCAGGGCGAGGACGTGCTCTGCATCGCCTTCACCTGGCAGAAGCACCCGGACGAGGTCGCGGCCCTCCTGCCCGACCTGGAGGCGCGGCTCGCCCCGTTCGGCGGGCGTCCGCACTGGGGGAAGATGAGTTCCCTCGACGGGGCGGCGATCGCCGCGCTCCACCCGCACCTCCCGGCGTTCCGCGACCTGGTCGCGCGACGCGACCCGGACGGCAAGTTCTCGTCCGCGTTCGGCGAGCGGGTCCTGGGGAGCTGAGCAGGGCCTCCGGGAGGCACGTGGTCCGCCCGTCAGACGAGCCGCGTGACCGTCTTCGTCCCGCCGTCCCAGTGCCGGACGCCGGCGACGTCCAGCGTCTCCGGCAGCGGCACCGACGCGAGCACCTCGAGCATCCGCGGCAGGTCCACGTCCCGCGGGCGGCGCGCCAGTGTCAGGTGCGGCGCCCACCGACCCGGCAGGGAGGTGTCGACGCCGCCGGGGGCCGCCCGGTGCACCGCCTCGTGGAACACGGCGAGCGAGCGGTCGACCACGACGGACACACCCAGGACGTGACGCCCGGGGCCGGCCGGGAACAGCAGGAGACCGGCGGGGCGGATGCTCGTCGGCAGCGGCGCGTCGAAGTGGGACGGCACGGGCAGGGTCTCCCCTGCCGTCAGGGTGACGTGCGGGGCGTTCGTGTCGGACGTGTGCCGGCCCATGCTCGGCAGGTCGGCGACGACCAGGGCCTCCCAGGCGACCCGGACGGCCCGTTCGGCGCCCGGAGCGAGGACGAGTTCGATGCTGCGCACGCGTCCGAGCCTGCCCGTCGTCGAACACCGACGTCTCAGGACGACGCCGTGCCGTCACGCAGCGACCTCCGCCGTAACACGACGGAACGCGAATCGACCCGGTCGGGGCCCGCCCGGCACACTCGTGGCTGTCCCGCGGGGCGACGCCCGGCGTCGGGACCCCCACAGCACCGTCCCTGCCACCAGGGCGACCCGTCACGAGGAGCACCCATGTCCGCCGCACCCGTCCTGCCCGACCGTCCGCAGCGCAAGCGCCCGATCGGGTGGATCATCGCCGCAGCCGTCGTCGTCGTCGCGATCGTCATCGCCGTCGTGGTCGTCGCCGTCCGCGGCGGCGGCTCCGACCAGGCCGGTGCCGCCGGGACGTCCGGCTCGGACCGGAAGGCCCAGACCGTCACGATCGGTGTCGCGGACAAGGCGCTGCCCTACTGGAAGACCTACACGGCGCTCGCGAAGGAACGACTCGACGTCACGGTGAAGCTGACCAACTTCGCCGACTACTCGCTGCCGAACCCCGCGCTGAAGGACGGGCAGGTCGACATCAACCAGTTCCAGCACATCCAGTACCTGGCGAACTACAACGTCACCGCGAAGGACGACCTGCAGCCGATCGGTTCGACCGCGGTCTACCCGCTGCCCCTCTACGCCACGAAGTACGACGAGCCGTCGGCGATCCCCGAGGGCGCGAAGGTCGCGATCCCGAACGACGCCATCAACGAGGCCCGCGCCCTGCTCGTCCTGCAGTCCGCGAAGCTCGTCGAGCTGAAGGACGGCGGCAGCGCGTTCTCGACCACCGACGACATCGAGTCGCACAAGGTGGACGTGCAGCCGCTCGACGCCTCACAGACCGCGAACGCGCTGCAGCAGGGCTCCGTCGCCGCCGCCGTCGTGAACAACAACTTCGCCACCGCCGCCGGGCTGCCCGCCTCCGACAAGGTCTTCACCGACGACCCGTCCAGCTCCTCGGCCGCCCCCTACGTGAACGTCTTCGCCGTCCGGGACGAGGACAAGACGAACAAGACCTACCTGGACCTCGCGCACCTGTTCCAGGACAGCGCCGTGCAGAAGGTGTTCAAGAAGGACTACCCGGACGCCGTCGCCCGCGACGAGGATGCCTCCACCCTGCAGGACGAGCTCGCCACGGTCGAGCAGGACGCGAAGGCAGCAGCGGAGTAGTGGCCGCCCTCGTCGAACTCCGCGGTGTCACCAAGAGTTACCGCCGCGCCGACACCGGAGAGACCGTCACCGCGGTCGAGGGTGTCGACCTCGACGTCCAGAAGGGCGAGGTCCTCGGGGTGATCGGGTACTCCGGCGCCGGCAAGTCGACGCTGGTCCGACTCGTCAACGCGCTGGAGCTCCCGACCTCCGGCACCGTCACCGTCGCCGGGCAGGAGCTGACCGCGATCCCCGAGCGCGACCGCCGTCAGGCCCGTCGGCGCATCGGGATGGTCTTCCAGCAGTTCAACCTGTTCCGCTCGCGCACGGTCGCCGGCAACGTGGCGTACCCGCTGAAGGTCGCCGGTGTCGCGAAGGCCGAACGGGACCGCCGCGTCGCGGAACTGCTCGACTTCGTCGGACTGCTCGACCGCGCGTACGCTTACCCGGAGCAGCTTTCGGGCGGCCAGAAGCAGCGCGTCGGCATCGCCCGGGCGCTCGCGTCGAACCCCGAGCTGCTGCTCGCCGACGAGGCCACGAGCGCCCTCGACCCCGAGACCACGTCCGAGGTCCTCGCGCTGCTCCGCCGCGTGAACCGGGAGCTCGGCGTCACGATCATCGTCATCACCCACGAGATGGACGCCGTCCGGCGGATCGCCGACCGGGTCGCCGTGATGGAGCAGGGCCGCGTGGTGGAGGTCGGGGACGTCTACGACGTGTTCTCCGCCCCCACGACCGAGGCCGCGCAGCGCTTCGTCCGGACCGCCCTGCACGACCGCCCCTCGGCCGAGACCGTCGCACGGCTGCACGAACGCCACCCCGGGCGCCTCGTGTCCGTCCGGATCACCGACGAGGCCGGACTGCAGGGCCGCATCGACCAGGCGTTCCGCGACACCACCGTCACCGCCGAACTCGTCTTCGGCGGGGTCAGCGAGATCCGCGAGCGCCGCATCGGGTCGCTCACCTACGAACTGGGTGGGACCGACGCCGACGTCGACCGGGCGGTCGGTGCCCTGCGGTCCGTCGGTATCACCGTCGTCGAGGAGGCACGCGCATGAACAACTCGTTCCAGAGCGTCATCGACACGTTCGACGTGTTCCTCGCCGCCACCCGGGACACGATCGTCATGTCCCTGGTGTCGCTCGTCATCGCGGGCGTCATCGGCCTGGCGCTCGGGCTGCTGCTCTACGCCACCCGGCCGGGCAACCTGCTGTCGAACCGGACCGCGTACACGGCCATCAACCTGGTCGTGAACCTGGTGCGTCCGATCCCGTTCGTGATCTTCCTCGCCGCGATCGCACCGCTCTCGCGCGTCGCCGTGCAGACCACGATCGGCGTCCCCGCCGTGACGTTCGCGATCTCCCTCGCGGCCGCGTTCGCGGTGTCGCGGATCGTGGAGCAGAACCTCCTCGCGATCGATCCGGGCGTCGTCGAGGCGGCACGGGCCTCCGGTGCGCACCCGGTGTCGATCCTGCTGACCGTGCTCATCCCCGAGGGGCTCGGACCGCTGGTCCTCGGCTACACGTTCATCTACATCGGCATCGTCGACATGACCGCACAGGGCGCGCTGGTCGGTGGCGGCGGGCTCGGTGAGTACGCCATCACCTACGGGTCGCAGCGCTACGACTGGTGGGTCGTCTACGTGTCCGTCGCGGCGATCGTCGTGATCGTGCAGCTCGGCCAGTTCGTCGGCAACCGCCTGGCGCGCGCGACGCTCCGTCGCTGACGCCCGGCCCGGGCGTGGTGCGTCCGCCCGCGTCGGCCGCCGAGGTCGCACGATCTGCCGCCGGACCGCTCCCCGGGCGGCAGATCGTGCGACCCCGGCGGAACGCCGACGGCACGTCGTGCGACCTCGCCGAACCGACGCCGGACGGGAGGCACGCGGCCAGCCCGCCACGCGCCTCCCGTCCGCCACCGCGTCCGTCACCCGTCCGGCGCCGCCGAGGTCGCACGATCTGCCGCCGGACCGCTCCCCGGGCGGCAGATCGTGCGACCCCGGCGGAACGCCGACGGCACGTCGTGCGACCTCGCCGAACCGACGCCGGACGGGAGGCACGCGGCCAGCCCGCCACGCGCCTCCCGTCCGCCACCGCGTCCGTCACCCGTCCGGCGCCGCCGAGGTCGCACGATCTGCCGCCGGACCGCTCCCCGGGCGGCAGATCGTGCGACCCCGGCGGAACGCCGACGGCACGTCGTGCGACCTCGCCGAACCGACGCCGGACGGGAGGCACGCGGCCAGCCCGCCACACGCCTCCCGTCCGGAAGACGCCAAGCGCCTCCCGTCCGGCAGACGCCGAGGGGTCAGGCGACCGCGGACGACGTCCCGGCAGCCGACGCGGGCACGTCGTAGTCGGCGCGCACGAGGATCGGGCGGTGGTCGGAGATGCCCGCGGGCAGGGTCTCGACGCCGGCGATGTGCAGCCCGACGCTCGTGGCGAAGTCGAAGTGCCCGGTGAACTTGCGGTAGCGCAGGTACGTCGGCTGGTCCGAGAGCGACAGCGCGAAGCCCGACTCCTCGATCTTCCGGCGCAGGTTCGTCTGGAACCACGGGTAGTTGAAGTCGCCGACCATGATCGCCGGGGCCTCGCTCGACAGGTCGCGGACGAAGTCGTGCGCGGCCTCGATCTGCTTGCGGCGCAGCGAGTTCGTCGCGGTCAGGGGCGAGGCGTGGAACGACGCGACGATGACCTCGGCCTCGGCCTCCTTGTCGTACAGGTGCATGGCGATCAGTCGCTCGTGCGCGGGCGAGAGGACCCGGTCGTGCAGGGACTTCTGCAGCGAGTGGATGCCGAGGTCCTGCACGTCGAAGCGGTCGTCGCGCTTGTAGATGGCGAGACCGAGACGGTTCGCCTGGGTCGACGCGGCGAGGGTCAGCCCGCCGACCGAGGTGGCGAGGTCGGTGCTGTCGCACTCCTGGACGCAGAGCACATCGGCCCGCGAGGCCTCGGCCAGGGCGGCGAGCTCGCTGTTCGCGGTGTGCTCACGGAGGTTGTAGCTCACGACACGCAAGGACCTCTGCCCGACTGCGGTGGTCGGTTCGGTGGATCCCTGCTCGTGTGGCGCCGCCATGCTGCCTTCCGTCCTGGGCCCTGAACGGCCCGCTCTCCTGCCGCGGTCACGGTACTCGGGCATCGCAGCAGGTTGCTGAGACTGTAGCGCGCTGCGCATCCCGGACACGTGACCTGCGGGTGCACGCCGGGTGACGAGCCGTGACACTCGGTCAGCTCCGCGGAACGCCCGACGACCCCGTTCGCAGACGCCGCGACGGCCGCACCGTCTCCCCCGCGGTCCGGCTCATCAGGAGCCCCTCGACGCAGGCGACGACCAGCAGCACCGCGATCACGACGAACGCGACCGCGTAGGGCCCGGAGCCGGCGAGCCCCTCCCCGCCGACCCCGGCCGCGGCCCGGAGCACGACGGCGACGACGGCGACGCCGAACCCGGCCGCGGTCTGCTGCAGCGTCGAGGACAGCGTGTTCGCCGCGGTCATGTCGGGCTGCTCGACGTCGGCGAACGCGATGGTGTTGTACGCGGTGAACCCGACCGAGCGTGCGGCTCCGCTGACGACGAGGAGCACGACGAGCAGCCAGAACGGGGTCGTCGGCGTGAGGAACACCATCGCCACGACGGACAGTGCGGCGACGGCCGAGGACACCACGATCACCGGCCGGTACCCCCACCAGCGGAGGAACGGCGTGGTCGCGGGCTTGATGCCGAGGTTCCCGACGAAGACCCAGAGCACGGCGGACCCGGCCTCGAGCGCGGTCCACCCCCATGCGTCCTGGAACAGCAGCGGCAGCACGAACGGCACGGCGGACACGGCCAGGCGGAACAGGCTGCCGCCGGCGTGGGACACCCGGAAGGTCTCGAGCCGGAACGCGCCGAGCCCCATGATCGGGTGCGCGGCCCGGAGGAAGTGCCGGATCGCGAGCCAGGTGCAGAGCGCCCCGACGACGCCCGCGAGCACGGTCGGTACGACGGGCACGGTGTCGAGCGCGAGCAGCGACGCCATGACGACCAGCGCCCCCAGCCCCAGGCACGCCAGCAGCGACCCGAGCCAGTCGAACGGCACCCGCTCCGGCGCCCGCTCCTGCGGCACGATCAGGAGCGCCGCGACGACGGCGACCACCCCGAGCGGGATGTTGACGAGGAAGATCCAGTGCCACGAGAGGGTGTCGACGAGCACCCCGCCGAGGAACGGCGCGATGACCGGAGCCGCGAGCGCCGGCCAGGTGAGGATCGCGATGGCCGTGACGAGCTGGTCGCGACCGGCGCTCCGGAGCACCACGAGCCTCCCGACCGGCACCATGAGCGCGCCGCCGAGCCCCTGCAGGATCCGCCAGAGCGTCAGCTCGACGAGTCCGGTGGAGGCGGCGCAGAGCGCGGACGCGACCGTGAAGAGCGCGATGGCGCCGACGAAGACGGTCCGTGAGCCGACGCGGTCGGTGATCCATCCGCTGACCGGGATGAACACCGCGAGGGTGACCAGGTACGCGGTGATCGCGACGCCGACCGCTGCGGAGTCGACCCCCAGGTCGCGCCCCATGGCCGGGGCCGCGGTGGCCAGGATCGTGCCGTCCAGGAGCTCCATGAAGAAGGTGCCGGCCACGAGCACGGCGACCGCCGTGCTGCTCGTCCGTCGTGCTGTCGTCGTCGTCATCGCCTGGCATGCTAGTCCGGCTCGCGTCCCGGCTCGCGTTCCGGCCGACGCAGTCGGGAGGCCCGGATCACGCGCTCTGGACACCCGCACCGTCGCGCGTCCCTCCTCTCCAGGGATCGCCGACTAGCGTGGCCTCGTGCAGTCTGCCGTACCCGACCTCCGCGGACCGCGCGCGTGAGCCGCCCGGACGGTGTCCTGACGGGCTCGGTCGCCGCGGGTCGCCGTCGCGTCGTCGACACGGTCGTCAGCATGCCGGCGTGGGCGGCGGTCCTGCTCCTGTGGGCCGTCGGACGCCTGCTGTCGACGATGTGGCTGATGGTCGCCTACCCCTTGATGAGCCGGGTCCAGCCCGACAACGCGCTCTGGGGCAACGACCACGGGTTCACGGCGTTCCTGACCTCGTGGGACGGCCAGTACTACGAGGCGATCTCACTGCACGGGTACCCGTCGGTGCTGCCGCTCGACGCCACCGGTCACGTCGCCCAGAACGCATGGGCGTTCCTGCCGGCGTTCCCCTTCACGATCCGCCTGCTGACGGTCTCCACAGGTCTGCCGTTCA
Source organism: Curtobacterium sp. MCPF17_047 (assembly GCF_003234045.1). Lineage (NCBI taxonomy): Bacteria > Bacillati > Actinomycetota > Actinomycetes > Micrococcales > Microbacteriaceae > Curtobacterium > Curtobacterium sp. MCPF17_047. Next base: position 141,163 of record NZ_QKSF01000009.1, on the reverse strand, counting down.
CGATCGGCGGCCCGGCCGTCGCGATCATCGCCGGACTCATCGCGACGTTCCTGCTCCACCGACTCGTCCAGGACCACGCGGGTGACACGGCGGCGCGGTGGGCGGTCTTCTTCTTCACCTGCGGTCCGCTGTCGTTCCTGCTGCAGGTCGGGTACGCGGAGACCGCGTTCCTCGCGCTGACCTTCGGGGCGCTGCTGGCCATGGAACGACGACGCTACGGGTTGCTCACCGTGCTCGGGATCGTCGCCTCGTTCACACGTCCTGGTGCGCTCGCGATCCCCCTGACCCTCGGCGTCATCGCGCTCGTCCGGTACGTCGGGGCCCGTCGCTCCGGCGCCCGCAGCCTCGACGGGTTCCCCGTCCGCGAGCGGGTCCAGGTCGTGGTCGCCGGACTCGTGATGGCCGCCGCCGGAGCCGCGTGGCCGGTCATCGCCGGCTGGGCCACCGGTCGCCCCGATGCGTACCTGGCGACAGAGATGTCCTGGTGGGTGAACTTCATCGGCCGGGTGCACTTCGTCCCGCTGTCGCCGTGGTTCCTGACCACCGCGAAGTGGCTCGGTGTGGGCGGTGTGCTCATGGTCGTCGTGCTGCTCGTGCTCTACCCGGTGTGGTTGGCGCGCCGGTCGACTCGGAAGCTCGGGACGACCACGCTCGTGTTCGCCGCCGGGTACGCGCTCTACGTGTTCGCCGTGTCGCTGCCGATGGCGTCGACCCCGCGGCTGCTCATGCCGCTCGCGCCGCTGATGGGCTCGCCGGAACTCGTCGCGAGACCGGCGATGCGCTGGACCCTCGTCGCCGGGGCGCTGGTCCTGCAACCGGTGTTCGTCGCGGTGCTCTGGCTGCTCGGGCCGCCCTGACGGTACCCGGAGCGCCGGCACGTGCACCCGCCCGGGCCGCTGCGGCCCGGGCGGATCCGCACGGCTAGACCTCGAGCGTGCCGTGGCTGCCGACGTCCGGCTGGGACTGGTGCCCGAGCGCCGCCTTGAGGGTCTGCACGAGCGACCCGACCGTGCCGGTGTCCTGGGTCCAGTACTCGACCGAGACGCCCTCGACGGTGAGCAGCCGGATCGACGGATCGTCGCGTCCCTCCGGGAACCACGCCTCGGCGAACGGCGACCACAGTTCGTCGACGACCGCCCGGTCCTCGGTGACGGTGGCCGTGCCGGCGATGGACAGGTAGCCCCCCTGGGACTCGATCGCGACGTTCACGTGCGGGTTCCGGGCGATGTCCTCGACCTTCTCGCTGCCGTCCTGCACCAGGAAACGCAGGCTGCCGTGGAAGGACTTGTCCTGCACGGCGAGCGGCCGGGCGTGCAGCTGCCCGTCCTCGCTCACCGTCGTGAGGAGCGCCGTGCGGGCACCGTGGACGATGTCCGAGATGGCGGCACGGTGGTCGGTCTGGGTGTCGGTCATGATGCTCCTTTGCGTCGTGCGCCCCGTCCCCGCTGACACGTCAGCCGGGCGTCGGGCGCGAACCGTTCCGACCAGTGTGCCCCCGTTCACTGGACGCGCGCGAGGGGCCCGTCCCGTGCCTCAGGCGCGTTCGCGGATCGTGGTCTCGACGTCGACGACCTGTGGGATCCGCGGCAGTGAGGCGAACCCGAACCGCACGGGCGGGTCGAGCGGCGCGAGGTCGCCGAGCGCCTCCCCCGCCCAGGTGCCGCGGACGCCGACGACGTCGTGTGCCCCGGTGACGCCGTAGTACTCGCGCCGGCCGTTGCCCGCGGTGCCGGCGGTCCCGGCCCCCGGAGCGACGAGCTTCGCGACCGGGTCGATCACGGTGAGCCAGCGGGGGTCGCGGGCGATGCGCTTCGGGACGATCCGCAGGACCCTGCCGAGCGGGGAGATCGCGCCGACGTCGACCGAGGCGATGAGCGGGCCGGCGTCGAGCTCCAGGCCGCGGTCGGTGCGGCGGGCGTCGATGTCGACCACGGACACGGCGTCGAAGCGGTACGTGCCGGAGACGTAGGCGGCGACGATCTCGTCCGGGGCCAGCAGGACGCTCGAGCCGTCGGGCAGCTCCACGAAGACGTCGGTGAAGGCGCCGAACGGTGACGACTCCCACATGCCGACCACGAACCGGACGCCGGAGGTGCTCCCGGCGCCGAGGATCCGCCCGCGGAACCGTCGTTCGGTGGTCTCGTTGCTGCTCGGCGACATGCGCCCGACGCTACCCGCGTCGTCCCGGGAGCCACCGGGCGGGCGCACCCCGGGCCTCCCGGCCGTGCGGACGCAGACAGGCGGACGGATGCGAGACACCGGTGGCATCGGCAGGCCGGGCCGGACGGGAGGCGCGCTCAGGGCACCGGGACCGGCTCGGCCAGCAGCTCGCGGACCCGCGGCGCGACACGTGTGCCGTAGAGCTCGATCGACCGCATCATGTCGGCGTGCGGGAGGCGTCCGGTGGCGTACCGCATGTCGAAACGCGAGACGCCGAGGATCCGCATGTTGCGCGCGATCTTCCGCGCGACGGTCTCCGGGGACCCGACGTACAGCGACCCGCCGGCGGACAGCCCGGCGCGGTAGCCGGCCTGGTCGAGCGGCGGCCAGCCGCGCTCCCGACCCAGCTGGTCGGTGACGGCCTTGTGGAAGGGCCAGTAGCGCTCGGCCGCTTCCTCGTCGGTCTCGGCGATGAAGCCCGGCGAGTGCATGGCGATCGGCTGCTGCGGGAGTTCGAGCTGGTCGAGCGCCTGGCGGTAGAGCCGCGCGAAGGGGGCGAACTGCGCGGGCTGCCCGCCGATGATCGCGAGGAACAGCGGCATGCCGTAGGACGCCGCCCGGATCACCGACTGTGGGGAGCCGCCGACGCCGATCCAGGTCGGGATCGGGCCGTGCTCGAGCTTCGGGAAGACGTCCTGCTCGACGAGCGAGGCACGCTTGGTGCCCTGCCAGGTGACGGTGTCGCCCCCGCGGAGGGCGCTCCAGAGTTGGAGCTTCTCCTCGAACAGCACCTCGTAGTCGTGCAGGTCGAAGCCGAACAGCGGGAAGGACTCGGTGAAGGACCCGCGGCCCAGGATGACCTCGGCGCGCCCGTCCGAGATCGCGTCGACGGTGGCGAAGCGCTCGTACACGCGGACCGGGTCGTCGGAGGAGAGCACCGTGACGGCGCTGCCGAGTCGGATGCGCTCGGTGCGGGCGGCGATCGCGGCGAGGACGACCTCGGGGGCGCTCACGGAGTAGTCGGCGCGGTGGTGCTCCCCGACGCCGATGAAGTCGATGCCGACCTGGTCGGCGAGGACGGCTTCGTCGAGCAGGTCGCGGAGGGTCTGGGCGTGGGTCTGCACGCCCCCGTCCGCGGACTCGGTGACGTCGCCGAAGGTGTCGAGGCCGAGCTGCACGGGGCCGATGCGGTCCGGTGCCGGGGGCGGCACGTCCGAGGGTCGGTCGGTGCCGAAGGCGTTGCTCATGGGACCCTCCCGGATCTCGCAGTCGATCAATGCGAACGCATGAAAACTAGCACGATCCGCCCGCCCCCGCACCCCCAGCACGGCTGTGTACGGTCCGACGCATGGTGCAGCCCGCGAACCTCCCCGACCAGACCGGCCGACGCATCGTCGTCACCGGGTCGAACAGCGGCACCGGCAAGGAGACCGCCCGCAGGCTCGCAGGAGCCGGCGCGAGCGTCGTCCTCGCCGTCCGCACGGCCTCCAAGGGCGAAGCCGCCGCCGCCGAGATCCGGAGCGAGCACCCCGACGCCGACCTCGAGGTCCGCGAACTCGACCTCGCCGACATGTCGAGCGTGCACCGCTTCGCCGACGGGATCATCGCCGACGACCGTCCGCTCGACGTGCTCGTCAACAACGCCGGCGTGATGGCACCCCGGGAGCGCTTCGAGACCGCGGACGGCTTCGAGCTGCAGTTCGGGACGAACTACCTCGGCCCGTTCGCGCTGACGAACCTGCTGCTGCCCACCCTGCTGCGTGCCGGAGCCCCCCGGGTCGCGACGATGTCGAGCATCGCCGCGGTGCCGGGCAAGATCCACTTCGGCGACCTGCAGTGGCAGACCGGCTACCAGCCGTGGCTCGCCTACGCCCAGTCGAAGCTCGCCGACCTGCTCCTCGGACTGCACCTGCACCAGGTGGCGGTCACCCGCGACTGGCACCTGTCCTCGACCATCGCGCACCCCGGCTACACCCGGACGAACCTGCAGTCGGCGGGTCGGTCGCTCGGCCGCGACCGCCCCGTGCAGTCGAGCGACCGGGCGCTGCCGTTCACACAGGACGTCGAGCAGGGCTCCGAGCCCCTGCTGTACGCGGCCGTCGGGCGGAACGCCGCCTCCGGGGCCTACTACGGGCCGGCCGGGGCGTTCGGTCTGACCGGGCCGACCACCCTCGCCTCGGTGCCCCGCTCAGCCCGTGGCGTCGACCTCGCCCGGTCCCTGTGGGCCGTGGCCGAGGACCTCACCGGCACGCGCCTGCCGGACTGACACGAGCGGGCCTCCCGACCGGTCGGCACGCGCCGGCCCAGCCGGGAGGCCCGACCCGCCCCCGCCCCGCGACCCCCTTGTCAGTGGGCGGTGTCGAGCCGCAACTCCCCCGGCTCCGCGAGCCTGGTGTGCCGGAGCACCGTCCGCCCGGGTCCGACCGCCGCGGCCACGATCGAGAGCGTCGCGAAGTGCCCCTCCGGCTCGACGCTGTCCCGGAGGATCGCGTCCCGGTCGTCCGGTGCCAGCGCGGTGGACCCGGCGAGCACCCCGAACCACGGCGCCCACCCGTCGTCCGGCGTGGTGCGCAGTTCGTCGGCGGGTTCGGCGGCCGGCGGCCCGGTCGGAGCGGGCACCGCGCGGAAGGCGTCGAGCCACCGCCCGATCCGGGGTGCGGCCGGATCGTCCGGCTCCCCGTGCGTGACCATGTGCACGCCCGGTCCGAGCGCCGTCGTCCGGACGGCGATGCCGTCCCAGGTGACGACCTCGGCGCCGTCGGCGGTGGCGCGGACCAGGTTGAAGGCGCGGCTCGTCGGCAGAACACCGTCCGCGCCCGGGACGACTCCGTCCACGACCGCGTCCAGCGGCAGGGTCCCCCGGGTGGTCCAGGTGCCGTCGACGCCCGGGGTCGACTCCCACCGGTTGAGCACCACGGCCAGGCCGTTGCGGTCCGAGGCGGCCAGCCACGCGCCCCCCGCCTGCTGGTCCCGGACGCCGACGACGCCGGTGTCACGGTCCGGCCACCACGCGGCCGGCGGGTCCCACGGCCGGTCCGGGGACTCGTCCCGGAGCGCCAGGACGGTCACGGGCCACGCCGCGCCGGGATCGACACGGACGACGACGGTGCACATGGGGCCGATCCTGCCACCCGCACTCCGGGAACCGACCCGGCGGCCTGCGGAGCCGCCCGGGTAGCGTGAGCGCTGTGAACGACGCAGCCACGCAGCCCGCCCGTCCCCGCACCGTCGTCGTCGGCATCACCGGCGGGATCGCCGCCTACAAGGCCGTCGGCGTCGTCCGCGACCTGGTCAAGCGCGGCCACGACGTGCACGTCGTCCCCACCGAGGGCGCGCTGCGGTTCGTCGGCCTGCCCACCCTGGAGGCCCTCAGCCGCAACCCCGTCTCGACCAGCGTCTGGGACGACGTCGCCGAGGTCCGACACGTCGCGCTCGGCCGTCGCGCCGACCTCGTCGTGATCGCGCCCGCCACCGCCGACAGCCTGGCCAAGATGGCCGCCGGGCTCGCCGGCGACCTGCTCGGCACCACCCTGCTGGCCACCGAAGCCCCCGTCGTCGTCGCCCCCGCCATGCACCCGCAGATGTGGGAGCACCCCGCGACCCGGGCGAACCTCGCCACGCTCCGGGCCCGCGGCGTGCACGTCGTCGGGCCGGTCGTCGGCGCGCTCACCGGGGACGACGCCGGCATCGGTCGGATGTCCGAGCCGGAGGACATCGTCGTCGCGGCACTCGCGGTGCTCGATGCCGCCGAAGCGGCGGACCGCAGCGGCTCGCTCGACGCCGCACCGAGCCTCCACACCGGCGCCCGGGGCGAGCAGGGCGACCTGGCCGGCGTCCGTGTCGTCGTCAGCGCCGGTGGCACCCGCGAGCCCCTCGACCCGGTCCGCTTCGTCGGCAACCGGTCGAGCGGCCGGCAAGGGGTGGCGCTCGCCGCCGAGGCCGCCCGCCGCGGTGCCGACGTCACCCTCGTCGCCGCGAACACCGATCCCGGCCTCACCGAGGGGTTGCCGGTCCGCATCGTCCGGGTCGGGTCCGCGCAGGAGCTCGCCGCCGCCATGCACGCCGAAGCACCGGAGGCGGACGTCCTGGTGATGACCGCGGCGGTCGCCGACTACCGACCGGCCGAGGTGCTCGAGTCGAAGCTCAAGAAGGAGCAGCAGGGCGACCGGATGACCCTCGAGCTGGTGAAGAACCCCGACGTCCTCGCCGAACTCGTCGCCGCACGCCGGGTCGGGCAGGTGATCGTGGGCTTCGCGGCGGAGACCGAACCCGACCGCGAGGCGCGCCTCGAACTCGGCCGTGCCAAGATCGCCCGGAAGCCGGCCGACCTGCTCGTCGTGAACCACGTCGGGTGGTCGCACGGGTTCGAGCGCGAGGAGAACGCCATCGAGGTGCTCGTCCCCGGGGGCGCGGTCGTCCGCGAGACCTCGGGCACGAAGGCCGAGGTGGCCACGGCGGTGCTCGACCTGGTCGCGACCGCGCTGACCTGAACGCGCCCGCGCTCCCCTGGACCGGACCTGGGCGTGGACGGTGTGCGGTCGGGCACGATGGGGCGATGCGACGCCGGACCGAACGCGCACGACGTGCCAGGAGGACCGCCGGTGTCCTCGCCCTCCTCCTGGGCGGCGCCGGGGTGACCCACTTCCTCCGTCCCCGAGGCTACGACCGGATCGTCCCGGAGGCCCTGCCGCCCCGGACCACGACGCTCGTCTCGGGTCTCGCCGAGCTCGGCATCGCCGCCGGTCTCCTCGTCCCCGAGACCCGGCGACGCGCGGGCTGGGCGGCGGCCGCCCTCTTCCTCGCGGTGTTCCCCGCCAACCTGAAGATGGCGAGCGACCTGCTGGAGCACCCACGGGCCTCCCGGGCGGCACGCCTGATCGCGGTCCTCCGGCTGCCGCTGCAGGCACCGCTCGTCGCGTCGGCGGTCCGCGTCGCCCGGCACACCCCACGCCGGTGACCGACGACGGCCAGGAGCCACCGGCCGGCCTCGGGGCGGGCGACGCCGATCTGCGCAGCCGCGCCGCGGTCGCGCTCCGACACCGGGCGGTGACGGTGCACGCCTGGGACGACATCGTCTTCGCGCACTGGCGGTGCGAGCCGGAGACGCTGGCCCGCCTCGTCCCCCGGGGCACGCGACCGGACATCGTGGACGGCAGCGCCTGGGTGGGCCTCGTCTCGTACGTCTTCCGCGAGACGCAGGTGCCGCCGTTCCCGCCGTCGACCCGCCTGGGCTCGATGACGGAGGTCACGGTCGAGGTCCTCACCGTCGACGACGTCGGCCGACGCGGCATCGCCTACCTGACCGTGGACACCCCGAACGTGCCCGCGATCGTCGCCGCGCACGCACTGCTCGGCGTCCCCTACACGTTCGCCTGGGCGCGCTCCCGTCGCCGTGGCGAGACCCTCGGCCACCGGTCGGTCCGCCACCCGGACCGGGTCCGGCACCCGATCCGCGCGGTCCGCCAGGCCCGTCGGACGGGAGGCACGACCGGCCCACGCCATGCCGCCTCGGTCCGCGTCGTGGCCGGCGAGGTCGACCGCTCGGCCCTGGCGGCGGACCTCACGACCCGCGCCGGCATCCACGCGCGGCTGCTCGCCCAGACGCTGTTCTGGCAGCGGCAGCACGCGCCCCTCACGGTGCGGTCGGCCCGACTGGAGCGCCTGGAGGGTGACCTCCCCGATGCGGTGGGGCTGCCCGGACTGTTCGACCGCGAGCCCGACTCGCTCCTCGTGGTGGACGGCACCACGGTCCGGTACGCGTGGGGGGACGTGGTCCGGTGAACGACGCAGCACGTGACCCGTACGGTCTCGACCGGTTCGTGACCGCGCAGCAGGGAGTCCACGACACCGCCCTGGCCGAGCTCGCGGCGGGGCGGAAGCGCTCCCACTGGATGTGGTTCGTCATGCCGCAGGTCGCCGGGCTCGGACGGAGTGCGACCGCGCAGCGGTACGCGGTGTCGGGACTGGCCGAGGCGCGCGCGTACCTGGCGCACCCGGTGCTCGGACCGCGGCTGCGCACGGTCGCGGCGACCGTGCTCGACGCGCCCGCGACCTCGGCCGAGGAGCTGTTCGGCGGGATCGACGCGGTGAAGGCCCGCTCGTCGATGACGCTCTTCGCCCGGGTGGCCGACGACCCGACGCCGTTCACCGCCGTGCTCGACCGGTGGTTCGACGGGGCCGAGGACCCGGAGACGCTCCGCCTGCTCGGGCTCTGACCCCACGGGGCGTCGGAGCGCACGGGCCGCTGGGCCCACCGGCTCCGAGCGCGCTCGGCCCGGCAACCGTCCGGTACCACATCAGGTACGGTGGGCGGGCACCCGTCCTGAACCCGGAAGGCCTCCCATGCCGGTCCCCAGCAGCGCCCCGACCGAGCACAAGCTGCTCCGCGACACCGTCCGCCAGAAGATCCACGAGGCGATCATGGACGGCACGCTCGAGCCCGGGGAACGCCTGAACGACGACGAGCTCATCGCCTGGCTCGGGGTCTCGCGGACACCCATCCGCGAGGCACTCAGCCAACTCGCGCGCGCCGGACTCATCGAGATGGCACCGAACCGGTACACGCGGGTGACGACCCCGGACCCGGCCGAGGTGATCGAGGCCATGCAGACCCTCGGCGTGCTCTTCGGGGGCGTCGTCCGTCTGGCGGTCCCCCGACTCGGCACCGCGACACGCAAGCGGATCCTCGGCGCGCTCGACAAGACCATCTCCGAGCTCGAGGCGCACGACGTCCCGGCCGTGAACCGCGACGCGCTCGGGGTGTTCGCCCTGTTTGTCGCCGAGTGCGGCAACGAGAACCTGCGGCGGGTCTGCCAGGACACGATGGACGGCCTGGCGTTCCGACTGCGCCTGCCGAACCTGGACGAGCTCCTCGACTGGGACCAGATGACCGCGGACTTCCGACGCCTGCGGGCGGCAACCGCGGACGGCGACAACGTCGCGGCGGAACTGGCGACGGAGGCGATCCACCTGCTCCCGGGAGCGAAGCGATGACCCGGACCCGCGGGATGTCCTGAGCGTCCGTACAGGATCTGATCGCCGTCGGTCGGTCGCGGCGGGCGGGCGGCGTGCCGGGCATCGGGCGCCGTCGGCCGAGACCACAGCCGTGTCCCCCGTTCGACGCGTGTTCCCCGACCGCTACGATCATGCTCACCACCCGAACGACACCCGCGGAGCGACCATGACCGACCTCGACCCGGACCGCACCGAGGTCGCCGCACGCCTCGCCGCGGCCGTCGGCCGGATCAACCGGCGGGCACGCACCGACTCGGCCTCGCTCGGCTACGGCATCGTCTCGGCCCTGGCGTCGATCGTGCAGCACGGCCCCCTGCGCCCCGGCGACCTGTCGCGGATCGAGGTCGTCACCAAGCCCACGATGACCCGGATCCTCACCGAGCTCGAACAGCGCGGGTTCATCGTCCGGGACCCGGACCCCCGTGACGGTCGGGCCTTCATGGTGAGCGCGACCCAGGCGGGCATGGACGCCATGGACGCGGCCCGGTCGCAGCGCACCGGCATCGTCGCCGGGCTCATCGCCGAGCTGTCCCCCGATGACGTCGGCTCCATCGCGAAGGCACTCGACGCCCTCGAGCGGGTCGCGCAGAGCCCGACGAGCCAGGCCAGCCCCGCACGCTGATCGCCACCGGCCCGTTACTGAACCGTTACCGGACGGTGGACCGACCGTTCGGGGAGTGGACACGGACCGGGCGCCCAGGATCGCGGGTCATCGTTGCCGCTTCGCCCCCGCGAGTGACGTGATCGTCACCGCCCGGAGGCGGAACGGACGGGCCCCACATCACCGTCCGGTCCTCCCCCGGCTCGCGGGTCCACGCGACGACGCGCTGACAGCAGGTCCCCCACCCTCCTGCCCTTCCGGAGCCCTCATCGTCCCCCCGACGGTCGACGGGCACCGGTGACCGGCGTGCGCACCGCCCGTGCGCACGCCACGCCTCGACGCCCGCACGGACCCGCACCACGAGCCGGCCGACACCCGGAAACGATGACGAGAACCACTCCCCGCACGAGCACCCCGGCTCCCGGCACCCGCCGCGCAGCCCTCGACACCCCGTCCCGCCGGATGCGCCGGACCCTCCGTCGGCACGGCGTCCTGATCGCCGGCAGCGCCGCGGTCGTCGCGATCGCCGGCGGCGCCCTCACCATGACGCAGCCCGCACTCGGCGAGGCGCTCGGTGTCCCGAGCGCCACCGCGACGCCCCACCTGTCCGGCACCGACCTCGACCGGGCCCAGGCCGCCGCCACGATCTCGACGGCGCGCACGGTCGTCCGGGACGCGAACGCGGGGACCGACACCTCCCGGCTCGAACACCGGATCGCCTCGCTGTCCGACTACACCTCGCTCTCCGGCTCGGCGCTGACCGAACGGATCGCGTCGACCGTCGACACCACGCAGGACGTCGCCCAGGCGAGCGCCGACCAGGACCACGCCGACGCACAGGCCGCCGCCGCACGCGAGGCGGCCGCGAAGCGTGCCGCGGACGCGGCAGCAGCGGCGGAGGCCGCCGCCGAGCGGGCCGCGGCGGAGCGAGCAGCCGCCGAGGCCCAGGCTCGGGTGAACACCCCCGCCGGCGCCCGGGCCGCAGCCGCCGCGCTGGCGTCGTCGCAGTACGGCTGGGGATCCGACCAGTTCCAGTGCCTCGACAGCCTGTGGACCAAGGAGTCCGGTTGGGACTACCGCGCGGTCAACGCGAACGGTGGCGCGACCGGCATCCCGCAGGCACTCCCCGGCTCGAAGATGGCCTCGATCGCGGCGGACTGGCAGACGAACGCCGCCACCCAGGTCGCGTGGGGCCTGCAGTACATCAAGGGCTCCTACGGCACCCCGTGCAGTGCGTGGTCGCACTCGCAGGCGGTCAACTGGTACTGAGCCGGACCCGGTGCCGATGCCGATGCCGGGACCGGTCGATCCGAGCGTCGACGAGTTCCGCTCGGTGTCGCCGCGGTTGCACGGTCCCCTCGTCCTGCTGACGGCGCAGATCGGCCTGCGCGTCGAGCTGCCAGGTGCACAGCGGGGCCGCCGTACGGCAGGGTGGACCCATGCCCGTCGTCACCGCCGTCTGCCGCGTCGAACAGCTGCTCCGCGACTCCGGCACGATCGGCATCACCGCCATCGACAAACGCCCGGTCGACGGGCCGGTCCGCGTCCGCCCGCTCGGGCTGCACGCGGACGTGCAGGCGGACCGCAAGCACCACGGCGGCGAGGACCAGGCCGTCTACGTGTACGCGGACGAGGACGCCGCGTACTTCGCCGAACAGCTGGACCGGCCGATCCCGCCCGGGCTGTTCGGCGAGAACCTCCGGACGACGGGCATCGACGTCACCGGCCTGGTCATCGGGGAGCGCCTGCGCATCGGCGACACCCTGGAACTCGAGGTCACGATCCCGCGGACCCCCTGCGGCACCTTCGCGCGCCGGATGCAGGTCGACAGGTGGGTCAAGCGCTTCGCCGAGGAGGGCCGTCCCGGCGCGTACTTCCGGGTCCGGCGCTCCGGTGTGGTCGCCGCGGGCAACGCGGTGACGGTGCTGGACCGCCCCGAGCACGGGGTCACGATCGGGCAGATGTCCGCCGGACTCACGGCGGAGCAGGCCACGGCGGTGCTCGCCTCGGGCGGCGGACTGGCGCCGAAGGTCGTCCGGGAGGCCCAGCTCGCCCTCCGGCGCGCAGCCGTCTGACCGTGGTTTCCGCGCTGGCCAGGCGGGTTCCGGCGGGTTCCGCGCCGGCCCGGCAGTCCGGCGCGCGTCAGGCCGGTCCGGCGCCACGGCCCGGGTCGTACGGGCGACGGGCACGCGGCAGGCCGGCGACGACGAGGTCCCAGGCGTTCGCGACGAGGTCCTCGACCATCTGCTCGTCGATCCCCTCCCCCGGCGACAGCGTGATCCAGTGCCGCTTGTCCATGTGCCACCCAGGAGTGATCTCCGGGTGGTCCCGCACCAGCGCGGCGCCGTGGGGTGGGGCGCACTTGAGGTTCACGATCGCCACACCGCGGAGCTCCGCGTTCATCGCGAACATCTTGTCCACGACCTTGTAGACGTCGGTCCCCTCGCCGAACGGCTGCGTCTCGGTCACGGCCGGCAGCGCCATCGCGGTCCGCGCGACGATCGTGTGCAGGGTGGTCCCGTCCATCGCACCAGGATGCCCGTTCCTGCCTCGTTGTGGGGGTGAAGTTCCCTCAATGATCGGCAGTACCCTCGTCGTGCCGCACGTACCCGACGGTCGGCGAACGCACCTCCAGGAGGAACCCGTGACGACCATTCGAACCCTCGGCATCGCTGCCGTCGCCCTCGCCCTCACCGTCGGCGGCGTCGCCGGCACCGCGACGAGCGCCTCCGCCGCGCCGAAGGCCTACGCCAACTGCACCGCCGTCAACAAGGTGTACTCGGGCGGGATCGCCAAGAAGTCCGTCACCCAGAACAAGGTGACCTCCGGCGGCAAGACCTCGTACCGCGCACTCAAGGGCACCGTGAAGAAGGACGACGCCCTCTACAACGCGAACAAGAAGATGGACCGCGACGCCGACGGGATCGCCTGCGAGAAGAGCTGACCCGGCAGTCCCCGGACGCCCGGGAGCTCGGCCTCAGAGCTCCGGTACGCCCTCGTGCCCGGACCGCGGACGTGCGGTGCCGGCGATCCCGGTCACGACCGAGTTCGCCGGCACGTCCTTCGTGACGACGGTCCCCGCGCCGATGACGGCGTCGTCACCGACCGTGATGCCGCCGATCAGCGCGGAGCCGGCACCCAGGACGACCCGATCGCCCACCGTCGGGTGCCGCTTGGAACCCGGCCCCGGGCCTCCACCCCGACCGCCCAGGGTCACACCGTGGAACACGAGGACGTCGTCGCCGACCACCGCCGTCTCGCCGATGACGACACCGAAGCCGTGGTCGATGAAGAACCGGCGACCGATGCGGGCCCCGGGGTGGATCTCGATGCCCGTGAGGGTCCGCGCGACCTGCGCGAGGATCCGCGCCGCCGTCCGCGACCCGGGCAGGCCCTGCGCGATCCAGAGCCGGTGCGTGACCCGGTACGCCCAGATCGCGTGCAGCCCCGAGTAGACGATCGCGTTCTCGAGGTCCCCGCGCGCGGCGGGGTCACCGCGGCGTGCGGCGGCGAGGTCCTCCCGGACCGTCCGCAGCACGCCGCGGCGTGGAGCCGTCGTCACGCAGAGAGCCCCTCGAAGAGCACCGTCGAGAGGTAGCGCTCCCCCGTGTCGCAGACGATCGCGACGATACGCTTGCCGGCGTTCTCCGGCCGCGCCGCGACCTGCAGGGCTGCGTGGATGATGGCACCCGAGGAGATGCCGGAGAGGATGCCCTCCTCCGTGGCCAGCGCGCGGGCGACCCGCAGGGCGTCGTCGAGCTCGACGTCGATGACCTCGTCGATCACGGAACGGTCGAGGACCTCGGGGATGAAGTTCGCCCCGATGCCGGCGATCTTGTGCGGACCGGCCGTGTCCTTGGTCAGGAGGGGCGAGTCGGCCGGTTCGACGGCGATGACCTGCACACCGGGGACGCGCTCCTTGAGGACCTGCCCGACGCCGGTGATGGTGCCACCGGTCCCGACACCCGCGACGAACACGTCGACGTGCTCCTCGGTGTCGCGGAGGATCTCCTGCGCCGTGGTCCGACGGTGGATCGCCGCGTTCGCGGTCGTCTCGAACTGGTGGGCGAGGATCGCGCCCGGGGTCTCGTCGACGATCTGACCGGCGCGTTCCACGGCGCCCTTCATGCCCTCGGAGCCCGGGGTCAGGACGATCTCCGCTCCGTACGCACGCATGACGGCCCGGCGCTCGACGCTCATGGTCTCGGGCATCGTGATGACGACCTTGTACCCGCGGGCTGCACCCACGAGGGCGAGGGCGATGCCGGTGTTGCCCGACGAACCCTCGACGATCGTGCCGCCGGGCTCCAGGTCACCGGACTCCTCGGCCGCGTCGATGATCGCGACGCCGAGACGGTCCTTGACGCTGGCGCCCGGGTTGTAGAACTCGAGCTTGGCGAGGACCTCGGCCCCGCCCTCCTGGGGCAGTCGGTTCAGCCGCACGAGCGGGGTGTTGCCGAAGGCCTGGGAGATGTTGTCGTAGATGGTGCCGGTCATGCGTTGCGTCCTCACGTCGGTCCCAGGGCCTCCATCCCAGGAGGCTCGGTGTGCGGCCTGATCTTAGCGAGCCGGCCCGGGGCACATCCCTGGTGCCACGTGCTGCGCGCGCGACGACGGGGCACCAGTTCGGGGGTGCGCCGGGAACCGCCGGTCAGCGGACGTGGGCGGTGCGTGCGAACCGGTCGTCGGTGGCCTCGAGCACGCGGAGCACGTTGCCGCCCGCCAGCGCCCGCAGATCACCGTCGCCCCAGCCGCGGCGGCGGAGCTCCTCGGCGAGCACCGGGTACCGCGAGACGTCGCGCAGGTCCGACGGCAGCACCGGCGTGCCGTCGTAGTCCCCGCCGAGGCCGATGTGTGCCGCACCCGCGACGCTGCGGGCGTGCTCGACGTGGTCTGCGACGTCGGAGACCGTGACGAGGGGCGGTTCGCCCGCGGCGCCGGACTCCTCCCAGTCGGCCCAGGCCCGGGAGACGAACTTGGGCACGAAGGTGAGCATCACCACACCGCCGTTGTCGGCCAAGCGCGCGAGCACGTCGTCCGGCACGTTCCGGGGGTGGTCGTCGATCGCCACCGTCGACGAGTGGCTGAACACGACCGGCCGGGTGGCCACGTCGAGGGTGTCCCGCATCGTGGTGGGTGCGGTGTGGGACAGGTCGACGAGCATGCCGATCCGTTCCATCTCGGCGACGACCTCGCGCCCGCGGTCGGTCAGGCCTCCGTGTGCCCGGGCACCGGTGGCCGAGTCGGCCCACGGGGTGTCGTCGTTGTGCGTCAGCGTCATGTACCGGACGCCGAGCCGTGCGAAGTCGCGGAGGACGGCCAGGTCGTCACCGATCGAGTGCCCGCCCTCGGCGCCGAGCAGCGAGGCGATCCGGCCCGAGGCGATCGCCGCCCGCACCTCGGCGGCGGTCCGCGCGAGCGCCAGGTCATCCGGGTAGCGCTCGATCATGCGATGGGCGAGGTCGATCTGCTGCAGCGTCGTCCGGACCGGGTCGGGCTCCTCGACCGGGACGAACACCGACCAGAACTGGCCGACGACCCCACCGGCACGGAGCTTCGGCAGGTCGGTGTGCAGCGAGTCGGTCTCGGAGTCGATGCCCTCGACGCCGGACCCGTGCGTCTCGCGACGCTCCCACGGCAGGTCGTTGTGGCCGTCGATGACGGGGAAGGGGAGGGCGTCGAGGTCCATCCCCCGACCGTACCGGGCGTGGTCTGCCGGGCGGGGCCTGCCGGACGGGGTCTGCCGGACGGGGTCTGCCGGACGAGGCCTGCCGGGCGGGGTCTGCTCGGCTGCCGGCGTCAGATGCTGCCGGTGAGGGCCTGCAGGCCGAGGCTCGACAGCGACACCACGATCCAGAGCGACCCACCGAGGACCAGCGGACGGAACCCGGCGCGGCGGAACCCGGCGATGTCGGTGGACAGGCCGATCGCGCTCAGGGCGACGGTGATGAGGAACGCGGCGACCGTGGCGATCGCCGGGTGCGCAGGCCCCGGGATCACCCCGGTGGAGTTCACGGCGGCCACCAGCACGAAGCCGATGAGGAACCACGGCACGAGACGGAACACGCGGCGCGGTGACCACCTCGGTCGAGCGGGTGCGACGGCGGGGTCGATCCCGGTCCCGTCCAGCGCCACGTCCCCCGCTGTCGTCGCGGACCGCTCGGCCCGGCGCCCGACGAGCCACGCGAGGCCGAGGACCACCGGGATGATCATGAGCGTCCGGACCAGCTTCACGACGACCGCGAAGTCCGCCGCCCCCGAGCCGTAGGTGCTCGCTGCGGCGACGACCGAGGAGGTGTCGTTCACCGCCGTCCCCGCGAACAGCCCGAACGCGTGCTGGCTCATGCCCAGCGCGTGCCCGACCACGGGGAAGACGACGACCGCGGCCACGTTGAACAGGAAGATCGTCGACACGGCGTACGCGACCTCGATCGACACCGCGCCGATCACCGGGGTGACGGCAGCGATCGCCGACGCCCCGCAGATGCCCGTCCCGACGCCGATCAGGGTCCGGAGGTTGCCGACCACACCGAGCGCCCGACCGATCCCCCACGCTGCGACGAGGCAGATGACGAGGGTGCCGAGCATCACCGGCAGCGATTGCACCCCGACCCGGGCGACCTGCACGAGCGACAGCTGCGCGCCGAGCAGGACGACCGCGGACTGCAGCACGGTCTTGCTCGCGGTCGCGATCCCCGGCCGGAACACCTGACCCGGACGTCGCACCGTCCCGAGGACCGCGCCGATCACGACCCCGCTGACCGGCGCTCCGACGACCGGCAGGAACCGCCCGATCACGGTCGCGACCACGGCGATGCCGGTGGCGAGCGCGAGGCCGGGGACGAGCCTCCCGGCACGGTCGAGCGGAGTCGGGGCGGCATCGGTCACGTGACCATCCTGCCGCCCGTGCGCCAGGATCGAGGGGTGAGCGCTGCTTTCCGGATCGTGACCGACCTGCCTGTGCCACCCGAGCAGGCGTTCGCGCTGTCCCTGGACATCGGCGCGCACCTGCGGTCGATGGCCGCGACCGGTGAGCAGGCCGTCGCCGGACGCACCGACGGGCTGATCGGGATCGGCGAGAGCGTGACCTGGCGTGCCCGCCACTTCGGGGTCGTCTGGCGGATGACGAACGAGATCACCGCCCTGGAGGCTCCCCACACGTTCGTCGACGAACAGGTGCGCGGACCGTTCGCCCGGTTCCGGCACCGGCACCGGTTCGAGGCGACACCCACCGGGACCCGCATGGTGGACGAGATCACCTTCCGGGCACCGTTCGGTGCGCTCGGGCGGATCGCCGAGGGGCTGGTGTTGCGGCGGTACCTGGTGCGGTTGATCCGGGAGCGGAACCGGTCGCTCGCCGCCGAGCTCCGCGCCGCCGGCACCGTCGGAGGTCCGGGTGACGTCGATCAGGAGCCGGCGAGTTCGCCGAGCGTGTCGTAGGCGTTCGCCACCGCTTCCACCCGGGTGCGACCGGAGGGGCCGGAGGCCTCGTACACGTCGTTCGTGATCGCCGCGACGACCGCGAACAGCGCCGCCAGCGAGTCGAACGCCGAAGGCGAGTCGACGGGGCAGAGCACCGCGGTGGTCGCTGGCGCCGCGATGACGGCGGCGGTCGGGTCCCCGATGACGACGACGTCCGCCCCGGTCCCGACGCAGTGTCGGACGAGACGGTCGACCCCCGCGGCGTGCCGCCGGACCGTGACGATGACCACGAGGTCGCGGCGGTCGAGGTCGGCCACCTCCTCCCCCAGGCGCTGTCCCGGCGACGGCCCGACGCGGACGTCGGGACGGACCTGCGCGAGCTGCGCACGGAGCTGCAGCGCGATCGGGTACGCGCCGCGCTCGCCGAAGACCAGGACCCGCCGTGCGCGGACGATCCGTCGGGAGAGGCGCGGACGGTCGGCTCGGGCGAGGGAGGCGAACGCCGCGTCGAGGTTCCGCGCCTCCACCGCACGCTGGTCGACGTGGGCGGCGTCCTCCGCCGCCCAGGGCAGGCCGGTCCCCCGCGCCGACATGAGGTTCTGGCGGACCTCCGCGGCGTCCTGGAACCCCAGCGACCGCACGAGCCGCGAGACCGTCGCCTTCGAGGTGCCGGACTCGGCGGCCAACTGCGCCGAGGTGCCGACCAGCAGGAGCTCGGGGTCGTGCCGGATCATCGCGGCGACCCGGCGTTCGGCCGGTGAGAGGCGCTCCCAGACCGAGTCGATGCGTCCGCGGACGTCGGGGACGCTCATGCCTCCACCGCCGTCGTCGCAGGCGGGAGGGTGTCGCTCGTCCGGGCGAGGTGCTCGATCGCTCCGACGAGCGCGTCGAGTCCGAGCGCGACGTCGGCGGCGGAGACGAACTCGTCCGGGTGGTGGCTGATGCCGTCCGGGTTGCGCAGGAACAGCATCGCGACGTCGGTGACCCGGCCGAGGGACATCGCGTCGTGCCCCGCGCGTGAGAACAGCTCGAGCGGTTCCGGCTCACCGGTGCTGACGATGCCCGCACGGACGGCGTCCATCAGGTGCGGGGCGCAGAAGACCGCCGGTGCCCGGTGCACCTCGGTCGGCGTGACGTCCACGCCGCGCCGCGCCGCGATCTCTCGGAACGCCTCGGCGATCTCGTCCCAGACACGGTCACGTCCGTCGTCGAACTCGCCGCGGAGGTCGACCGCGAAGGTCGCGAGGCCGGGCACGACGTTGACCGCCCCGGGTTCGACGGCCATCGTGCCGACGGTGCCGATGTGCTGCTCGGTGCGACAGATCCGCTCGACCGCCAGGGCCGCCTCGGCGGCGGCGAGCAGGGCGTCGTGGCGTCGCTCGTACGGGGTGCCGCCGGCGTGACGCGCTTCGCCGACCGCCCGCACGGTGAACCGGCGAGCGCTCGCGATGCTGGTGACGACGCCGAGTGCCTGGTCGGCGTGCTCGAGGTACGGCCCCTGCTCGATGTGCGCCTCGAGGTACCCGACGAGCGAGGCGGGGTCGACCGCAGCCTGCCCGACCTGGGCCGGGTCCAGCCCGAACGACTCGAAGGCGGCACGGAGGGTGGTGCCGTCCCCGTCACGGAGATCCCACCACGACTCGTCCCACACGCCGGCGACCGCCGAGGACCCGAGCAGGGCCTTGCCGAACCGGGTGCCCTCCTCGTCGGAGAACGCGATGACCTCGAGCGCGAACGGCAGCTCGGCACGAGCCTGCTGCAGGCGCGCGGCGACCTCGATCGCCATGAGGACACCGACGACCCCGTCGTACCGGCCGGCGTCGACCACCGTGTCCAGGTGCGACCCGAGCAGCAGGACGGGTACGTCCGGCTCGGCTCGACCGGTCCGCCCGTGGAGGTTGCCCGCGGCGTCCTGCCACGTGTCGAGCCCGGCGTCTTGCATCCAGTTGTCGACGACGGCGTTCGCGCGTGCGTGTTCGGGCGACAGGTACACCCGGGTGATGTACCCCGCGGTCTCGCTGATCGCGGCGAGTTCGTCGCAGCGGGTGACGATCCGGTCGGCGGCAGCGCGAGCCGGAGCGCTGGGGACGGGGACCTGGACGGCCGCGCTCACGCGCGTACCCCGTCGCCGAGCTCGGCGTCGAGTTGAGCGCCGAGCTCGGCGTCGGGTTCAGCGTCGAACTCGGGGTCGGGTTCCGCACCGTGACCGGCGTAGACGTCGAGCGCCGCGTCGACGCCACCGCCCTGCGGCACGGACTTCCCGCCGCGACGGAGGGACTGCTCGAGGGCGGCCAGGGTCGTCACGACGGCGTCCTTCCGTGCGTTGTAGCCCATCGTCCCGATGCGCCACACCCGTCCGTGCAGCGGGCCGAACGACGTGCCGATCTCGATGCCGTGGTCCTCGAGCATCGCGGAGCGGACCGCGTCCCCCTGGACCTCGTCGGGGATCTCCACCGCGACGACGTTGTGCATCTTGTGGCCGACGTCCCCGAACACCGTGAGACCGAGGCCTCGGACACCCTCGAGCATCGCGCGGCCGGCGCGGGCGTGCCGTTCGACCACGGCGTCGCGGCCTTCCTCGAGCAGGATCCGGGCGCACTCGTTCGCCGCGTAGAGCATCGACGCCGCTTCGGTGTGGTGGTTGAGGCGCCGGGGCCCCCAGTAGTCGATGATCATCGCGAGGTCGAGGTAGTTCGACTGGATCGGGTGGTCGGACACCTCGTCGCCGGGCTCGCGGATGCCGGCCTCGACGCTCCGACGCCCGTCGAGCACCGCGACCGCTCGCGGTGAGAGCGACAGCGGTGCGCTACCGGAGGGGCCGCCGAGGCACTTCTGCAGTCCGGCGCTGACCGCGTCGATGCCCCAGGCGTCCACCTCGAGCGGGTTCCCACCGACGGAGGCGGTGACGTCCGTGTAGAACAGCACGCCGTGCCGTTCGCAGATCGCACCGAGTTCGTCGAGCGGCTGGTTCATCGTCGTCGAGGTGTCGCCCTGCACGACGGCCAGGAGCTTCGGTCGGACCCGGATGATCGCGTCCTCGATCACCGAGGCCGGGAACACCTGGCCCCACTCGGTCTCGATCGTGTGCACCGTCGCTCCGGCGCGTCCGGCGATCTCGGCGAGGAGGTGCCCGAACCGGCCGAACACCGGGACCAGGACGCTGTCGCCGGGGGCGAGCAGTGAGACGAGGGCGGCTTCGATGCCGGCGCGGGAGGTGCCGTCGACGAGGACGGTGGCCTCGTTCGCGGTGCCGAACACCCGGCGGTAGAGCTCCTGCGTCTGGTTCATCGTCTCGGTCATCCACGGGTCGTACTGCCCGACCAGCGGGGTCGAGAGTGCGCGGAGGACGCGGGGGTCGGCGTCGATCGGGCCGGGGCCCATCAGGAGACGTGCGGGCGGGTTCACGGGGTGCATGGTTGATCCTTCCGTTCCACGATTGAGAGTAGTGGAACGCGCGTTACGAACGTGTTGCGGATGAGGGGGACAGGTCGATCGCGAGGTCGACCAGCGCGAGGTCGGCGGCGGACGGTCCGACGAGGCAGATCCCGACGGGAGCGTCCCCGAGGTGCAGCGCCGGTATGCTGACCGCGGGCAGGCCGCCGACCCCGGCGACCGACGTCATGCGGAGTGTGGCCCGACGGGTGACCAGCACGGCAGCGGTGTCGGCCGTGCGGCTCGGCGCGGGTCCGGGCACCGTGGGGAGGGCCAGGACACCGTCGTCGATCGCCCGTCGGACCGCGGTCCGGAGTTCGACGAGGCGGACACGCGCTGCCGACTCCAGCTCCGCCGTGACGGCCGCCGCAGCCGCGAACCGCTCGGCGACGTCTGCTCCGAGTGCCCCCGGGTGCGCAGCGACCCAGTCACCGTGGTTCCGGTGTGCCTCGGCGGCCTGGACGATCCGCAGCGTCTCGACCAGGTCGTCCAGGTCGGGCAGTTCGACCGACCGCACCGGGCGGCCGGTCCGCTCGACCCACGCCAGGAACGCGCTCCGGGTGCCGGGTTCGGCGGCGTCGAGCAACGCGTCGCTCAGGAGCAGCGGAGCCGTCCGGATCGCGCCGGCGTCGGCACCGCGCAGCTGCGCAGCGGTGTCACCGAGTGCGATGCCGACGACCTGCCGGAGCAGCTCGGGGTCACGTGTCAGCCAGCCCACCGTGTCGAAGGTCTGCGCGAGGGGCAGCACGCCGCTCCGCGAGACGGTGCCGTGGGTCGTCCGGAGCCCCCAGAGCCCCTGGTACGACGCGGGCACGCGGATGCTGCCTGCCGTGTCCGTGCCGAGACCGAGGTCCGCCTGCCCGAGCGCGACCGCCGAAGCCGAACCGGAGGTCGACCCACCACCGATCCGCTGTGGTGCCGCACCGTTCGGCGTCGTCCCGGAGTGGGCGTTCCGGCCGGCGAGCGCGTAGGCGAACTCGTCGCTCCGGGCGATGCCGGTCAGCTCGGCTCCGGCGTCGAGGAGCATCGCGACCGCGGGGGCGTGCTCGTGCTCGACGGCGGCTGCGGCCTGCCACGTCGGGTTGCCCGCGCCGATGACCTGCCCGCGGACGGCGAAGAGGTCCTTCACCGCCACCCGGACCCCGGCGAGGGGACCGGGGCGAGCACCAGGACCGGGACCAGCACCAGGACCGGGGCCGGCGTCGGCACCACCGCCGGGGACGAGCGGGTCGCCGAGCACGCGCCAGACGGACCGGTCGAACGCCGGCGCGCGTCCGGTGACGTGCGCCGTGCGGATCAGCCAAGCGCCGTCGGTCCGGCACCAGAGCTGGGTCTGCAGGCCGCGCCCGCCGTCGACGAACTGCGATTCGCCCACGACCAGCACGGCGTCCGGGCCGAGGACCTGCACGTCCACGCCGACCAGTTCCCGGCGGGCGACACCGCCGCGGGACGAGCGGAACGCACTGATCTGCCCGTGCCCGCGCAGCAGGCCGGCGCCGTCGCCGCGCAGGGTGCCCGGGCCGGGTTCGAACAGCGCGTCGAGCACGGCGGTGTCGTCCCGCATCAGGGCCGACTCGTACTCGTGGAACGCCGACTCGAGGCCGGCGGGCCACGTCCCCGTCAGCCGCACGGCACCACCGCGTCGAAGTCCGCCTTGCGGATGGTCGCGTGTGCGCCGCAGACGAGGTCGACGACCTGCGAGATGCGGAAGTCGGTCGCGGCGCTGAGGTACGCGTACGCCAGGTGCTCGTCGACGCCCCACCGTGCCCGGAGCAGGGTGATCGCCGCCCGGACGCATCGGCGTACGGCTTCGTCCAGGTCGGCGTCCATGCCCGTCGGCACGAGGAACTCGGTCGTCTCGGCGACCGGACCGACCAGGTCACCGAAGCGCCGGAGCGCAGTGGCACGCGGGACCACGTCGAGGCGCAGGGTCAGGCGGAGCGAGGCCTCCATCGCGGTGAGGGCGACCTCGCCGTCGCCCTGGGCGAAGTGCGGATCGCCGACGTACACACCGGCTCCCGGCACCTGCACGGGCAGGTGCAGCGTCGCCCCGGCGGTCAGCAGGGCGATGTCGATGTTCCCGCCGTGGGCCCCCGGCGGGACGGAGTGCGGCCGGACGTCGCTGTCGACGGTGATCCCGACGATGCCGGGGAACGGTCGGAGTGGGAAGGTCACCACGCGGGGGCCGCCCGCCACCACCGGCAGCCGGCCGTGGTTGACGCCGTCGCGGGTGACGACGTCGGCGAACACCGAGACGGGGCCGTCACCGCGCGGGAGCTCCCCGGGGAGTGCACCGCGTCCGTGCCGGTTCGAGATCACCCCGTACGGCACCCGAGGCACCGCCGCGAGGATCGCCACCGACACCACGTCGCCGGGTTCGGCTCCGGTGACGGCGATCGGTCGGGACACCACGTGCGGACCGTCGGCGGCGTTCCGGTCGAGATCCCGCACGATGTCGATCGCGTCCTGGAGCACGGCATCCGGTTCGACGCCGTGCCCACCGAAGAACGCCACCGGGTCGGACCCCTGGTCGGACAACAGCCCTTCGTGGCTGACGGTGTCGATCGTCACGACCGTGCCCGGGGCGACCGCGCGGACGGGGGCGTCGTCGCGGCTCGGCAGCTGCCCCCACAGGACGTCGTCGGGTGTCGACCCGATGTGCACGTCGGCGGCGGTGCGTGTCTCAGCCACGGTCCACCAGCTCCCCGGCGACCACGTCCACCGTCGTGACGCCGTCGGTGGTGCCGGTGACACGCCGCCCGCGGAGCCACGTCTGGGTGACCCGGCCGCGGACCTGGAGCCCGTCGAACGCGGACACCGGGTTCCGGTGTGCCAGGGCGTCGACGTCGATCGTGGACTCGGCGTCCGGGTCGAACACGGCGAAGTGTGCGAGCGCACCCGGCACGATCCGGCCACGGTCGGTGAACCCGGCGAGCGCCGCCGGTCCGGTGGTCACGGCGGGCAGGACCGCCTCGAGGGGCAGCCCCCGGCGGGCGGCCTCGGTCCACAGCGCTCGGAAGCCCACCTGCAGGCCGGCGATGCCGCCCCAGGCGAGGCCCCAGTCGTCGACCTTGAGGTCGGCGGTCGAGGGCGAGTGGTCCGAGACCACCATGTCGATGGTGCCGTCGAGGAGGCCGGCCCACAGTGCGTCCCGGTTGGCGTCGTCGCGGATCGGCGGGCAGCACTTGTAGGCCGTGGCACCGTCCGGGATCGAGCCGGACTCGAAGGCCAGGTAGTGCGGGCAGGTCTCGACGGTGATCCGCACGCCGTCGTCCTTCGCCGCGCGGATCATCGGGAGCGCGCCGGCGTCGGAGAGGTGGAGGACGTGCACCCGGGCACCGGTCTCCCGCGCACCGTCGATCACGCGGGCGATCGCGGACCGTTCCGCCTGGACGGGTCGGGTGTCGAGGAAGTCCTGGTAGCGCGGGCCGAGGGCGTCGTGCTCGACGAGGTGGTCCGGGTCCTCGGCGTGGACGATGAGGAGCGCGTCGAGGGCGGCGACCTCGGCGATCGCGGCCCGGAGCTGCCTCGGGTCGAGGTGCGGGAACTCGTCCACCCCGGACGGGGCGGTGAAGCACTTGAAGCCGAAGACCCCGGCGTCGTGCAGGCCGGCGAGGGTGCCGGCGTTGTCCGGGACCGCTCCGCCCCAGAACCCGACGTCGACCGCGACGCGTCCGGCGGCGCTGGCCCGTTTGACCCGCAGTGCGGGGACGTCCACGGTGGCCGGGATCGAGTTGAGCGGCATGTCGATGACGGTGGTCACCCCGCCGAGGGCGGCTGCGCGGGTGGCGGACGCGAAGCCCTCCCACTCGGTGCGCCCGGGCTCGTTCACGTGGACGTGGGTGTCGACGAGCCCGGGCAGCAGGACGTGGGCGTCGGGGACGGTCTCGTCACGGTCGGCGACGACGTCGGCGTCGAAGGGCTCGACGGATGCCACCCGCCCGTCGCGGACGACGACGGCGGCGGGCCCGAAGGCACCGTCGACCCAGGTCCGGCGGGCACGGAGCACGAGGTCGGCGGGCGTGACGGCGTCCGCCACCGCGGCGGTCTGGAGGCTCGTCATGCGCCCGCTCCGACCATCGCGCGGGCGCCGTCGAGCTCGAAGGACGCGAGCGCCCCGGTGAACCGTTTGGGCGGCGGCGGCGCGTACTCGCCGTGCTTGCCGGTGGTCAGCCCGAGTCGGACGAGCGTCTCGGCGAGGAGGGTCGTGGCGCTGACGCCGTCGACGACCGGGGCCCCGATCTCCTCGGACACCGATGCGCAGAACTCCGCCATCCCCGCACAGCCCAGCACCACGGCGTCGGCGCCGTTCGCGATCACCCGACGGCATTCGTCGACCACGAGCTGCCGGGCGCCGGAGGACGGGTCGTCGAGCTGCAGCACGGGCACCTCGCACGCCCGGACCTCGGTCAGCAGGGACGCGCAGCCGTAGCGGTCGGCGAGTTCGCGTGCACGGCCGGTCGTCCGCTCGAGCGTGGTCACGACGCCGAAGCGCCGACCGAGCATCGCGGCGGTCCGGAACGCCCCTTCGGCGATGCCGATCACCGGGCCGTGGGCGATCTCGCGCGCCGCGTCGATGCCCGGGTCCCCGAAGCACGCGACGACGGTGGCGTCCACCCCGTCGCGCTCCCCGGCGAGCACCTGTTCGAGGAGCCCCGGCACGGCCAGCGCTTCCTCGTAGTGGCTCTCGATCGACGCCGGACCCATGCTGGGCTGGACGGCTTCGATGACCGTTCCCGGTCCGGCGACAGCGGCTGCGGCACGGCCGATGGCCGCCGTCATCGACACGGTGGTGTTGGGGTTGACGACGCGGATGCGCATCGTGGGTCCTTCCGTTGGAGCGGGTGGAGCGTGGGTGGTGACGATCATCGCGGGCTGGTGGCGGGCCTCCCGGCTGTCCACAGGGGCACCTGCCGGAGTCGGTGCGGCGGTGCCCCTGTGCAGGGAGGGTCCCCCGGTCAGACGCGATCGAGGGCGGTCAGGCGCGGCCGAGGGCGGCGCCGTCGTCGACCGTCGGGTCGTCGGCGTCGAGGAGCGGCATGGCGGGCGACCGACGCTCGAGCGCCCAGAAGACGACGAGGCCGAGGCCGCAGCCGATGAACCAGCTGTAGCTGCTCAACCACGGGACGACCCCGAGGGCCGGCGGGAGCACAGCGCTGGCGACGGACACCGCACCGGTCGTGACGAGCGTCCAGATGGCGTTCGGGTTGAACCCCTTCCGGTACCAGTACCGGCCGGCCGGGTCCTTGGAGTACATGTCGTCCACGGCGACCCGCTGCTTGCCGACGATGTAGTAGCCGGCGATCAGGATGCCGAAGAGCGGGCCGATCAGTGCCCCGAGGACGCCGAGCGTGTAGAGGATCGCCTGGTCGTTGCCGTACCAGTTCCACGGGGTGAGCAGCACGGACCCGACCGCGGCGATCATGCCGCCCATCCGCCAGCTGATCCGGCGGGGTGCGACGTTGGAGAAGTCGAACGCGGGGCTGATGAAGTTGGCGACGATGTTGATGCCGACCGTCGCGGTCACGAAGGTCAGTCCGCCGAGCAGGATCGCGAACGGGGCGCCGATGGCCTGCACAGTCTCGATCGGGTCGGTGATGAGCTTGCCGAACACCGGGACGGTCGCACTGGCGCACAGCACGGTGAGGATCGAGAAGAACAGGAAGTTGACCGGCAGGCCGAGCATGTTGCCGCGCTTGACGGCCGCGAAGGACCTGCCGTACCGCGAGAAGTCGCCGAAGTTGAGCATCGGGCCGGAGAAGTAGCTGACGACCAGGGCGATCGCGGACAGCATCACCGGGATGCTCGCACCGAAGGACATCGGCGCACCGACCGAGAGCGTCAGTGAGATGTTGCCGATGCCGGCGGTCGCGACGAGGTACACGGCGAGCGCGATCATCACGACGTACACCGCGGGACCAGCCCAGTCGATGAACTTCCGGATCGCGTCCATGCCCATCCAGAACAGGGCGCCCTGTGCGACCCAGAGGACGGCGTAGGAGATCCAGCCGAGCGCGTTCAACCCGAGGAACGACGGCTCCAGGAGGGCGGCTGCGCCGGGGATGAACTTGAGGAACACGATGTTGAGCGACTGGGCAGCCAGGAAGGTCTGCACGCCGTACCAGGCCATCGCGATGAGTCCGCGGATGATCGCGGGGACGTTCGCACCGAGGACCCCGAAGACCGCGCGGTTGATCACCGGGTACGGCACGCCGGTGCGCTGCGACGGCTTCGCGACGAGGTTCGCGAAGACCTGCACGATCAGGATGCCGACGACCAGGGCGACGAGCACCTGCCAGCTGGCGATCCCGAGCGCGAAGAGCGAGCCGGCGGTGACGTACCCGCCGACGGAGTGCACGTCCGACATCCAGAACGCGAAGACGTTGTAGCTGGTCCAGGTCTGCTTCCGCAGCGGGGCGAGGTCCTCGTTCGTGAGGGCCGGGTCGTACCCGGGCTTGATCAGGCCGGCGCCCGCAGGGGTGGTCGGCGTGAGGGGGGCGTGGGGCGCTGCGACGGGTGTCGCGACTTCTGTTGCCATGACGTCCTCCGGAGTGGGAGAGGGTGAGGTCGGCGTCTGCCTGGGCACGAAGCTACGGACCTCGGTCGCGCCGCCCGTTTCCCCTGTGTGACGACCGTGTGACATCACACCCGACCTGGAACGATCGTTCCGAAATGGCGGGAGGGTTCGGCGCCGGACACCGGTGTTCGTCCGTCGCCGACGGGAGGCGCTCGGCAGGATCACGAGGCAGGTCGCGATCTCCGCCTCCAGGGGGAGGCGGCCGGCTCCGGCGTCCCCGTACGGTGGGCGGCGATGATCGAAGTACAGCACCTCTCCAAGCGCTACGGCCCCAAACTCGCGGTCGACGACGTCTCGTTCGTCGTGCACCCCGGCAGCGTCACCGGCTTCCTCGGCCCGAACGGCGCCGGCAAGTCGACCACCATGCGCATGATCATGGGGCTCGACGAGCCCACCTCCGGCACGGCGACGGTGAACGGCCGCCCGTACCAGAGCTACCGCGACCCGCTCCGGCAGGTCGGCGCACTGCTCGAGGCGAAGGCGGTGCACTCCGGTCGGAGCGCGTACAACCACCTCCTCGCGCTCGCCGCGACGCACGGCATCCCGAAGCGGCGGGTGCACGAGGTCATGGACATGACCGGCATCGAGTCCGTCGCCCGCAAGCGGGTCGGCGGCTTCTCGCTCGGCATGGGCCAGCGGCTCGGCATCGCCGCAGCGCTGCTCGGCGACCCGCAGACCCTGATCCTCGACGAGCCCGTGAACGGCCTGGACCCCGACGGGGTCCTCTGGGTCCGACAGCTCGCCCGTCGGATGGCCGGAGAGGGCCGGACCGTGTTCCTCTCCAGCCACCTGATGAGCGAGATGGCCCAGACCGCCGACCGCGTGGTCGTGCTCGGTCGCGGCAAGGTGCTCGCCGACGCCCCGATCGCCGAGTTCGTCGCCGGTGCCGGTGACCACGCGGGCAACGTGAGCCTGGCGCGCGTCGTCGTCCGCACCCCGATGCCGGACCAGTTGTTCACCGCCATCGGCCGGAACGCGACGGTCACCCAGCGCGAGGACGGCTCGTTCCTCGTCGTCGGGCCGGACGCACCGACCGTCGGCGACATCGCCGCCCGAGCCGGCGTCGTCCTGCACGAGCTCACCCCGACCGGCGCGAGCCTGGAAGAGGCCTACATGGCACTCACCCGCGACGACGTCGAGTACCGATCGGAGGGAGCCCGATGAGCGCCCCGCAGAAGACCGACCAGCCGACGACCCAGCAGCACCGCCACCGTGGGGACCTGTCCTCGCGTGACGTGCACCTCGGCTACACCCGACTCGTCCGCAGCGAGTGGATCAAGTTCCGGAGCATCCGGTCGACGTTCTGGTGCTACGCCGTCATCGCCGTCCTGACCCTCGGCCTGGCCGTCCTGCTCGGGTCCGCCTTCGAACCGGGACGGGGCGAGCAGAGCACCGTCGGCGCGAACGCCATGATCGTCAGCATCAACACCATCAGCGTCTACCTGACCGCCCTGGTCGTCGGCGTGCTCGGTGTGCTCATCATCACCGGCGAGTACGCCACCGGACAGATCCGGTCGACCTTCACCGCCGACCCCGGTCGGCTCGGCGCCCTGGTCGCGAAGGCGACCGTCCTCGCGGTCACCACCTTCGTCGTCAGCGCGGTGGCGAACTGGATCGGCGTCGGGATCTCGACCGCCCTGCAGGTCGGCAAGGGACTCGAACCCGACCTGGCCGACCCGTCCGTCTGGATGCCGATCCTCGGCGCGTCGGTGGACGTCACCCTGCTGGCACTGCTCGCCTTCGGTATCGGCCTGCTCGTCCGTTCGAGCGCGGGCGGCATCGCGATCACGCTCGGCATCCTGCTGGTCCTGCCCGTGGTCATCAGCCTCGTCGCCGGGCTGACGAACCTCGACTGGCTGAACGACGTGACCCAGTTCCTGCCCGACGCGGCCGGTGCCCACCTGTACCAGTTCGACTCGGGTGCCCCCGCGCCGAAGGGCATCACGCTCAACGGCTGGAGCGGTGCCGGTGTGCTCCTGGCCGAGGTCGTCGTCGTGAACGCCCTGGCGATGACCGTCGCCAAGCGCCGCGACGTCTGACCCGGACGACACCGGCAGCACCACCAGCACGGGAGGCCCGTGGCGACTCCGCCACGGGCCTCCCGTGTCCCTGCCCCCGGGCACGATCACACCGGCCCGGCACCGTCACACCGGCCCGGTCGGCACCTGTCCCGCCCGGAGCATCGCGCGCTCCAGCAACTCGACGTCGATCCCCACGTGCTGCCGTGCGATCCGCCCGGCGTCCGCCACCCGTCCCGCACAGACCGCGTCGACCAGTTCCTCGTGGTCCCGCAGCGCCCGGGCCTCCATCGCCGTCATCCCGTCGACGGTCCCCCAGAGGTGCGCCGGCGCGGCGATGGAGATCTGCGACTCGAGCGACGCGAGCGTGCTGCGGAGCACGTCGTTCTGCGCTGCGTCGATGATGCTGCGGTGCAGGACCGCGTCGGCCTGCTGCTTGGCGAACCCCGAGGTCGCGGTGCGGAAGGCCTCGAGTCGTTCCCGGAGTCCGGCCGCCTGGTCCGCGGTGATCCGTTCGGCGGCGGCTGCGGCGAGCGCACCGTGCAGGATCGCGATCGCGTCGGCCGTGTCCTGGATCCCCGCCCACCGTGCCAGGAGCGTGCGCCCCACCGAGTCCGAGGCGGCGCCGGCCTCCTGGTCACGGACGAAGGTCCCGCCGCCCCGGCCGCGTCGGGTCTCGAGCAACCCGCGGTCGACGAGCCGGGCGAGCGCGCCGCGGACCGTGACGCGGGCGACCCCGAGCAGGCCGGCGAGTTCGCGTTCGGGTGGCAGCCGGGAGCCGGGGAGGTACTCGCCGACGGCGACCGCGGTCACGAGCCGGTCCTCGACCTCGTCGACCCGGGTCTCCGTCGCGCGATCGGTCACCGGCACCCCTTCCGCCCTCCACCCTGACCCCGGTCGCCCGGGTGTCCTGTTACGGCCACGTTAAACGAGCGAAAAAGGTCTTGCCTGGGACCTTTGGACGGGCCATGCTCACCCCATGTCCCGCATCACCGAGAGCACGATGCCGTTCCAGGACGGCGAGACCTGGTACCGGATCACCGAACCCGACCGCCCCGTCCCGGGTGCGCTGCCCCTCGTCGTGCTGCACGGCGGCCCGGGGATGGCCCACGACTACCTGCGGAACCTCGAGGCCTTCGCCGACGAGACGGGTCGGATGGTCGTGCACCACGACCAGTTCGGTTGCGGCCGGAGCAGCCACCGCCCCGACGCCCCCGCCGACCTCTGGCAGCCGCAGCTCTTCGTCGACGAGTACCTCGCGCTCGTCGCGCACCTGGGCCTCGGCGAGCACCACGTCCTCGGGCAGTCGTGGGGCGGCATGCTCGGAGCCGAGATCGCCGTCCGACGACCGGGCGGCATCGCGAGCCTGTCGATCTGCAACTCCCCCGCTTCCATGCAGCTGTGGGTCGACGGGGCGGCGGAACTCCGTGCGCAGCTGCCCGACGACGTGCAGGACGCCCTCGCCCGGCACGAGGCCGCGGGCACCGTCGAGGACCCGGAGTACCTCGCCGCCACGCAGGTCTTCTACGAGCGCCACGTCTGCCGAGTGGTCCCGATGCCCGCGGACTTCGTGGCCTCCGAGGAGCAGATGGAAGCGGAGCCGACCGTCTACCACACGATGAACGGGCCGAACGAGTTCCACGTCATCGGCTCGCTGCGGGACTGGTCCGTCATCGACCGCCTCGACCAGGTGGACGTCCCGACCCTCGTGGTCGCCGGTGAGCACGACGAAGCGACCCCCGCCACCTGGCAGCCGTTCGTGCAGCACATCACGGACGCACGCCAGCACGTCTTCCCCGGCGCCAGCCACTGCACCCAACTGGAGCAGCCGCAGGAGTTCCGTCGCGTCATCGGCGCCTTCCTGGCCGAGCACGACGTCCAGCCCACCGGCTGACCCGCCCATCCCTGCACCGTCCCTCCTCCCCGAAACGGAACCCGACATGTCGCAGCAGCACAGCGAGCTCTCCGCACAGCAGCAGCTCGAGGCCTACGGCTACAAGCAGGAGCTCAAACGCTCCGTCTCCACCACCGACCTGCTCGTCTACGGGCTCGTCTTCATGGTGCCGATCGCCCCGTGGGCGATCTTCGGCACCGTCTACAACGCGTCGTCCGGCATGGTGCCGCTCGTCTACCTGGTCGGCCTCGTCGCGATGATCTTCACCGCCCTGGCGTACGCCCAGATGGCGAAGTCGATCCCCCTGGCCGGCAGTGTCTTCTCGTACGTCGGCCGCGGTATCCACCCGACGGCGGGCTTCTTCGCCGGCTGGGCGATCCTGCTCGACTACCTGCTCGTCCCGACGCTGCTCTACGTGTTCGCGGCCGAGAGCATGGTCGGCATCTTCCCGGGCACCCCGCGGTGGCTGTGGGCGCTCGTCTTCGTGGCGATCAACACCGTCATCAACCTGGCCGGGGTGTCGTCCCTGAAGCTGGCGAACCGCATCTTCCTGCTCATCGAGCTGGTGTTCGTGGTCGTCTTCGTCGTCATCGCGATCGTCGCCCTGACCGGTGGCACGGTTCCGGGAGCGTCCTTCAGCACCGACCAGGTGTTCGACCCGGCGAAGGTGTCGGCGCCACTGATCGCCTCCGCGCTCTCGATCGCGGTGCTGAGCTTCCTGGGCTTCGACGGCATCTCGACGCTGTCCGAGGAGTCCACCGGCCGCCGCGGCGGTGCCGGTCTCGCGATGATCCTGGCGCTCGTCATCGTCGCGTTCCTGTTCGTCGTGCAGACCTGGCTCGCCAGCGCCCTGGCCGCCGGCCGTGACTCCTTCTCGGACAGCGAGGCAGGCAACGCGTTCTTCACGATCGTCGAGCAGGCGTCGTCGAGCGGGTGGGCCACGGCGTTCTTCGCGGTCAACGTCCTGGCCGTCGGCATCGCGAACGCCATGGCCGCGCAGGCTGCGACGAGCCGCCTGCTGTTCTCGATGAGCCGTGACCGGCAGCTGCCCGCCTTCCTGCACAAGCTCAACGGCCGTCAGGTCCCGCAGAACGCGATCCTCGTCGTCTCGGTGCTGTCCGCGATCCTGGTGCTGTTCTTCGTCGGGCAGATCGACACGATCTCGTCGCTGGTGAACTTCGGTGCCC
Organism: Curtobacterium sp. MCPF17_047; assembly: GCF_003234045.1. Taxonomy (NCBI): domain Bacteria; kingdom Bacillati; phylum Actinomycetota; class Actinomycetes; order Micrococcales; family Microbacteriaceae; genus Curtobacterium; species Curtobacterium sp. MCPF17_047. The sequence continues at coordinate 108,858 of NZ_QKSF01000009.1, read as the reverse complement.
TGTTCGGCTTCATGCTCCTGCACGTGTCGGTGTTCGTGCACCACATCGTGAAGGGGAAGTCGCGCAACTGGCTGCTGCACCTGGTCGTGCCGCTGATCGGGTTCCTGATCATCGGGTACGTGCTGCTCAACGCGGCCGTCGAGGCGAAGGTCGGCGGCATCGTCTGGCTCATCGTCGGCGCCGGCGTCTTCCTGTACTACCGCTCCACCGGCCGTTCCACCGAGGTCGGTTCCGAGGAGCCGGGCACGCTGGGTGAAGGCGACCCCACCGGCGCGCCCGTCAGCAGCAAGACCTCCAGCCCGATGTCGACGGACGAGGACCACCGATGACCGCCGACCACCACCTGCCGAACACGCTCGGCCGTCCCGGGTACTCCGCCGACCGGGAGCCCGTGCTGACGATCGCCCCCGGCACCGGCGAGACGATCGGCTTCGAGACGACCGACGCCGTCTACGCCGAACTCGACGAGCACCACGACATGGCCCAGCTGCAGGCACCGATCAACCCGGTGACGGGTCCGGTGTACGTCGAGGGCGCTGAACCGGGCGACACCCTCGCGGTGACGATCCACGACATCGAGCTGACCACGCACGGCTGGTCGGTCTCGCTGCCGGGGTCCGGAGCGCTGCAGCACGTGATGGGCGACCGGGTGTTCACCCGCCGCTGCCCGATCGAGGACGGCGTCGTGCGCGTCTCGGACCGGCACGCCTTCCCGGTCCGGCCGATGATCGGCTGCATCGGCACCGCACCGGCGGAGGGCGAGAACTCGACGATCATGCCCGCGTACGCCGAGGGCGGGAACATGGACGTCACCGAAGCCCGCCCCGGCTCGACGGTGTACCTGCCGGTCCGGGTACCGGGCGCGCTGCTGTCGATCGGCGACATCCACGCGATCATGGCCGAGGGCGAATCGTCCTTCGTCGCGATCGAGGCGCAGGGCACCGCCGTCGTGTCGGTCGACCTGGTCAAGGGCGGCCCCGCGCTCCGCGCGCCACGCATCGAGACCGACGACGAGTGGCTCTTCGTCGGGCTCGGCGAGCCGGTGCAGGAGAGCATCCGCCGCGGGTACGAGGACGCCTTCGCGTTCCTCGTCGACGAGCACGGCTGGACCCCGGACGACGCCTACGCGGTGCTCAGCGCCGTGGGCGACTCGAAGCTCGGCGGGCCGACGGGATCCGGCGCTCCGGACCCGCTGCACCCGTTCGACGCGGTCGGTGCCGTCACGCTGCACCGGGTGCCGAAGGCGGTGCTGACCGCCGGGGACTGACCCGGCGCCGTGCCGGACGGGAGGCCCGGATCACGTGACCGACGTCGGTCACGTGGTCCGGGCCTCCCGTCCGTCGGCGCGCTCCTGCGCCCACGTCCCACCCCACCGCCGCGCGTCACGTGACGTCGCAACTCGCCGCGCGCAGATCGTCCGGGCGCCGAGATGCTGGCCGCTCGACTCGCGAGATGCCGGCATCTCGGCATCTCGGCATCTCGGCATCTCGGGCCGGACCCACGCGCACGACGCGAGGCGACGTGCGCGACGTGACCCGCGCGTCGAGCGCGTCGCACCCGCGTCAGGACACGTGTGCCCCGAGCAGGGTCCCGGCGCCGTAGGTGGCAGCGAGTGCGAGTGCTCCCCCGAGCACGACGCGGACGGTCGCCCGACCGCGGGGTGCACCACCGAGGGTCGCGCCGGTGGTGCCGGTGACGGCGAGCGCGATGAGGACGGCGACGACGGTGACGAGGATCTGGCTCGACGCCGGCGCGAGCAGCATCGCGAGGAACGGCAGGGCGGCACCGACGGTGAAGGTCGCGGCGGAGACCCAGGCGGCGCGCCAGGGGCTGACGACCTCGTCCTCGGCGTCGCGGAGGGCGGCGGCGGCGCGGCGGTCCCGGACCTCGGGCCGGACGAGTTCGGCGGCGACGGTCTCGGCGACGTCCGGGGAGACCCCGAGCCCGCGGTAGTGCGCGGCGATGGTGGCCTGGTCCTCGGACTCGGCCTCGAGCTGTGCCTGGTGTGCGGCCTGCCCGGTGCGCTGGGCGTCACGGGCGCCGCTGACGGACACGTACTCGCCGAGCGCCATCGACACGGCGCCACCGACGAGGGCAGCCGTGCCCGCGGCCAGGACCGGTCCGGCGGCCGCGCCGGTCCCGGCGACACCGACGAGGACGGCGGCGACGGACACGATGCCGTCGTTGGCGCCCAGGACCCCGGCGCGCAACCAGTTCAGGCGGGCGGCGCTCGTGGCGTCGTCGTGCCCGGTGGCGGGGAGCGCGAGGTCAGCAGCGGTCGACATGAGGAAAGGAAAGCACTTGTCAGCTGATCGCACCAGCAAGGGAAGGCTGCCCTGACCGGGCATTTCGTGGTGAGGCAAGCCTTCCCTCAGCACGGCCTGCGCATGAGGAGCACGATGGATGACGCCACGACCGAGTCTCACCGAGGAGGACCATGTCCGCCGTGCCCGCCCGCACCGATCCCGTCCGCTACGTCGCCATCGGGGACAGCTTCTCCGAGGGTGTCGGCGACGACGGGGACGTCCCGTTCCCCGGTTGGGCGGGGCGCCTGGCGGTCGGCCTGGCGGACCACCTGTCCGGGCCGGTCTCGTACGCCAACCTGGCGATCCGCGGTCGTCTGCTCGCGGGGGTCCTCGACGGGCAGCTGGACGCCGCACTCGCCCTCGACCCGGCACCGACGCTCATCACCTTCTGCGGCGGCGGCAACGACATGCTCCGCCCCGGCTACGACGTCGACGTGCTGCTCGGACGCCTGGCCGAGGCAGCGGACGTCGTCGCCGCCCGTGGGATCCGGCTCGCACTGCTCAGCCCCGCCGACCCGAGTGCACGACTGCCCCTCGGACGGCTCATCAACGCCCGCGGTGACGCCTGGGCCGAGGCGCTGACCGGGTTCAGTCGCGAGCGCGGGCTGCCGTTCGTCGACGTCTCACGCGACGCGCACCTCGGCCGCGCCGAGTTCTGGTCCGAGGACCGCCTGCACATGAACCCGCTCGGACACCAGCGGGTCGCCGACCTGGCACTGCACGCGATCGCCGACGGTCCGGAGGCCGCGGTCCCGCGCGTGCCGGACGCGACGAAGACGTCGGTGGGCGAGGAGCTCCGGTACTACCGCGACCACGTCGTCCCGTGGGTCCGGCGTCGAGTGACGGGTCGGTCCTCCGGGGACGGTCGGGTCGCCGGGCAGGGCGACTGGGCGCCGGTCGTGCCGTCCCGTCCGGGAGGCGCGGGTCAGACCACGTAGGTCCGCGTCGGTCGGCCGCTCAGCGCGTGCGGGAACGGCTCGCCCACCGGCCGGAACCCCGCGCTGCGGTAGAGGCGGAGGGCGGGGGCGTTGTCCTCGAGCGCGTGCAACATGCAGTGCTCGTGTCCGGCGGCGCGGGCTTCCTGCACCGCGGCGACGAGGAGCGCGCGGCCGAGACCGCTGCCCTGCGCCGACGGATCGACAGCGAGCAGGCTCAGGTACGCGGCGTCCGACGGGCTCGCTCCCCCACCGCTGCCCGGTGTCGTGACGAGGGCGAAACCACGGACCGCGCCGTCTGCCCCCGGCGCGACCACGAAGGCGACGCGTCCGGCGGCGAACTTCTCCGCCGCTCGTGCCCGGACTGCCGGGTCCTCGGGGCGACCGTCACGTGCGGCGACCGCCGCGGCCCAGAGGTCGATGCAGGCAGCATCGAACTCCCGAGACCCCGGCTCGGCGACCCGCACGGCTGCCGTCGACTCCATCACCCGCCCACCCTACGACCGCGCCCCTGCGTGGCCTCGCCGGTCGGCGGGGCGGCCGGCCTAACCTCCGGTGGTCAGTCCGTCATGCCGACGCGGGCTCCCGCACCCGGAACGACGCTCCGCGGTGCTCCTCCGGCAACCGGTCCCCGCGCCCGGACAGCTTGTTCCGCAGCGACCCCTCGCGGTACCCCTCGGGGTAGGCACCGCGGGCCCGGAGCTCCGGGATGACGAACTCGATGACGTCCTCCCACGTGCCCGGAGTCACCGCATACGCCAGGTTGAACCCGTCGACGTCGGTCTGCTCCTGGATGTCGACGAGCCGCTGCGCGATCGTCGCCCCGCTGCCGACCTCGACCGGGCCCAGGCCGCCGATCGCCGTCTGCCGCGCGATGTCGCGGACCGTCCAGGTGGTGCCGTCCTCACCCGTGGCGGCGGACAGGTTCGCGGCGGCCGACTGGATGGCGTTGGACTCGATGTTGCCGAGCGGTTCGTCCAGGTCGTACTGCGACAGGTCGACACCCATCCAGCCGGAGTTGAGCACGAGGGCGCCCTCCTCGGATGCGTACGAGAGGTAGTCGCGGTACTTCGCCTGCGCGAGCTCGTCGGTCTCGTCGGTGATCACGGTGAGCAGCGTGTAGACCTTGGCGGCGTACCGGTCGCGACCAGCAGCCTCCAGGGCGTCCCGGATCTTGCCGACGGTCACCGCGAGCTGCGGCAGGGTGGGCGCCCCGACGAAGACGGCCTCGGCGTTCTCGGCCGCGAAGCGGATGCCGCGCGGTGATGCACCGGCCTGGTAGATGACGGGTGAGCGCTGCACGGAGGGCTCCGACAGGTGGATGCCCGGCACGTCGAAGTGCTTGCCGTGGTGTTCGATCGGGTGCACCTTCGCCGGGTCGGTGAAGACGCCGGTCTCGCGGTCCTCGATGACGGCGTCGTCCTCCCACGAGCCCTCCCACAGCTTGTAGAGGACCTCGAGGTACTCGTCGGCGACGTCGTACCGGTCGTCGTGGCTGAGCTGGTCGGTCTGCCCCATGTTGCGGGCGGCGCTCGGCAGGTACCCGGTGACGACGTTCCAGCCGACGCGGCCCTTCGTCAGGTGGTCGAGTGTCGAGATGCGTCGGGCGAACGGGTAGGGGTGCTCGTAGGCGGTGCCGGCGGTGATCCCGAACCCCAGGTGCTCGGTGACGGCCGCCATCGCCGACACGAGCAGGATCGGGTCGTTCACCGGTACCTGCGACCCGGTGCGGAGCGCCGCTTCGTTCGTGCCGCCGTACACGTCGTACGTGCCCAGGACGTCGGCGATGAAGATGCCGTCGAACGCACCGCGCTCGAGCGTCTTCGCCAGGTCGGTCCAGTAGGACAGGTCGTTGTAGTGCCGGGAACGGTCGCGCGGGTGGCGCCACAGTCCGGAGGACTGGTGGGCGACGCAGTTCATGTCGAACGCGTTGAAGCGGATCTGCCGGGGCTCGCGGTTCGTGGTCACGACGCGACCGTACGACGGGCACCGGGGGTGCGTCACGGACCGTGACGCCCCGTGACGCCGGCGTCCGCCGCGCCGCGCTCGGTGCGCTGCGCGCGGGGCCGACGACCGCGTCAGGCCTTGTCGTGCAGCGTCACGTGGTAGCCGTCCGGGTCGGCGAAGGTGAACGTCCGACCGAACGGACCGTCGATCGGCGCGGCGACGATGCGGTGGCCGTCGGCCTGCAGCGCGTCGTGCATCGCCTGGACCTCGGTGCCGTGCAGCCAGAGCGCGACGCCGACGCCGGGCTGGTCCGCCGCGTCGAGGTCGGTTCCGGGGACGATGTCCCGCAGCGCGAAGGCGATCGGCGTCGTGGTGAAGACCACGGCGTGCGGGGGGCCGGCGGGCGAGCGGACCAGGCCGAGGTACCGCTCGTAGAACGCCTGCGAGGCGTCGAGGTCGCGGACCTGCAGGGAGACGAAGTCGGGGCCGGTGACGGGCATGGGGTTGCTCCTTCTGTTGATGTCAGGCTTCTGACATGGACGAGCGTATGTCAGACTACTGACATGAGTCAAGACGGACACGGCGTCGACCTGCCGACGTCGATCGGGTACCTCCTCAAAGAGACCGCGAGCGCGCTCCGTGCGTCGATGGAGGCCGTCCTCAGGCCGCTCGGCATGACCGTGACGCACTACGCCTGCCTGGAACTGCTCGCCCAGCGGCCGGGCTCGTCGAACTCCGAACTGGCCCGCGGCACGTTCGTGACCCGCCAGTCGATGAACGTCCTCCTGCGGACACTGGAGCGGGACGGCGTCGTCACGAGGCCCACGGAGGCCCGTGCCGGCAGGGTCATGCCGGCACGACTGACCGATCGTGGACGGCGGGACCTGGCCGCGGCGACCGCTGCCGTCCGCTCCGTCGAGGACCGGATGCTCGGCGACCTCGACGAGGACGACCGCGCAGCCGCCAGGCGACTCCTGCGGAGCATGGTCCGGTCGCTCCGCAGCGACGGAGCCGACCGGCAGCCCGACCCGGCCGACGTCGCCGACTGACCGGCGTCGTCAGTCGGGCGCGTCAGGTCTGGTCGAGGAACGCGCGCACCACCCCGGCGGCGTCCGGGTGGTCCTGCGGCCGGTGACCGTGGCCGACGAGTGTCACGTGGCGGGCACCGACGATCCGGGAGGCGATGGCCTCGTACTCGTCGTTCCACCCGCCAGTGACCACCAGCGTGGGCACGCCGATGCAGCCCGGAGTGTCCAACGTCCACGGTCCGGGCAACCGACGCTGCCGCTCGGCAGCGAGCAAGTCGCCCGCTCCCGTCGGCGACGCGATCGTGCGTCGGGAGACGGCCGCGGTGAAGGCGACGGCGAACTCCGCAGGCGGCAGTTCCGACGCGCGGTCGAGCACCGGTTGCACGCGGCGGACGTGGTCCTCGACAGCCGGGTTCCCCCGCGCCAGGGCGTAGGCGCCGGGTTCGAACAGCACGAGCGCCCGGACCACGTCCGGCCGACGGACCGCGGCACGCATGGCGACCGGGGCGCCGAAGGAATGCGCCGCGATGGCAGCTCCGGTGCCGCACGCTTCGAGTAGGCGATGCTCCCACCGGTCCTGGTCGAACCAGACCGGCTCTGTGGAGTCGTAGCCGGGCATCACGGCGAACCGCGCACCCGGAAGGCCCCCGACGGCCGACCAGGCACGGTCCGTGCTCCGGTTCGAGGCGTGGAGGAACACGATCCCTGCGCCCGTCACCTCACCCGCCATGGGCTGCAGCGTAGCGGTGCGGATGCCGTGATCGAGGAACACGGCGACGGGAGGCACGGTACCCACTGGCACCGCGCCTCCCGTCCGGTGGTCGGGCGTCGCCGCTTCCGCGATCCGCGGCGCGGGACCGCCGCTGAGCGCGCCGCGACCGCCTGCTGCGCCGCCGTCTCGGCGGCGACCCAGGCGAGCATCCCGCACTTGACGCGCATGACGAACTTCGAGACCCCGTGGAACGCGACGAGGTCCTCGAGCACGTCCTCGTCCGGCTCGCCGGCGCCGCGGGAGCGCATCATCGTGCGGAACTCCTCGGTCAGCGCCAACAGTTCCGGAACGGTCCGCCCGACGGCCATGTCGGTCAGCACGGATGCGGATGCCATCGAGATCGAGCAGCCGTCCCCCTGCCAGGCGACCTCCGCGATGCGGTCGGTGCCGGGCTCCAGACGCAGCCGCACGGTGATCTCGTCCCCGCACGTCGGGTTCCGTTCGAAGTGCTCGGCGTCGGCGTGCTCGAGCGGGCCGTCGCCGTGCCGCGCCTTGGCGTGGTCCAGGATGACCTGCTGGTACAGGCTGTCGAGGCTGCTCACGAGGCGTCCTCGGCGTCGGCACCGAAGTACCCGCGGATCTCGGCGACGGCGGTGACGAAGCGGTCGACGTCCTGCTCGGTCGTGTACACGTACGTGCTCGCCCGGCTCGTCGCGGTCAGGCCGAGCCGGCGGTGCAGCGGCTGGGCGCAGTGGTGGCCCGAGCGGACGGCGATGCCCTGCGCGTCGAGGTACTGCGACACGTCGTGCGCGTGCACCCCGTCGACGACGAACGAGGCCAGGCCGCTGCGCGCGACCCCGGCGGGCGGCCCGACGACGGTGATGCCCGGCACCGCGGTGAGCCCGGTGAGCATCCGCTGCGCCAGGTGCTCCTCGTGCGCCTGCACGCGCCGCATGCCGATCCGTTCCAGGTAGCGGACGGCCTCGGCGAGCGCCACGGCCTGGGACACGGGTTGGGTGCCGGCCTCGAAACGCTCGGGAGCCGGCATGAAGTCGGTGTGCTCCATCGTCACGGTCGTGATCATGGACCCACCGGTGCGGAACGGCGGCAGCGCGTCGAGCAGGGCCTGGCGCCCCCAGAGGACGCCGATGCCGTTCGGTCCGAGCATCTTGTGCCCGGAGAACGCGGCGAAGTCGACGTCCAGTGCGCGCACGTCCAGCGGACGGTGCGGCGCGGACTGGCAGGCGTCCAGGACCACGAGGGCCCCGACCGCGTGTGCCGCGGCGACGACCTCGGCGACCGGGGCGACCATGCCGGTGACGTTCGAGACGTGGGCGATCGCGACGACCCGGGTGCGCGCGGTGACGTGCGCGAGTGCGTCGGCGGCACTCCAGCAGCCGGTGTCGTCCACCGGTACCCAGCGGAGCGTCGCACCGGTGGCCGCGGCGAGCTCCTGCCACGGCACGAGGTTGGCGTGGTGCTCGGCCTCGGTGACCAGGATCTCGTCACCGGCACCGATCCGGAACCGGTCGGCCTCGGGACCACCGCGGCCGGCGCTGGCGTTCCGGATGCCGTACGCGACGAGGTTGAGGGCATCGGTGGCGTTCGCCGTCCAGACCACCTCGGACGGGTTCGCGGCGCCGATGAACCGGGCGACGGTGGCCCGGGCGTCCTCGTAGGCGTCGGTGCTCAGCGCGGCGAGGGTGTGTGCGCCGCGGTGCACGGCGGCGTTGTCGTGCTCCAGGAAGCGACGTTCGGCGTCCAGGACCTGCACGGGTCGCTCGGCCGTGGCCCCGGAGTCGAGGTAGGCCAGTGGCTGCCCGTTGACCTCTTGCTGCAGGATCGGGAAGTCGGCCCGGATGCGGGCGACCTCGTCCTCGGTGAGCGGTTCGACGGTGTCGTCCGTCGGCGCTGGTGCAACGATCGTCACGGTGCTGGCCCTCCTGTGCGTCTCGCGGGAGACAACCCGTCAATCGTGGTCGTTCTTCCCGGTGCAGTCCAGTCGGGCCAGCGCCGCGCCGGGCTACTCGTTGCCGACGCGCTTGTCCGCCTCGTCGCGGGCCTTGTCGATCTTGTCGTCGTACTTGCCGCCGGTGGCCTTCTTCACGGCGTCGGCGACGCCGTCGAACACCTTGTCGCTGACGCCCTCGGCCTTCTCGCTCTTGAGCGCGTCCTGGACCTTGCCGTCCCGCAGGAAGGACTGGGCCTTCTTCGTGATGTCGTCGAACCCCGCCATGACCGGCTCCTCACTTCGCCGCGGTGCCTGGTGCTCCGCGTCCTGGCGCCGATGCTAACCACGGCACGACCCGTCGGTCCGGCTCGTCCACCGGATGCCCAGCAGCGTCCCCGCGAGGGCCGACGGCCGGGTCGTCAGGCCATCTGGGCGCTGCGGCGGCGGGCCAGCACGTACCCGACGGCGACCGACCCGCTGACGGCCAGGAGGGACGGGATGAGGATGTCGGTCCCCTGCTGCGTGAACTCGACGACGAGCACGAGCGCCGTGAACGGTGCGCGCATCGTCGTCGCCAGGAACGCGGCCGCCCCGATGAACGCGAACGAGGCGATGCTGCCGCCGTCCACCGGCCAGAGCAGCAGCCAGGCGGCACCGAGGAACCCGCCGAGTGCCGACCCGATCGCGATCGACGGCGTCAGGGTGCCACCGACCGCGCCGGCGCCGATCGTCGCGGCGGTGGTCACGGTCTTCAGCAGACCGAGCACCAGCAGCGCCAGGAGTGGTGCCATGCCGAGCAGGGTCGGACCGTCGAGGTCGGCGTTCATGGCCGCGATGCCGAGGGCCCGGCCGTTGCCCATCACCTCGGGGAACGGCACCGCGACCAGGCCGACGAGTGCGAAGACGACCGGCAGCACCACGAGGAGCTTCCACCCGGTCGGGGCGATGCCCTGCAGCCGGTTCGTGGTCTTGACGAACCCGACCCCGGCGAACCCGAGCAGCGGCCCGACGACGACCGCCCAGACGAGCAGCGAGGGCGAGAGGTGCATCGCGGGCACGTGGTAGAGCACCTCGTCCGGGATCACCAGCCGCGCGACGAACGCCGCCACCGCACTCGTCACGAACGCCGGCAGCGCGGTGGCGAGGGTGAGCTCGCCGAGCAGGACCTCCACCGCGAACAGCGCCCCACCGAGCGGGACGTCGTACACCGCCGCCAGGCCGGCCGCCGCTCCGCAGGCCACGAGCACCTTGGTCTCTCGCCGGCTCAGACCGGCCCGGACCGTGAGCAGCTGGGCGGCCCAGGCGCCGATCTCCCGCGGTGCGACCTCTTTGCCGATCGAGGCGCCGAGCCCCACCGCCAGGATCTGCACGCCCGCGTTGCCGAGCGTCACGAGCGACGGCATCCGTCTGCCGGCGACCGCCGCGGGCACACCGACGACGGGTCGTCCCCAGCGTCGGATCGCCCACCACGCGGTCGCGGTCAGGACCCCGGCGGCCAGGACCGCCAGGAACCGGTTCAGGCCCGACGGTGCATCGGCGGCCTCGTGGTGGCCGGCGAAGGGGTACCCGAAGGCGACGAACTGGATGAGCTGGAGCGCGAGCCACACGGCGATCCCCGCGGCCCCGCCGGCGACACCGACGAGTCCGGTGACCACGGCGAGCTTCAGCACCCAGGCCGGGCTGGCGTGACCGTTGTGTGGCATGTCGGCAAGCGTAGTGGGAGCGCTCCGCCGGGACGGCCGGGAGGCTCGGCTCGCCCCCGCGGTCCGGTCCCGACCCGGTCGCGACCCGCGGATGGTGATCCGGGCCTCCCGGTCCGCCGGCGGCGCCCTGCGGACTGACGCGCTGTCGCGGTCAGAACCAGCGTTTGACCTTGAACACCGCGTACAGGACCGCCGCGAACAGGACCATCGCGAGGATCGACAGCGGGTAGCCCCATGTCCACGACAGCTCGGGCATGTGGGTGAAGTTCATGCCGTAGATCGCCGCGATGAGCGTCGGGGCGAACAGGATCGCCGCCCAGCCGGAGATGCGCTTTGTGTCGTCGTTCTGCTTCTGCGCTGCCAGGGTCGAGTCGACGGTCAGCGCGTTCTGCAGCAGCTGCCGGAAGGTGTCCAGGCGCTCGACGACCCGGATGACGTGGTCGAGCACGTCGCGGAACCGACGCTGCAGCTCGACCGGCAGGTGGTACTTCTCGGCGCCGCGGTGCAGGTCCTCGATCATCCGGATGAGCGGGCGCGCTGCCCGCTGGAAGTCGACGACCTCGCCGAACAGCTCGTAGACGCGGCGGGACACCCCGGCGCTGCCCGAGAACAGCTGGCCTTCGATCTGGTTGATGTCCTCCTCGAGACCGTCGATGACCGGGCGGTAGTCGTCGACGATCGAGTCCATCAGCGCCCAGAGCTGCGCCTGTGACCCGGCGGTGACCAGGCCCGGCTTGCCGCTCATCCGCTGCAGGGCGCGCGGCACGGTCCTCGGTCCGCGCGGGTCTGCCTGCACGACGGCCAGGAAGAAGTCCTCACCGACGAAGGCGTGCACCTCGCCGAACTCGACCTCTTCCTCGGCGTCCCGGTACACCGCGGGCTTGAGCACGGCGAAGAGGGTCGAACCGTACCGCTCGAGCTTCGGCCGCTGGTGCCCCTCGGCGGAGTCCTCGACGGCCAACTCGTGCAGCCCGAGGGCCACCGCGACGTCCCCGAGCTCGACGGCGTCCGGCCGGTCGAGCACGATGCACGCCGAGGCGCCGTGTTCCTCGATCATCCGGAAGCTGTCGTCGAGCGTGCCGCTCGCCGTCGGGGCGATGCGGTCCACGTACACGGTGTTCAACTCGACGGTCACGGCACCACCGTACGCACCCTGGGCAACGGGTGGGCGAACGGCAGCGGGACGGCGTAGCGTCCGGATCCTCAGCATGCTGACGAAAGGACGACCATGCGGTGGATGCGGAAGATCGTGATCGCGGTGAGCGCTGTCGTCGCCGTGGTGGGCTCGTTCATCGGGTCCGGTGCGGCCGGGGGCACCCCGATCGCGGAGGCGGCGGACGGGGCGCTCTCGGCTTCCGCCACCGCGATCGCACCGGGAGGACCGGCGTTCGGGATCTGGAGCGTCGTCTACGTGGGGCTCATCGCCTTCGCCGTGTGGCAGTTCCTCCCCCGCACCGCCGACCGCGCCCGCCACGACCGGCTCGCCGTACCCGCGACACTGTCCCTGCTGCTCAACGCGGCATGGATCCTGTCCGTGCAGTTCGGGTACCTGTGGCTCAGCGAACCGATCATCGTCGCGCTCCTCGGCGTGCTCGCCTGGGCCTTCGTGGTGCTGCGGCGCACGACGCCGTCCGGCCGGGTCGAGGCGATCGTCGCCGACGGCACGTTCGGGCTCTACCTCGGCTGGGTGTGCGTGGCGACGGCGGCGAACACGGCCGCGGTCCTGTCGGCAGCGGGCTTCCGGGGTCTCGGCCTCGGTCAGGACGTCTGGGGTGTCGTCGTCGCAGCGGTCGCTGGACTCGTCGGCGTCCTCGTGGCCGTCACCGGACGTGGGCGCATCTCGCCGACGCTCGCGCTCGGCTGGGGGCTCGCGTGGGTCGCGGTCGCCCGCCTGGACGGGCCCCTGGTCTCGGTGCCGACCGCGGTCACGGCCGTCGGCGCCACCGTGGTGGTCGTCGTCGTGACGATCGTCGCGCGTGCCCGCGCCGGCTGGGCTGCGCGCCCGGCCGCGCTGCGCACCGCGTAGCCCCCGGCGCGGCCCGGCCCGGCCCGGCCCGCCGGGCCCGGCCCGGCGGCCCGGCCCGGCGCGGCGCGGCCCGGCCCGACGCAGACGCGAAAGCGACAGATCGGCGCGACAGTTGGGCGCTGATCTGTCGCTTTCGCGTCCCTGACGGGCACGGACCGACGGGCAGGGCCGGACTGGAGGCGCGGCCCACCCCGCCCCGCTGGCGGGCTCCGGTGGGCTCCGGTGGGCTCAACGTGCGGCGGCCACCAGCCCGTGCGCAGCGGCGACGGCTTCGTTCGTCACCCGGCCCGCGTGCACGTTGAGCCCGAGCGCGAGGGCGGGGTCGGACTCGAGCGCGCGCTCCCACCCCTGGTCCGCGATCGCCACCGCGTAGGGCAGCGTCGCGTTCGTCAGCGAGATCGTGCTGGTGCGGGGCACCGCGCCCGGCATGTTCGCCACGCAGTAGTAGACGGCGTCGTGCACCGCGAACGTCGGGTCGTCGTGGGTGGTCGGCCGCGAGCCCTCGAAGCAGCCGCCCTGGTCGATGGCGATGTCGACCAGGACCGACCCGGGTCGCATGTCGGCGACCATCGCGTCGGTCACGAGCTTCGGTGCTGAGGCACCCGGGATCAGCACCGACCCGATGACCAGGTCGGCGTCCGCCACGGCCGCGGCGATCGCGAGCGGGCTCGATCGGAGGGTCGTCACCCGTCCGTCGAAGCGCGCGTCGAGGGCACGGAGGCGCGGCAGGCTGATGTCGAAGACCGTCACCTCGGCGCCCATCCCGAGGGCGATCGTCGCGGCGTGCTCACCGGCGACGCCGCCGCCGATCACCACGACACGGCCCTTCGGTGTCCCCGGGACGCCGCCGAGGAGCAGGCCACGTCCGCCGTTGGCGCGCATCAGGTGGTGCGCACCGACCTGCGCGGCGAGCCGGCCGGCGATCTCGGACATCGGCGAGAGCAGCGGCAGGGAGCGGTCTGGCAGCTGCACGGTCTCGTAGGCGATCGCGGTCGCGCCGGACTCGACGAGCGCCGTGGTCAACGGGCGGTCGGCTGCCAGGTGCAGGTAGGTGAAGAGCACCTGGCCCTCGCGGATCAGCGGGTACTCGGCGGCGACGGGCTCCTTGACCTTCAGGATCATCTCCGCCTGGTCCCAGACCCGACGGGTGTCGGGCACCACGGTGGCGCCGGCGCCGCTGTACTCGTCGTCACCGAAGGCGGATCCCGTCCCTGCTCCGGCCTGCACGAGCACCTCGTGTCCGTGCATCGTCAGCTCGGCGACCCCGGCGGGGGTGACGGCGACGCGGAACTCGTTGTTCTTGATCTCGGTGGGGATGCCGATGCGCATGACGGACTCCTTCGTGGGCAGTTGCTCGGTCCCACCATTCAGCCGCGTGTTCGTCGCGGATGCGGTCAGGCCGAACGATCGCCCGTATCGGAGGAGTTCGGTGTCATGGTGTTCGGCGGGGCAGCACTCCGGAGCGCTCCCACCGAATGCTGCTCAGCGACGCAGTCGCGAGCGCAGCGCGTCGCTCGGTAGTTCGCCGAAGCGGGACCGGAACGCCGCCGAGAACCGGCCGAGGTGCCCGAAGCCCCATCCACGGGCGATGTCGGCCACCGAGGTCTCGTCCCGCTCGGCTCGCCGCAGGTCGTCGCGCGCACCGTCGAGTCGCACGGACCGGAGCAGTTCACCCGGGGTCTGGTCGAGGTGACGGCGGAGCGACTGCTGCAGACCGCGCGGACTGAGACCGGCGGCCGCGGCGATCTCGGGCGTCCCGATCGGCTCGCGGGCGTGGGCGTGCACGTAGTCGAGAGCACGACGGAGGCGCTGGTGCTCCGGCCCGGTGCCGGAGACCGCGGCGCGCCAGCTGCTGCGACGCGGGAACGCGCGGACGGCGGCGGTCGCGAAGGCCTCCGCGATGTCCCGGCGGGCGATGGCGGACAGCTCGGTGTCGACCTGCAGCCACGTCGAGGAGTGCCGGCGGACGGTCTCCTGCCAGATGCGCAGGCCGTCCTGGTCCGGGCGCTCGAGCGGTTCGAACGCGAAGGTCTCGTCACCGACCAGGTCGGTCAGGAACTTCCGATCCAGGTGCACCAGGTTCAGGCCGATGTCACGGTGGTGCAGGTCGTAGGTCTCCGACGGCAGGACCATCGGCACCCCCTGCACCAGGTCGACGGAGCGTCCGTTGAACGTGATGGTGCTGCTGCCGCTGCGGAGCCACGCGACGATGACGTCGTCGGACTGGCTCTGGCTGCGCAGGTCGACACCGAACCGGGAGGTCCGGAGCGACATCCGCTCGTCGGTGACACCGGCGAAGTCCCACAGCGTGTCCGGACGGGTGCGGCGGATCACCGGCGCCTTCAGGTCGTAGTCGGACGTGAAGAACGCCATCGCCTGGTCGATGTCCGTCCCCGCCAGCCGGCGGTAGGAACGCGTGTCCTGCCGCGGGACGGCGCGTGGCCGCTCGGCGCCACCGGATCGGCGGGCGACGGACGGACCGGCTTCGGGAGAGAGCACCATGCTCCGACCGTAGATCAGGCGACCGACATCCTGACCGGCCCACCCACCCCAGAAGCGGGGTCAGGGCCCGCGGACGCGGCCGTCCCCGCCGACCCGGACACCCGTCAGTTCTGCAGGATCGCCTGCCCCACGCTCTCGTCGAGGATGAGGTCCGTGACGAGCCCCGCCGCCAGCGCTCCGCGCAACGACGCGGCCTTGCCGCGCCCGGCGACCACGCAGATCCGCCGCGGTGCGCGCTTGATCGTGTCGAGGTCGGGGGCACCGGCCCGGGCGTTCACCCCGATGTCCTTCCACGACCCGTCCGCCCGGTAGAACACCGTGGAGACGTCGCCCACGACCTGCGCGGTGACGAGCTCGTCCTGGTCGGCCGGGTCCAGGTACCCGCCGGAGTACACGTGCGACGGCACCGGTGCCTGCGGGGCGCCGACACCGAACACGACGACGTCCATCCGTTCGTGCAGGTCGAGCACGCGGCGGATCGAGCGTTCCCGGAAGAGCGCGGCCTTGGTGGCGGGGTCGTCGAAGAACGCGGGCACCGGGAACTGCTGCACGAGGGCGCCGTACGCCTCACCGAACCGGCGGAGGATCTCCGAGGCGTAGACGATGCCGGTCGTGCGGGTGTTCGCCGCACCGTTCACCTGCACGATCGTGGAGCCGTGGGTCGTCTTCGGCACGAGGTACCGGCTGACGGCGCTGACGGTCGAGCCCCACGAGATGCCGATCACCATGTTCGACTCGATGTACTGCGTGAGGATCCGCGCGGCGGACAGCGCGACCCGTTCCAGCCGGTCCACGTCGCTCGTGTGGTCCGGCACCGGGACGACGTGCGCGTGCACCCCGAAGCGAGCGCGGATGCTGCGGCTGAGCGCGGCGGCCTGGTCGAGTGGCGAGCGGATCTGGATGTCGACCAGTCCGGTGTCCCGTGCGTACTTCAGCAGTCGGGACACCGACGAGCGGGACGTGCCGAGCTCGTCGGCGATGGCGTCCATCGTCAGGTCCTGCAGGTAGTAGAGGTGCGCGGCCCGCAGGGCCTGCTGGGTGCGCACGGGCTGGGCGGCATCGCTCATGGAACCGAGCATGCACGGACGTGCACGACCTCTGCAACCCCGTCCGTGCCTCCAGTCCGCGCTCACGCGGCACCGAGAGGAGGCGCGACAACCGTTCTGCACGTCCGTGCACGTAGGTTGCCCAAGCGTTCCGACGAGCGCACGATCGATGGAGTACCAACGGAATCGACCCCAGAAAGCGATGCGAACGACCATGTCGAAGAAGACGCAGCCCAGGAACACGGTCACCGCCCTCACCGGACGCCCGAACGCACAGGTCCTCATCGTCGGGGGCGGGATCAACGGCATCGCCACCTTCCGCGACCTCGCCCTGCAGGGTGTCGACGTCGCCATCGTCGAGCGCAGCGACTACGGCTCCGGCGCCTCCGCAGCATCGAGCCACATGATCCACGGCGGCATCCGCTACCTGGAGAACGGCGAGTTCCGCCTGGTGCGCGAGAGCGTGCAGGAGCGCAACGGCCTGATCCGCATCGCCCCGCACTACGTCAAGCCGCTGCAGACGACCATGCCGGTCTTCTCCACCTTCTCCGGCATCATGAACGCCCCGCTGCGCATGCTCACGCACAAGCAGCGCTCCACCAAGGAGCGCGGCGCGATGCTGATCAAGATCGGCATGACGATCTACGACTCCTTCTCGCGTGACGGTGGCTCCGTCCCGAAGCACGTCTTCCGCACCAAGAAGGCCGCCCTCGAGGACATGCCCGCGCTGAACCGGGACCTGAAGTACACCGGCACCTACTACGACGCCTCAGTGCACGAGCCAGAGCGCCTGGCGCTCGACGTCCTCAAGGACGGTCTGGCCGCCGGCACCGGCACCGGTTCCGACGCGACTGCCCGTGCGACGAACTACGTCGAGGCGGTCGGCGCCCGCGACGGCGGCGTCCTGCTCCGCGACCGCGAGACCGGCGAGGAGTTCGTGTTCACGGCGGATGTCGTCGTGAACGCGTCCGGCCCCTGGACCGACCTGACCAACGAGGCGTTCGGCGGCGGCACGAAGTACATGGGCGGCACGAAGGGCTCCCACATCGTCGTCGACAACCCCGAGCTGCTCGAGGCGACGAAGGGCCGCGAGCTGTTCTTCGAGAACAACGACGGCCGCATCGTCCTCATCTACCCGCTCAAGGGCCGGGTCCTCATCGGCACGACCGACATCGACGCCGACCCGTCGCAGCCGGTCGTCACGACCGACGAGGAGATCGACTACTTCTTCGGGCTCGTGAAGCACGTGTTCCCGCAGATCGAGGTCACGCGGGACCACATCGTCTACAGCTACTCGGGCATCCGGCCGCTCCCCCGTCACGAGGACACGGCCCCCGGTTTCGTGTCCCGCGACTACCGGATCGTCGACACCGCGATCGCCGGACTGCCGGACACCACCGTGCTGTCGCTCGTGGGCGGCAAGTGGACGACCTTCCGTGCCCTCGCCGCACACCTGTCGACCGACGTCACGACGAAGCTCGGCATCACCCGCAAGGTCGACACGACCGGCATGCCGATCGGCGGTGGCAAGGACTTCCCCACCACCGACGGGCAGCGTGCCCTGTGGATCAAGTCGCACCGCGACGGCCTCGCATCCGAGACCGTCGACCGTCTGCTCGACCGCTACGGCACCCGTGCCGCCGAGGTCGTCGACGCGCTGGTCACCGGTCCGGTCGAGCCGCTCGAGTCCGACGCCACGCTCACCCGCGCCGAGGTCCGGTACTTCGCCGAGCGCGAGCAGGCCGTGCACCTGGTCGACGTGGTGCTGCGCCGCACGAACCTCGCGTTCGTCGGTGGCGTCACGATCGACCTGCTCGACGAGCTCGCCGACGTGATGGCCGAGACCCTCGACTGGACGGCGGAGGACCGTGCCGACGAGGTCCAGCGCACCCTGGACGTGCTGCGCGAGTCGCACCGCGTCATCGTGCCGCTGACGTCGGCGTCGCAGCTCGCCTGACCCCTCGCAACACGCAACGTGGGCGGCTCCACGCAACGACATCCCGTTGCGTGGAGCCGCCCGCCTTGCGTTGTGCGGGGACCCGGACGGGAGGCCCGGACCGGCCCCGTCAGAACCGCTCGCCGGTCGGGTCTTGCGCGCTCAGATCCGCCAGGTCGTCGCCGCCGGTCGGCTCGCCCGCCCAGTCCACGAGGCGCCACCCGTCCGTCGTCGAGCCCTCGAGCTCGACGACGCCGGTGTTCTCCAGATGCCGCCGGTTCCGGCCGAGGTCGTTCGGGACGTTCTGCGCCGTCACCGCGGCCCAGATCCGGATCGCGGCACCGTGGCTGAACGCCGCCGCGACCTCGGCGCCGGTCTCCTCGATCCGCCGGACGGCGTCGTCGTAGCGGCCGAAGAAGGCGTGGCCGTCCTCGGCGCCGGGCATCCGCTCGTCGAGGTCTCCCGCGGCCCAGGCGTACGCCACGGCGAGGTAGCTCTGCACCGACACGGTGTCGCGCTTGCCCTGCAGCTCGCCGGCCTCGATCTCACGGAGGCCCGGCAGCACCACGGGCTCCAGGTCGAGCGCACGCGCGAGCGGTGCGGCGGTGATCTGCGTCCGGACCATGGTCGAGGTGAAGAGCCGCTCGATCCCCCGGTCGCCGAGGGCTGCGGGCAGCGCGTCCGCCTGCTCCTGCCCGAGGTCGGTCAGGCCGGGCCCGGGGACTTCGGCATCGAGCAGGCCGGTCACGTTGGCGGGGGTCTGTCCGTGGCGGACGAGCAGCAGTCGCATGGCCTCACCCTACGGACCGCCCTGCCGGGTCCGGTGACTGCTACGGTCTGGCCGTGGCGATCGAACCGGACACGAAGAACTGGACCTGGGTCATCGAGTCGGCCTGCCCGGACTGTGGCTTCGACGGCGGCACGACGACGATCCGCGACGTGCCGGAACTCATCGACGCGAACACCGCGGGGTGGCCGGAGCGGTTGCGCCGCGACGACGTCCGGCAGCGCCCGGACGACGCGACCTGGTCACCACTCGAGTACGGCGCACACGTCCGCGACGTGCACCGGAAGATGACCGAGCGCCTCGAGCTGATGCTCGCCGAGGACGACCCGCTGTTCCCGAACTGGGACCAGGACGCCACCGCCGTCGCCGAGCGCTACGGCGAGCAGGACCCCGCGGCGGTCACCGAGGAGCTGACGGCCGCCGCCCGTCGGGCCGCCCGGGCCTTCGCCGCCGTCCGTGACGACCAGCTCGACCGCACCGGACGTCGTTCCGACGGCAGCGGCTTCACGGTGGCGACCCTCGCGGTCTACTACGCGCACGACCCGGTCCACCACCTGTGGGACGTGCGGCACGCGCGCTGAGTGATCCGGGCCTCCCGGCCGACCAGGACCACTGACGGACCGGACCACTGACGGACGGGGCCGCCGACGGACCGGGCCGCCGACGGTTCAGGCCAGCGCGTCGAGCAGCGCCCTGGCCGTCGCCGCGTCCGTGACCAGCTCGTTGACCAGACGGCCGCGCACGGCGCTGATGATGCTCGGCACCTTGACCGCACCGACGGCGACGCCGACCGCGTGGGGCACGGCGGCGAGCACCTCGCGAGAGGTCCGCACCATCCGGTCGCTGCCGGGGAACTCGATGGGCTCACCGTCCGGGCCGGTGAAGTTGAGGCAGACGTCGCCGGTCGCCCGGTCGAACACGTCGTCGTCGACCGGCAGCCCGCGGGCCATCGCGTCCCGCGTCACGACCGGCGCGCCGATCCCCAGGATCGCGCCCTTCGCTCGGCTCCACAGCCCGACGACGTGCTGGAACGCGGGGTCCTCGTCCAGGGAGGCCCGGAGCGCCTCCGACGGCAGGGCCTGCGCGAACAGGAACGTCGGGATCGCACCGGACCGCTCCGCGGCCGCGCGGGTGATCTCGTTCGTCTGGAACCACTGGTTCGGGTCGGCCTGACCGCCGACGGTCGGGACGAGTTGCACGCCCGGCATCGCTGGCATCGCTCCGTGCGCGATCGCGTGCACGGTGCTGCCGGACGACATCAGCACGGCGTCGCCCGGGGCCAGGCGCATCCCCTCGACGGCGGCGGCGACCGGTTCGGCGAGGTCCACGCCCAGGGTCGCGGTGTGCGTGACGGCGGCGAGGTGCACGGCCTGGAGCCCGAGCACCACCTGCAGTCGCTCTGCCAGGGCGACGGTCTCGTCCTGGAACGGGTCGACGACCTCGATCCGGACCAGGCCGGCACGGCGGGCCTCCGACACGAGTCGACTCACCGTCGGGCGGGACACCCCGAGACGGGTGGCGATCTCGTTCTGCGTGGCGTCCTCGAGGTAGTACATCCGCGCGGCCTGGTAGACCGTGTCGAGCGGGAACCGGGACCGCTGGCCCTCGGGTGCGGGCGTCGCCGACCCGGGCCGGTCCGGGCTGACCGGAGCGGGAACGGACGGCGCCGATGCGGACGGGGTTCTGTCGGACATCGAGCGCGGGCCTCCCGGGTGCGGTGCCGTCGGGCGTGCGGACGGCACCGCGATCGTAACGCCGACCGCGTCACCGGATCGTGAAACCACCGTCGACCCGGAGGTCCGCACCGTTCACCATCGCTGCGGACTCGCCCGCGAGGAAGAGCACGGCCGACGCGATCTCGGCCGGGGTGGCGAACCGCCCGGTCGGGATCTCGTCCTGGTGGCGCAGGCCCGCGTCGTTCGCCCACGCCGAGCGCCCGAGCGCGGTGAGCACGACGGTCGGCGACACCGTGTTGACCGTCACACCCCGACGTCCCCACTCGAGCGCGAGCACCCGGGTGAGGCCGAGGACACCGGCCTTCGACGCGCAGTACGCGGCGTGCCCGTCGAGCCCGACGTGCGCAGCCTGCGACGCGATGTTCACGATGCGCCCGTACCCGGCTGCGAGCATGTGCCGCCCCACCGCCTGCGCCACCCGGTGCGTGCCGGTGAGGTTGACGTCGAGCGTCCGTGCCCAGGCGTCGGCACCCAGGTCCTCGGCCGCTCCGAGGGCCACGATGCCCGCACTGTTGACGAGGACGTCGACACGGCCGGTGGCGGCCATCACGGTCGCGACCGCGGCGTCCACCGAAGCTCGGTCGGTCACGTCGCAGGCCGTACCGAGGTGCCCGGTACCGACGAGGTCGGCCGCGACGGCGGCAGCAGCCTCCGCGCGGACGTCGACGACGGCGACCCGGGCGCCGCGCTCGGCGAGCGCGTGGGCGATGGCCTCGCCGATTCCGGAGGCGCCACCGGTCACCACCGCCACCCGGCCGGCGAAGGCATTGGTGTGGTCGACGCTGACCGGACCGGAGCGGAGGGCCGCTGCGACGTCGTCTGCTGCAGGGTCGTGGTGCGAGGAGTGGGACATGAGTGGGTAACATACCCGATGTCACATAGTCCCGCGATCGAGAGCGAACATGTCAACGTCGACGAAACCCCTCCTCCCTCGCGCGCGTCCGGCCGGCCCGGGCGCGCTCGACCGCCTGGGGATCCCCAGTCCCCTGGCCGCTGGTCTCCTCGGGGTCCTCGTCACCATGACCGGCGTCGGCGTCGAGTCGAACTTCGTCACGCCGCACCTGGTCACCGTCCTCGGCAGCCCCGAGACGACGGTCGCGACCATCGTCACCGCCGCGAGCCTCGCCACCCTGGTCGGCAGCTACCTGTCCGGAGCACTGTCCGACCTCGTCGGACCCCGCCGCGTGATGGCCCTGGGCATGGTCGTCTGGGTCGTCTTCGAGCTCCTGTTCCTCGGCGGGCTGCAGCTGGGCAGCGTCCCGATCACCGCCGTCGCGTACACCCTCCGCGGGTTCGGACACCCGCTCTTCGCCTTCGCGTTCCTCGTCTGGGTGAACGTGACCGCGCCGGCGGAACGGCGTGGCGCGGCGGTCGGCTGGTTCTCCGTCGCGTTCACCGGCGGCCTGCCCACCCTCGGCTCCCTGGTCGCCCTGGGCGCCATCCCGGTCCTCGGCGGTGGCGTCGTCGGGGAGACCGGCGCGATGACCGCGTCGATCGTCCTCGTCGCGGCGGGTTGGGCACTCGCGCACTTCGGCGTCCACCTGCCGAGCGAGCGGATCGCGCCGCGGGAGGAGCGCGCAGGCCGGGTCCTCACGAGCGGCCTCCGGCTCACTGTCACCCGACCACAGGTGCTCATGGGCTTCCTCGTCCGGCTCATCAACACCGCGCCCGAGTTCGGCATGTTCATCGTCCTGCCCGTCGTCATCGCCGAGGACCGGGGTTGGGGACAGGGGCGTTGGCTGCTGATGACCGTCTGCGTCTACGCGACGAACGTCCTGGTGAACGCCTTCTTCGGCTGGGTCGGAGACCGCATCGGGTGGGTCCGTACCGTGCGGTGGTTCGGTGTCGTCGGTTCCGCGATCGGCCTGCTCGCCTGGTGGTACGTCCCACAGCTCGTCCCGGCCGGCTCCGACTGGGGCTACGTCCTCGCCGTCGTCGCGGGGTGTTCATTCGGCTGCTCGCTCGCCGGTTTCGTCCCGATGGGCGCCATCATGCCGGCGCTCGCACCGCGGCACCGGGGCGCCGCGATGGCGATGTACACCACCGCTGCCGGGGGCGCCGCGTTCCTCGGTACCGGGGTCGTCGCCGCGGTCTTCGCGCTCGGCGGTGACGGCGCCGCGGTCACGTGGACCTTCGTCGGGCTCTACGCCTGCGCCTTCGTCATGGTCGGCCGACTCCGCGTGCCGCCGGCCCCGACGACCGATGCGCAGCCCTGAGACAGATGACCGCAATGCCACCCACCCACAAGTCCCTGAGGAGGACCACACCATGACCACGATCTGCGACGACCCCGAGGACTTCGCCGAGGACCAACTCAGGGGCTGGCTCGCCCTGTACGCCGACCGGGTGCGCGGCGTCACCGGCGGGGTGGTGACCCTGCCGACCGCCGACGCGTCACCGCAGGTCGCGGTCGTCGTGGGCGGAGGCTCGGGGCACTACCCGGCGTTCAGCGGGCTGGTCGGACCCGGGCTCGCGACCGGTGCCGTCGTCGGCAACGTGTTCACCTCGCCGTCGGCCGCGCAGGTCTACTCGGTCGCGAGGGCCGCCGACCAGGGCCGCGGGGTCGTGCTGTCCTTCGGCAACTACGCCGGAGACACGATGAACTTCGGGCTCGCTGCGGAGCGGCTCCGTGCGGCCGGCATCGACACCCGGATCGTCGTCGTCACCGACGACGTCGCCTCGGGCGACGAGGCCGACCGTCGCCGCGGCATCGCGGGCGACTTCGCGGTGTTCAAGGCGATGGGTGCCGCCGCGGCCGAGGGTGCGTCCCTCGACGAGGTCGAGCGGATCGGTCGACACGCGAACGGACGGACCCGCACCATCGGGGTCGCCTTCTCCGGGTGCACCCTGCCGGGTTCGGACGGGCCGCTCTTCACCGTGCCGGCCGGACACCTCGGCCTCGGGCTCGGCATCCACGGTGAGCCGGGCATCCGGGACGTCCCGTTGCTCCCGGCACGAGCCCTGGCCGAGTTGCTCGTCGAGCGTCTGCTGGCGGAGTCCCCGCTCGACGCAGCGGTGCGTGACTCGACGGCGCCCCGTCGGGTCGCAGCCGTCCTGAACGGCCTGGGGGACACGAAGTACGAGGAGCTGTTCCTGCTGTGGGGCCGGATCGCTCCGCTGCTGACGGCCGCGGGGGTCGAGGTCGTCGAACCCGAGGTCGGCGAACTCGTGACGAGCCTGGACATGGGCGGCTGCTCGCTCACCCTGCAGTGGCTCGACGACGAACTCGAGCGCCTCTGGCGAGCCGATGCCCACACGCCGGCGTACCGCAAGTCCGCCGCACCGGTCGCGGCACTGGTCCCGGCGGACGTCGCGACCGAGGCGGCGACCACGGCGTCCGTCGTCCCGGACGCGACCCCGGCCTCCCGTCGAGCGGGCGAGGCAGCACGCGCCGCGGTCCTGGCGATGGACGGACTGCTCCGCGAGCAGGAACACGAACTGGGTCGCATCGACGCGGTGGCCGGTGACGGGGACCACGGACGCGGGATGGTGAAGGGCGTCGGCGCCGCTCGCCGGGCAGTCGAGGGCATCGACGGGTCCGCCGGGGTCGGCTTCCTGCTCGGACGCGCGGGAGAGGCCTGGGCGGCCGAGGCCGGCGGGACGTCCGGCGTCCTGTGGGGTGCGGCGCTCGAAGCGTTCGGCGCGTCGATCGGAGACGACGCCGACGAGGTCACCCCGCCGATGGTGGTCGACGCCGCGGCGGCGTTCGCGGAGGCGATCGTCCAGCTCGGTCGGGCGCAGCGCGGGGACAAGACGCTCCTCGACGCGCTGTTGCCGTTCGTCGACGAACTCGCCGAGGCGGTCACGACCGGTCGGCCGCTCCCCGAGGCCTGGGCCACCGCCGCCGAGGTCGCCGTCCGGCGGGCAGAGGCGACCGCCGCGCTGACTCCGCGGGTCGGCCGGGCACGCCCGCTCGCCGAGAAGAGCCTCGGGACGCCGGACGCCGGTGCTGTCTCGATGGGGATGCTCCTCACCCGGATCGGCGAGGTCCTGGCAGGCCGTGACGAGCAGCCCGACACCACCGGTAGCACCACCACCACGAACAGAGGAGTGCACGCATGACGTTCCGCATCGCGATCGGGTCCGACGACGCCGGTTTCACCCTGAAGGAGGTGCTGCGCGCCGACCTCGCCGCCGACCCGCGCGTCGCCGAGCTCACCGATGTCGGGGTCGACGCCGACGCCCACACCGCGTACCCCCACGTCGCCGTCGAGGCGGCCCGTCTCGTCGCCGCGGGCCATGCCGACCGGGCCCTGCTGGTCTGCGGCACGGGTCTCGGCGTGGCGATCAGCGCGAACAAGGTGCCGGGCATCCGAGCCGTCACCGCACACGACCCGTTCAGCGTCGAGCGCTCGGTGCTGTCCAACGACGCCCAGGTGCTCTGCCTCGGGCAACGTGTGATCGGGTCCGAACTCGCCCGACGCCTGGTCCGGGAGTGGCTCGGATACACGTTCGACCCCACCTCGGCGAGCGCCGGGAAGGTCGACGCGATCCGGTCCTACGAGCGCTCGGACGACTGAGACCACGGACGCTGTGCTCCGGCCGCAGGGGTGGCCGGAGCACAGCGTTCTGTCGGCTGTCGGACGTACGGTGCTGCCGACTCCGATGCTCCACCGAGGTCTGCCGTTCCACCGAGGGGATCGACCCATGAAGAAGTCCGTCTGGCTGCCAGCCCTGATCGCACCCGTCGTCGTGGCCGGTGCCGTCGCCGCTCCCGTCATCGCGCAGGCCGCGTCCACCCCGATCGCCGGCGACGACCCGACCGCGGCTGCCGTCATCGCCAGCATCGCGAAGTCGTCCGACGCGCAGTACTCGGGCAAGCTCGCACAGACGAGCGACCTGGGGCTGCCGGAACTCCCCGCCGGTGCCGGCGGTTCCTCGCTCGAGAGCGATGCCTCGGACGCCCTCAGCCTGCTCACGGCATCGCACACCGCCCGCGTCTACGTCGACGGACCGAGCAAGCAGCGCGTGCAGGTCACCGAGCAGCTCGCCGAGCAGGACCTGATCCGCAACGGCAGCACCGTGTGGACGTGGGACTCGAAGGAGCGCGCGGCGACGAAGACCACGCTGCCCAGCCGGTCGGCCGAGTCCCACGCCAGCGGCACGGCCACTCCGTCGGACGTCGCCGAGCAGGCCATCGACGCGATCACGCCGACCACGACCGTCTCGAAGCCCGTTGCGACCTCGGTCGCGGGGCACGACGCCTGGTTGCTCACCCTCACTCCGAAGTCCTCGGACACCCTGGTCGGTTCGGTCCAGCTCGGGGTCGACCAGCAGACCGGGCTCCCGCTCCGCGCGACCGTCACGGCCACCGGCGCGGACGACCCGGCGTTCCAGGTCGGGTTCACCAGTCTCGAGTACGGAGCGCCGGCAGCACGGTTGTTCGACTTCACCCCGCCGACCGGTGCCGACGTCGATTCGAAGGACCTGTCCGACGCCCGCCCGGGCCCGGGTGCGCGCCACCACGAGTCTGCCGGCGCCGACCGCCCGACCGTCTCCGGCAGCGGCTGGGACACCGTCGTGGCGCTGCCCGCGGGGAGCGCCGACCAGGCCGGCCTCGGGTCGGACGCGTCGGGGCTCCTCGACCAGCTGACGACCGCGGTGGCCGGCGGTCGAGCCGTCCAGACCTCGCTCGTGTCGGTCTACCTGACCGACGACGGCCGGGTCCTGGCAGGCGCGGTGCCGGTCACGGCCCTGGTCGCCGCGGCGAAGTGACGACGGGTACGGACGCAGCCGCGGCGCCCCAGACCGGCACGGCCACGGCAGCGGCGGCGGGACCGGAGACCACCACCGACCTCGCGATCCGCACCGACGGACTCCGGAAGGTGTTCCACAAGCAGCGCGCGGTGGACGGCATCGACCTGGCCGTCCCCCGCGGCTCGGTCTTCGGGTTCCTCGGGCCGAACGGCTCCGGCAAGACCACCACGATCCGGATGCTCCTCGGGCTCTCCAGCGCGACCGGTGGCTCGATCGAGGTGCTCGGCGAGTCGATGCCCGCGGCGCTCCGCTCGGTGCTCCCCCGCGTCGGTGCGCTCGTCGAGGGTCCGGCCTTCTACCCCTACCTGTCGGGCCGCGCGAACCTGTCCCGGTTCGACGCCGCCGACCCCACCTCGGACCCACGGAGCCGCAAGGACCGGGTCGCGCACGCACTGGACCGCGTCGGCCTGACGCACGCCGCCGACAAGAAGGCGCACGCGTACTCCCTCGGCATGAAGCAGCGCCTGGGTCTGGCGAACGCCCTGCTCACCCCCCGCGAACTCCTGGTCCTCGACGAGCCGACGAACGGCCTCGACCCGCAGGGCACCCGCGAGGTCCGCAACCTCATCCGCTCCCTGGCAGACGACGGCACCACGGTGTTCGTGTCGAGCCACCTGCTCGCGGAGATCGAGCAGGTCTGCACGCACGCCGCCGTGATGCGGACCGGGCAGCTCGTCGCGCAGGGCACGCTCGACGACCTCCGCTCCGCCGGTGCCCGCACCGTCACGGTCCGCACCCCGGACGTCGGACAGGCAGCGGTCGTCCTGGGGCGCCTCGGTCTGGCACCGCGACGGGACGGCGGGTCGGACGTCCTCGTCGCCGACCTGGTCGCCGACGTCGAACCCGAGACCATCACCGCGGAACTCGTCCGCTCCGACGTCCGGGTCCGGGGCATCGCCGTCGGTGGCGGGACGCTCGAGGACCTGTTCGTCGCGCTCACCGGAGAGGGATTCGATGTCGCTGGCTGACCCCACCCCGACCACTGCCGAGCGACCGTCGAGGGCCGGCGTCGTCCCCGCTTCCGCCCCCGTGCGGCGGTCGCGTGCCTTCGCCCTGCTCGGCTCCGAACTCGCGCTCGTCTTCCGACGCCGCCGTACCTGGGCGATGCTCGGGGCACTGGCGGCCGTGCCGATCCTGATCGCCGTCGCCGTCCGCCTGACCACCGGTGAGGACAGCGGCGGCCCGGCGTTCCTCGGCGACATCACGAACAACGGCCTCTTCGTCGCCTTCACCGCCCTGACCGTGTCGATCCCGCTGTTCCTGCCGCTCACCGTCGGCGTCGTCGCGGGCGACACCGTGGCGGGTGAGGCGAGCCACGGCACGCTGCGGTACCTGCTGGTCGCCCCGACCGGTCGGGTGCGGTTCATCCTGGTCAAGACCGCGGGTGCGATCGCGTTCTGCCTCGCCGCGACCCTGCTCGTCGTGCTCGTCGGTGCGGCGATCGGAGCGGTGCTGTTCCCGATCGGTCCGGTGACGCTGCTGTCCGGCACGCAGGTCGGCGGCTGGTCGTACGCCGCGCGCGCCCTGCTCCTCGCGCTCTACGTCACCCTGTCGATGCTCGGACTGGTCGCGATCGGGCTGTTCGCCTCGACGCTGACGAACGTTCCGGTCGGGGCGATGGCGGCGACCGTGGTGCTGGCCGGTGTCTCGCAGGTGCTCGACCAGCTGCCGCAGCTGGACTGGCTGCACCCGTACCTGTTCTCGCACCTGTGGCTCGGGTTCGGCGACCTGCTCCGCGACCCGATCTCGTTCGACTCGTTCGGCAGCAACGCACTGCTGCAGCTCGGCTACCTGGTCGTGTTCGGGGCGCTGGCGTACGGCCGCTTCACCAGCAAGGACATCCTCAGCTAGGCGCCCGAGGACGTCGGCAACCGAGGACGGAGGCGACCGAGGACGCCCTCCGCTCCACGGCAAGGGCGTCCTCGATCGGCACGTCAGCTGGTCGAGACCGCGCCTTCGGCCCCGCGGGACGCCGGCGAGCCGCTCTCGAGCGTGCCGTCGGCCTTCTCCTCGGCGTACCGGTCGCGCAGATCGCGGGCCTTCTCGGACCGGTACCAGTCCTGTCGGGCTCCGGTCTCGACCGGCTGCATGCCGACGACGACCTTGCCACGGGAGTGCATCTCGGCCAGGTCCTCGTACGCGTCCACGATGTACTCGAACGGGTAGAAGCCCGAGATGAGGATCTGCACGCGGCGGTCCTCGACGGCCTTCGCCAGGAACAGGATGAGCTCCTTCGCCTCCGGGTCGGACGCGGGGGCCCGGAGGAACCGCAGCTCGGCGTCGCGCCGGGCCTCGGACGAGACGAAGCGCTTCTCGTCCACGCCCAGGCGGAGGGCCAGTTCGTGCGCGGCGTCGTCACCGTGGTTGTCGATGAACGCGGTGACGGGTCGGCCGTTCGCGATCTCGGCGATCCGGGCCTCCTCACCGTCCCCGTAGGCGACGGGCAGGATGCCGATCTGGCGGAGGTAGTCGTGGTTGCGTGGGCTGCCGAGTCCGATCACGGTCGCGCCGGCGTCGCGGGCGAGCTGGCACTGGATGTGGCCGACACCACCGGCGGCGGCGCTGATGACGACGGTGTCGTCCGGGCCCAGGCGGAGCTTCCGGACCACGTCGACGGCGGTGCAGCCCGCCAGGTAGAGCCCGCCGGCGACCTCCCACCCGACGTGTGTGGGCTTGATGACGACCGCTTCACGGGGCACCACGACCCATGTGGCGTGCGAGCCACCCTCGGGTGCGTGGCCCATGACCTCGTCGCCGACGCGCAGGTCCTTCACGCCGTCGCCGCGGGCGCGGACGATGCCGGCGAGGTCGACGCCCTGTCGCGCGGGGAAGTCGACCTGGACGTGGTCCTGCAACCTGCCCTCGCGGAGGAACCGCTCGATGTGGTTGAGGCCGGCGGCGATGACCTCGACGACGACCTCTCCGGGTCCGGGCTTCGGCCGTTCCTGTGGCACGACCTCGACCACGTCGAAGTCGCCGTACCGCTCGTACTGCACTGCGCTACCGGTTCGCATGAGACCCTCCTCGGGACGTCGTGCGTTCCGTCCTACTCGCCTCAGCCACGGCTCTGTCCGTGGATGTGGGGTACTCGCAGGGACCGGCCCGGTTCCGGGGACCGGCCGTGGGTGGCGGGACGTCGGGAAGGCGGACGAGACGGCCGGGAGGCGCGGGGCGGGGCCGCCACGTGCCTCCCGGCCGTCAGGTGGTTCGTCCGGACCTGCCGGTCACGACGGGCCGAACGCCTCCGCGATCCGGGTCGCGGCGGCCGCGTCGAGGTGCAGGGCCTGCTGGTCCGCGTCGGCGCGGGGCAGGCGGACGGGTGTCGACCAGAGCGAGCCGTCGGCTGCCAGGTCGACCACGAGCGCGCCGGTGCCGATGAGCGCGGTCTCCTGCTCGTACGGTCCGGCGACGTCGTTGTCGTTCGCGACACCCGGCGCCACGAGCACCGGCACCCCGCCGACCGACCCGGCGAAGTGGTGGTGGTAGTGACCGCCGAGCACGACGCGGACGTCGGTCCCCCGCAGCACGTCGGCGAGGTCCTGCGGGTTCCGGAGCTTCAGGGCGTCGTGCAGCGCGGTCGGCGCGGGCAGTGGTGGGTGGTGCAGGACGACGACGGAACCGTGGTCGGACGGCTCGGCGAGCACGGTGCGCAGGTGCTCGAGCACCGACGCGTCGAGCTCGCCGTACCCCGCCCCCGGGACGCTGGTGTCGACGGTGACGACGCGCCGCCCGGCGACGATCGACTGCCCCCGCACCGGCACCGACGGGTCGTGGTACTCCATGGTGTGCATGAGCGGCTGTCCGCCCTCGCCGAGGACGTGGCCGTCGACCAGGACCTGCCGGAAGCCGGCGCGCTGGTCGTGGTTGCCGGGCACGGTGACGAACGCGGCACCGTGCCGTTCGGCCCAGCTGCCCACCGTCTGCCGGACCGTCTCGTAGGACCGGGGCGAGCCGTCCTCGGACACGTCGCCGGAGATCACCACCAGGCCGACGCCCGGAACGGTGTCCAGGTGCTCGAGCAGCGCGCGGAGCGCCGCGGTCGTGTCGACCGTGCCCTGGTGCAGGGCGCCGTCGCCCGTCAGGTGCGTGTCCGACAGGTGCAGGATGCGGAGTGTTCCGGGTGCGGGAGGCTGCATGTCGCACACCGTAGCCGGGCCGTGCACCAGCGGACCGTCGGCAGGGTTACCGTTGTCCGGTGATCGACCTGCGCTCCGACACCGTCACCCGTCCGACCCCGGCGATGCGCCGCGCGATGGCGGAGGCCGAGGTCGGCGACGACGTGTTCGGCGAGGACCCGGAGACCACCCTGCTCGAGCAGGAGGTCGCGGAGCTCCTCGGGCACGAGGCCGGCTTGTTCACCCCGTCCGGCTCGATGGCGAACCAGCTCGGTCTGCGGCTGCTCGTCGGTCCGGGTGAGGAGCTGCTCGCCGACGTCCAGGCCCACGTCGTCCGCGCCGAACTCGGGGCGGCGGCGGTGTTCTCCGGCATCACGACCCGGACGTGGGCGTCGGAGCGGGGCCGGCTGGTCGCCGAGTCCGTGCAGGAGATCGCCGAACCCAACGCGGGCGCCTACTCGGTGTCGACCACGGCGATCGCGGTCGAGAACACCCACAACTTCGGCGGCGGCACCGTCCAGCCGCAGCTCGAGGTGCGTGCCGTGCAGGACTTCGGTCGTGCGCACGGCATCGGGCTGCACCTGGACGGCGCCCGGCTGTGGAACGCCCACGTCGCGTCGGGCACCTCGTTCCGGGAGCTCGCCAGCGGCTTCGACACCGTGTCGGTCTGCATGTCGAAGGGTCTCGGCGCGCCGGTCGGGTCGGTGCTCGTCAGCTCGGCCGAACGGATCGCGGCAGCCCGGATCTGGCGGAAGCGCTACGGCGGGGGCATGCGGCAGACCGGCATCCTGGCCGCCGGTGCCCGGTACGCCCTGCACGAGCACGTCGACCGGTTGGCCGAGGACCACGCGAACGCCCGGACGATCGCGGCAGCGCTCGACGTCGACCCGGGGACGGTGGACACGAACATCGTCTTCGCCGAGGTGTCCGACCCGGCGGCCTTCGTCGCGGCTGCTGCGGCGGCCGGTGTCCGGGTGATGCAGCTCGGGCGGACGACGGTGCGGATCGTGACACACCTCGACGTGTCGGCCGAGGACGCCGAGCAGGCGGCCCGGGTGCTGGCCGCACTCCCCCGCTGAGGCGCGACCGGCGTACCGATCGCGTCAGCGACGCCGGAGACCGGTCCGTCAGACGGCCTCGGTAGGGTCGGCACGTCGGAAGGGGTCCACCGTGGCCGGAGCAGGCATCAGCGTCCGCGACTTCGTCATGCGCTTCGGTGACCGCAACGTCGTCGACGGGTTGACGTTCGACATCGCCCCCGGTGAGACGTTCGGCCTGCTCGGCAGCAACGGCTCCGGCAAGACCACGACGATCCGCGCGCTCCTCGGCATCACCGCCCCGACCGCCGGCACCCTGACGATCGACGGCGAACCCTACCGGCCCGCGACGGGCGGCATCGGGTACCTGCCGGAGGAGCGCGGGCTCTACCGGAAGGAGACGGTCATCGACGTCATGACGTACTTCGCGGCCCTCCGCGGCATGCCCCGCGGCCCGGCGACCCGGTGGGCGACGGACTACCTGGAGCGCGTCGGTCTGGCGGACAAGGCGAAGGTGCGCATCGACAAGCTCTCCGGCGGGCAGCAGCAGAAGGTGCAGCTCGGCATCACGATCATGGACCGGCCGCGGCTGCTGATCCTCGACGAGCCGACGAAGGGCCTGGACCCGGTGAACCGCCGGCTGCTCCTGGACCTGGTCGACGAGCGGAAGGCCGACGGCGCGACGGTCGTCCTCGTCACTCACCACATGGACGAGGTCGAGCGGCTCTGCGACCGGATCCTGCTCCTCAAGGACGGGGTCGCCGCCGCGTACGGGACGATCCCCGAGGTGCAGGACGCCTTCGGCGGTGCCGTCGCGAAGGTCGCCCTCAGCGGGCCGGTCCCGCGGTCCGACCGCTACCGGCTCGCCCGCCACGAGGGCCACGTCGCGTACCTGGTGCCCACCGCGGCGGCGGCGGCCGACGGGTCGGACATCCTCGCCGAACTCGTGGCCGCCGACGTCCACGTGACCGGTTTCGAGATGCGCCGGATCCCGCTCGACGAGATCTTCGTGCAGCTGTACGGGCACGACGCCGACGCGGACGCCGCTCGGGCCGAGACCGCGTCCGCCGCTCGCCCGGCCGTCGCGGTCGGAGCAGCGCGATGAACCGCCTGGGCACGGTCGTCCGGTTCGAGTTCGTCCGCGCGGTGAAGAAGCCGGCGTTCTGGATCGGCACCCTCGCCCTCCCGCTCGTCGTCGTCGTCGTGTCGCTGCTCGTCGGCGTCGGGCAGGCCGCCGGCACGGACTCCGCGATCTCCAGCGGCTCCGCCGCCCGGACGCCGTTCCACTACGTCGACCGGTCCGGGCTGGTGTCCGAGACGGTCGCCGCGAAGTGGGGCGGCTCCCCCTCCACCGACCCCGCGGCAGACAGGGCGGCCGTCCGCGCCGGACACCTCGATGCGTTCATCGAGTTCCCGGTGGCACCGTCGAGCACGCCCGTCACCGTGCTCGGAGCGGACCGTGGGCTGTTCGCCAACACCGGGTACTCGGCCCTGGCGGAGCGGGTGCTCGAGCAGAGCGTCGCCGCGCAGGTCGACGACGCCGAGGCCGTGCACATCCTCCGGTCACCACCGGACGCGACGGTCACCACCTACGCCGACGGGCGGGTCGCGCCGGGTTGGCTGTCGATCGTGCCGCCGCTGCTCTACGTGGCGGCCTTCTTCGGGCTGGTGATCCTGCTCGCCGCCCGCATGGTCACCGTCGTGGTCGAGGAGAAGGAGAACCGGATCTCCGAGATGATCCTGACCACCGTCACGGCCGGCACGCTGATCCGCGGCAAGGTCATCGCGATGCTGCTCGTGGGACTCGTGCAGGTCGGCGTGTTCCTGGTGCCCGGGCTGCTGTCGCTGGCGGTCGTGCTGCCGTTGGTCGCCGGTCGGGTCGGCACGGTCGCGCTGGATCCCTGGCGGATGGTCGCGGGGGCGCTGCTGCTCGTCGGCGGGGTGCTGCTGGCGTCGGCGCTGTTCGTGGCGGTCGGGGCGTCGGTGCCGACGATCAAGGACGCGTCGACGCTGCAGTCGGCGGCGCTGTTCGCGGTGATCATCCCGCTCTACGCGGCGTTCTTCGTGATGACGACGCCCTCGTCGCCCGTCGCCGCGTTCTTCACGTACTTCCCCACGTTCACGCCGGTGACGGCCATGGTGCGGAACGCCGTGGGGTCCCTGTCGGTCGTCGAGACGATCGCGTGCATCGTCGAGGTGTTCGTCGTCGCGGGCGTGCTGCTCTGGTTCGCGGAGTACCTGTTCCGGCACTCGGTCGCCCAGTACGGGTCGAAGGTCAGCCTGAAGCAGATCGCGGGCTGGCGGCGGACCCGAGCACGCTGACGCCCGTCTCCGTGAGGCGCCCCCGGGCCTCCCGTCAGCCGACGGTGACCGGCGCGGCGGAGGGCTTCCGGCCCTGTGCCATCCAGACGAAGAACCCGGCCAGGGTGAAGGCGCCGTAGACGACGTACATCAGGCCCGAGGCGTAGTAGCCGGCGGAGAACAGCAGCGGTACGCCGACCAGGTCGACCGCGACCCAGATGAGCCAGAACTCGACCCAGCCCTTCGCCATGCCGTAGGTGGCCAGGAGTGATCCGACGAAGATCCACGCGTCGCTCCACACCGGCTCGTACGAGCCGAGGGCACGGAACACCGGGGTCAGGACCGCGGTGCCGCCGACCAGCGCGACGACGAGCAGTGCGCGGGACCGCCAGGAGGCCCACTTCGGCTCGAGCACGGTGGTCGCCTCGTCCGCGCGGTGCGTCCAGCGGTACCAGCCGTAGACACTGACCAGGATGAACATGACCTGGCGCCCGGCCTGACCGAGCAGGTTGACGGGGTTCGGGGTGTCGAAGAGCGCGCCCATGAAGACGGTGAAGAGGAGCGCGTTGCCCGCGATGCCGACCGGCCAGGCCCACACCTTGCGGCGCATCCCGCCCAGGGCGCTGAGCAGCCCGAAGACGTTGCCGATCACCTCGCGCCAGAGCACCGTCTGGTCGCCGATGACGAGCTGCGCGTCGAACAACCACCGCACGATGCCCATGTGACCTCCTCGATCCGACTCGATGCAACTGCACAGACCTCGTCGGCATTCCGGCACAGGCCTCGTCGGCATCCCGGCACAGGCTCGGGCTCGCCGTCGGGAGCGCTGTGTGGACCACGTCCACCGTCCCGCTCAGCAGGCGGAGACGGCCTCCCTCGCCGGATGGCCGGCCTCGGCGAGCGCCGCCTGCGCGTCCCGGAAGGACGAGTACGGCACGTGCACGCCGCGGACGTCCCGGTAGTCGGTGAGTCCTGGTCCCGCCCAGTAGACGACACCGTCGTCCCCGACCGCGGCCAGGGCATGACGGATCGCCTGCGCCGGGTCCGGCAATTCGACGACCCGTGTCGCTCCCCGGACCCCGTGCGCACCGCGGAGGATCGCGGCCCGGATGCCGTCCGGGTCCTCGAACCGCGGGTGGTGGTCGGCGACCACGACGACTTCCGCCAGCGACGCTGCCACCGTGCCCATGGCCTCCCGTTTGCTCGGGTCACGGTCGCCGTCGGCACCGAGGACGATGCCGACCGGCCCGGTGGCGAACGCCCGGATGGCCTCCAGGCTCTTCGCGAAGGCGTCCGGGGTGTGGGCGAAGTCGACGAAGACCCGCGGTCCGGTCGGGCTCGACGCGTCGGCCATCCGGCCCGGGACGACGACGTCGAGCGATCCGCCGGCTGCCGCCACCAGGTCCGCTGCCGGGATGCCCGCAGCCCGGAGCATCGCGACGGCGAGGCCGACGTTCGCCGCCATGTGCCGGCCGAGCAGCGGGACCTCGGTCGTCATGCTGACGTCCGGGCCGTCGATCCGGAACCGTGTGCCGTCCGCGTGCTGGTCGAGCACCGTCACGTGCCAGTCCGCGACCGTGCGGGGTTCGCTGGTGATCGTCTCGACCGGGATCCCGGCCTCGGCGACGACCGCGCGACCGGCGGCGGAGTCGAGCGAGACGACACCGCGGGTGGCGCGGTCCGGCTGGAACAGCCGCAGCTTCGCGCGGAGGTACTCGTCCATGTCGGCGTAGTCGTCGAGGTGGTCGTGGCTGAGGTTCGTGAACCCGGCGACGTCGAAGTGCACGCCGTCGACACGGTGCCGCGAGAGCCCCTGGGCGCTGACCTCGATCGCGGCGCCGTCGACGGAACGCTCCCGGGCCCGCGCGAGGAAGGCGTGCAGCTCGGTGGCCTCGGGGGTGGTCAGACGGCTCGCCACGACCTGGTCCGCGATGCGACGCTCGGCGGTGGACGTCATCGCCGTCGTCCACCCGAGCCGCCGCATGAGGGCGTCGAGGACGGAGACTGTCGAGGTCTTGCCGTTCGTACCGGTGACGCCGAGCACCGGGAAACCGAGGTCCGCGGTGCCGGACACCGTCCGGGCGACCACTCCGAGGACGGCTCGCGGGTCGTGGACGACCACGGTCGGCAGACCGGATCGGGTCGCCTCCCTGGCCCCGGCCTCGTCGGTCAGCACCGCGACCGCACCGCTCGCGCGGGCTGCGCCGACGTGACGGACGCCGTGCCCGAGCCGACCGGGCACCGCGACGAAGAGCCACCCGGGTCGGAGGTCCTCGGTGGCGACGGCTGCCCCGGTGACGTGCACGTCCGCGAACACCGACGGCAGCGGACGGGCCCCGGCCGCCGCAGCGACGTCGGCGAGCCGGATCGGCTGCGGGCGGACGGGATCGAAGGCGTGCGACACGGGGTCCTCCTCGTCGGGCTCCACGGCCGTCGGGACGGCGGTGGTCGGGTCGACGAGCATCGGGTCCGACGGACGTCGCGTGCGGATCGTCAGGGTGTCAATCCACCGGGCGACGACGTCGGCTGTCGCAGCGCGGCCGTGACCCGGAGGACCAGTCAACGCGCTGCGCACCGAGCGGCACCACAGGCACCCGTACCCCGGTGGTGCGCGGGTGGCGGTGGGTCGATCCGGCGCCGGTCGCGGTCTAGGCTCTGGCGGGTGACGGACGGTCGGGTGGACGGGGTGCAGCGCGCACGCTCCCTGCTCGACGACGCGACGGCGCGACTGGCGGCAGCGGGCGCGCGGGACGAGGCGCTCGGGGAGTACGTCGAACCGAAGCCGGTGCTCGGCATCCGACGGGACCCCACCATCCGCTCCCTCGGGCGGGTCTGGCGGGTCGGTGCGCTGCTGCTCGGGTCCTCACCCGAGACCGCCGGCCAGGTCTGGGCGACGGGATCGATCACGCGTGTGACCGAGGCCGGGCGGTCCCAGTTCGTCTCCGTCTCCGCCGAGGTCCGTCGCGCGTACCGGGCGGCTGCGGCGAAGGGGCACTTCGCGCCCGGGGACACCGTGAACCACAGTGTGACGCCGATCCCGCTCGACGCCACGCTCGTCGGTGCGGACACGACGCTGTTCGTGCGGGACGACGAGCCCCGTGTGCGGTGGTCCGCGACCGCCGGCACCGACGTGCCACTGGCCGACTACCTCGCCGACCGGGTCGGCCTGCTCGTGGACCCGCCGCCCGGTGCGACGGACTGACTGGAGGGACGGTGCTGGGCCGCTCCGTCCCTCCAGTCCTGCTCGCTCGCTCGCTCGCTCGCTACGGGACGATCACCGCGCGCCCGCGGATGGTGCTCGCGGCGAGGTCCTCGTACGCCTTGGGCCCGTCGTCGAGGGAGTACGTCTGCACCTCGACGTCGACCTTGCCGGCACGGGCGAGGTCGAGCACTTCGATGAGCTCGCTCCGCGATCCCCAGTACGGCACGCGGACAGCCGCGTCGTAGGCGATCGATCCGAAGCCGAACGAGGCGGTGCCGCCACCGATCCCGACGATCGTGACGTCCGAGTCGAGTCCCGCGACCGCGATGGCCGTCGCGATCGTCGGGTCGGCGCCGACGAAGTCGAACACCGCGTTCGCACCGAGGCCGCCGGTGATCTCACGGATCTTCGCGGCCGCGGACGCGTCGCTGATCAGCGTGACGTCCGCGCCGACGTGCTTCGCGAGCTCGAGCTTGTCCTCGTTGACGTCGAGCACGATCACGGTCGCGCCGGACAGTGCCTTGAGGATCTGGATGCCGACGTGGCCGAGCCCGCCGGAGCCGATGACGACCGCGTACGTGCCCGCACCGAGTTTCGGCAGGGACCGCTTGATGGCGTGGTACGGCGTGAGTCCCGCATCGGTCAGTGACACGTTCTGCACGGGGTCGAGGTCGCCGAGCGGCACGAGGTGCCGCGGGTCGTCGACGATCATGTACTCCGCCATCGAGCCCTGGTTGCCGAGGCCGGGCGGACGGATGCCGAGGGCGTCCGCGTTCGTGCAGTAGTTCTCGCGTCCCGTCGAGCAGTTGTGGCAGTAGCCGCAACCCCACGGTCCGTAGACCGCGACTGCGTCGCCCACCTGCAGGGCCGTGTCGACACCCTCGCCGAGCTCGTGGACGACACCGGCGCCCTCGTGGCCGAGGGTGAGCGGCAGTGGGTAGTGCTGGTCGCGGTAGGCCTCTTCGGGCAGGCTCATCACGTAGTCGTCCGAGTGGCAGACACCGGCGGCAGTGACCTTGAGCAGCACCTGCCCAGGGCCGGGGGTGGGGATCGGGATGTCGACGACCACCGGCGGCTTGCCGACCTCGACGTATCGCAGTGCCTTCATGTGGGGACCTCCTCCGCGGGAGCGCGTGGCCTCCGTTGGCCGACACGTGTCGCTCGACGCGCGGGTCCCATGCTGCTCCGCCCCGGTGCCTGACGCTCGCAGGTGCACTGCTCCGGGGCGTGCCCGCCATCACACGGGTCCCCCGGGGTGTGGATGCGGCATGCCCACTGTCCCCGACCGGCTCCCCGGTAGGGTCGGATCGTGGCTCTGATCAACGACGAATCCACCGACCGCTACGACCTCCGCGAGTTCCGCCCGCAGACCGACGACCAGGGGGCGCCGGACGCCACCACCCGCGCCTGGATGGACGCCGTGGGCGTCGGTTTCCACGAGCCTCCGGAGTCCGACGAGGGTGCCGCCCGGATGGCGTCGCACTTCGTCGCCGACCAGGAGACGTTCCTCGGCGTGTACGTCAACCGGCCCGTCGCCGGGTCCGTCGACGAGACCTGGCCCGCCGGCACGTTCACGTGGTTCCCGAAGGACCTCAGCTGGGGCGACGGGACCGCGATCCGGACCCAGGCCGTGTCCGCCGTGACGGTCCGCCCGACCGAACGTCGGCGCGGCATCCTCCGCCGGATGATGACGCACGCACTCGAGCGCGGGGTGGAGGAGGGCTACGCCGTCGCCTCGCTCACCGCCTCAGAGGGCACCATCTACCGCCGCTTCGGATTCGGCTGCGCCATCCGCGAGCGCGCCGTGCACGTCCGCCGTGCCCGGGCGCTGCCGTTCCTCGCCCCGACCACCGGCACGGTCGTCATGGTCACCACACAGTGGCTGGCGGACGGCGTCGGCCAGGACGTCTTCACCCGCTTCCATGCCCGCACGCCCGGCTCGATGGTGCGCAACACCGGGACCTGGCCGATCGTGTTCGGGGAGCTCGGTCCCGACGGCCAGAAGGCCAAGGACGTCCGCGCCGCCGTGCACCGCCCCGACGACTCCGACGAGGTCGACGGCTACGTCACCTGGCGCGTCGTCGAGGGCAGGACCGGCGAGGACACCCGCGTCGAGATCGTCGACCTGGTGTACACGACCGACGCCGCGTACCTGTCGCTGTGGGAGTTCCTGCTGTCCATCGACCTCAACGACGTCGTCGTCTACAAGCGGTCCCGGATGGACGACCCGATCGTCGCCGCGCTGGCGGACGCTCGCACCTACGACGTCGACCACGAGGAGGACCACGTCTGGCTGCGCGTCCTCGACGTCGCCGCGGTGCTGCAGTCCCGCCCGTACGCGGCCGACGGCTCGCTCACCATCGCGGTCACCGACTCGCTCGGCCACGCCTCCGGCACGTACCGGCTCGACGTCCGGGAGGCCCGTGGCACCGTCACGCGCCTGGCATCCGACACGGACGTGGCCGGCTCCGACATCGCGCTCGACGTCGCCGACCTCGGCGCGCTGTTGATCGGGTCGGTCTCACCGGTGACGCTCGCGGCGGCGGGGCTGCTGCGTGCGATGGACCCGGCGGCGCCGGTGCTCCTCCGCGCGATGCTCACGCCGCCCCGGACCCCGCACGGCATCACGTACTTCTGACGCGGGCGGCGGCCGCGCGGCCGGTCGGCCGCGGCCGGCCGGCGTGGCGTCGCGTCGCGTGGTGTGGCGTCGCGTGGCGTCGCGTGGCGTCGCACAACAGGAACCGGCCCGAACCAAGGGATCTCGTGGTTCGGGCCGGATCCTGTTGTCCGGGTCCGGCCTGCGCCACGGGCGGGCAGCGCAGGACGGGAGGCTCGCCCTACGTCCGGCGGCGCACCCGCGGGTCGACGACCGCGTAGACCAGGTCGACGACGACGTTCGCGGTGACCACCAGGAACGCCGAGAACACCGTGAAGCCGACGACGACCTGCAGGTCCAGGGTGTGCACCGCGTCGATGAGCAGCGCCCCGAGCCCCTGCATCGAGAACACCTTCTCGGTGATGACAGCGCCGCCGAGCAGGGTCCCGAGGTCCAGGCCGAACAGCGTCACCACGGGCAGGATCGCCGTCCGCAGCCCGTGCCGCACGACGACCTGGCGCTCACGGAGACCCTTGGCGCGGGCGGTCCGGACGAAGTCCTGCCCCATCGCCTCGAGCATCTCGCCGCGGGTGAGCCGGGCGTAGATCGCGGCACTGATGAACGCGAGCACACACCACGGCAGCACCAGGTGCGTCAGCCAGCCGACCGGGTCCTCCGTCAGCGGTACGTACCCGCTCGTCGGCAGGATCCCGAGCACGAACCCGAACAGCAGGATCGACAGCAGCCCGATCAGGTACGCGGGCGAGGACACCCCCGCCACCGCGACCGTCATCACGGTTCTGTCGAGGGCAGAGCCGGGTCGGAGCGCCGAGGCGGTCCCACCGAGCACACCGGCGACGAGCCAGAGGAGCGCGGCACCGATCGCGATCGACGCCGTCACCGGCAGCCGGTCGACGATGAGCGTGGTGACGCTCTCGTGCAGCTGGAACGAGTACCCGAAGCAGGGCGCGGCGCACTGCACGGCCGAGACGCCGCTGCCGAACGACCGACCGGTGAAGATCCCGCCGAGGTAGGCCGTGAACTGCAGGATCCACGGCTTGTCGGTGCCGAGGAACGCCTGTACCTGCGCCAGCCGGTCGGGGGTGCAGGGCTTGTCGCAGATCGCGCGCGCCGGGTTCGTCGGCAGGAGCATGAACAGGGCGTAGGTGATCGCGGCGACGACGAGCAGCACGACGACGGCGCCGAGCACCCGGAACAGCACGAAGCGGAACGCGATCATCGGGTGCCTCCTCGCGGGTCGAGTGCGTCGCGGAGGGCGTCGCCGAGCACGTTGAACGCCAGGGTGACGAGGAACAGGGCGGCTCCCGGGAAGACGAGGTACATCGGGTCGGTCTGCACCCATCCGACGGCGTCGCCGATGCTCCGCCCCCAGGACGGCGTCGGTGGGGTGACGCCGACGGCCAAGAACGACAGCGCCGCCTCGGCACCGATCATCGACGGGATCGAGATGGTGGCGTAGACGGTGATCGTCGCGGCCAGGTTCGGCAGGAGCTGGGTCCGGATGACGTGCCAGCGGCCTGCCCCCATCGCCGTCGAGGCGACGACGTAGTTCCGCTCGCGGAGGGACAGGGTCTGCCCGCGGATCACGCGCGCGACCGCCGGCCAGCCGAAGAACCCGATGACGAGCACGACCAGCACGGGCTTCGGGAACGAGGTCGGCACGATCGCGGTCAGGGCGATCATGAACACCAGCGACGGGAAGCCGAACATCACGTCGACGACCCGGCTGAGCACCCGGTCGTACCAACCGCCGAAGAAGCCGGTGGTGACGCCGACGAGCACGCCGATGACGAGCGACACCACGGTCGCGGCGAGCCCGATGCCGAGCGACGTCCGCGCGCCGTAGGTGACGATCGCGAAGAGGTCCCGACCGGTCAGCGGTTCGACGCCGAACAAGTGCTGCGCACTCATCCCACCGAGGGGACCGCGGGGTGCGCCGAAGTCGTTGAGGGCGTCGACGTGGTAGCCGTACGGGTCCTGCCCACTGATCCGGGCGATGAGCGGCGCGGCGAGGGCGACCACGACGAAGACGGCGATGACGACCGCGGAGACCACGGCCCACCGGTCACGACGGAT
The DNA here is from genome assembly GCF_003234045.1 of Curtobacterium sp. MCPF17_047. Lineage (NCBI taxonomy): Bacteria > Bacillati > Actinomycetota > Actinomycetes > Micrococcales > Microbacteriaceae > Curtobacterium > Curtobacterium sp. MCPF17_047. The sequence goes on along the minus strand of NZ_QKSF01000009.1, from coordinate 67,138 downwards.
GCGGCCGACGACGGCACGGAAGCCGGTGCCGGAGCCCGGAGCCGGACGGACCGGACGGTCGACGACGTTCGCGGTCATGCGACCACCCCTTCCCATCCGCGCCAGGCGCGGCGGCGTTCCGCCTGCCTGGCGGGGTCGGCGACCGGTGCGGCGGCGAGCAGCATGCGGGTGTAGTCCTCCTGCGGGTCGTCGAGGACGGCCTGGGTCGTGCCGTGTTCGACGATCCGCCCGTGGTGCAGCACGGCCACACGGTCGGCGAGCTGTCGGACGACGGCCAGGTCGTGGCTGACCAGCAGGCACCCGAACCCGAATTCGTCCTGCAGGTCTCGGAGCAGGTCGAGCACCGCTGCCTGCACGGTCACGTCGAGCGCCGAGGTCGGTTCGTCGGCGATGAGCAGGGCCGGCCGGAGCGCCAGGGCCCGTGCCACGGCGACGCGCTGTCGCTGCCCGCCGGAGAGCTGGTGCGGGAACCGCTCGGCCCACGACGGGTCGAGCTGCACGGCCTGGAGCAGTTCCCGGACGCGTGCCGGTCGGTCGGCGCTCGGCTCGTGCACCAGGAGCGGCTCGGCGATGCTCCATCCGATGCTCTGCCGAGGGTTCAGCGACGAGGCCGGGTCCTGGAACACGATGCCGACGCGCTTCCGGATCTCGCGGAGACGACGGCCGCGGGCGGTGCGGAGGTCCTGCCCGTCGACGTCCACCGTCCCCTCGACCACCGGGACGAGGCCGGCCAGGGCACGACCGATCGTGGTCTTGCCGGAGCCCGACTCCCCCACGAGGCCCAGGGTCTCGCCGGCGTGCAGCTCCAGGTCGATGCCCGACACGGTGGGCTCGCCGCGGCGCGAGTACCGCACGCCGACGTCGCGCAGGCGCGCGACCACCGGCCGGGAGGCGCGCCTCGCGTCGTCGATCGGCACCGCGCCGAGTCCCGCGTCCGCGGACAGATCGCGGCTCCCCGGGGCCGCGTCGTGTCCGCCAGGGCGAGTCTCGGCCGAGGTGCCGTCCGTGGCGGAGGTGGGACGCGCCTCTCCCCGCGAGCTCGGCCGCCCCGCCGCTCCGCGAGCTCCGCGGCGCGGCGGGACCGGCACGAGGGGGCCCAGAGCGGGGACGGCGGCGAGGAGCGCCCGCGTGTACTCGGCCTGCGGGTGCGCGAACAGCTCGACGACCGGGCCGTGCTCGACGGGGTCTCCCCGGCGCATCACGAGCACCTCGTCGGCGACGTCGGCCACCACACCCATGTCGTGCGTGATGAGCAGCACCGCGAGCCCGCGGTCACGGCAGAGGGTCCGGAGCAGGTCGAGGATCCCCGCCTGCACGGTGACGTCGAGCGCTGTGGTCGGCTCATCCGCGATGAGCGCGACCGGGTCACCGGCCAGTGCCATCGCGATCATCGCGCGCTGCAGCTGCCCGCCGGACAACTCGTGCGGGAAGGCCTTCCGGATCCGCGCCGGGTCGTCGAGGCCGGCGGACCGGAGGAGCTCGTCCACCCTCGCGGACACCCCTGCGCGGTCGAGGGACGTCGGGTGCGCCCGGACCGCTTCGGCGATCTGGGTCCCGATCGACAGCACCGGGGTGAAGGAGTTCATCGGTTCCTGGAACACCACGCCGATGCCGGCACCGCGGACCTGGCGGAGTTCCTCGACGGGTGCACCGACGAGCTCCTCGCCGCGGAACCGGGCGCTGCCCTCGACACGCGCCTGCGGTGGCAGGAGTCCGAGCACGCTCATGGCACCCACGGACTTGCCGGAGCCGGACTCCCCGACGAGCGCGAGCACCCGCCCGGGCGTCAGGTCGAAGGAGACGTCACGGACGACGGGCTCCGCGTCGCCGAACGCGACGCGGAGCCCACGGACTTCCAGGATGGGACCGGTCACCGCTTGAGCGAGACCTTGAGGTAGTTCGGGTACGCCGGGAAGTCGGCGATCTGGAAGTTCTGGACGTCCGAGCCGGCCAGGAACGACTGCTTGGCGTACATCAGTGGCACGACCGGGGCGTCGGCCATGATCGTCTTGTCCGCCTTCGCCCAGGTCTTCTGCGCGTCGTCCTGGTCGACCGTCGCACTGGCCTTCGCGATGAGCGCGTCGACCTCCGGGTTGCTGTACTTCGAGACGTTGTAGCCACCGCCACCGATCTGCGACGAGTCGTAGAGCGGCTGCAGGTTGGCGTTCGCGCTCGGGAAGTCGGGCTGCCAGCTCGACAGCGACAGGTCGAAGTCGGTGCCGTTCGTGGTGGCCTGCGTGAACGAGTCGTAGTCGAGCGGCTTCAGCGTGACCGTGATGCCGGCGCGCTTGAGTCCGGCCTGCAGGGCCTGCGCCTGGGCGAGGAACGTCGGGTCGTTCTGCGTGACGAGCGTCAGCTTGAGGTCCGAGACACCGGCCTGTTCGAGCAGGGACTTCGCCTTGTCGACGTCACCCGTGGCGCTCGTCTTGTAGAGGTCGTAGTCCTGACGTCCGGCGATGCCCGGCGTGATCAGCGTCGAGGCGTACGTGCCGGCGAGAGCACCGCCCGCGGCGATCCGGAACGACTTCCGGTCGACCGCGTACTGCAGGGCCTGACGGACCTTGAGGTCCTTGAGTTCGCCCCGCTGCGTGTTGATCGCCATGTAGCTGATCGGCCCGGCCTTCGACGTGGCGAGGCGGTCCTGCGCGGACGGGTTGCTCCGGACCTGGTTGAGCTCGGCGGCACCGAGGTAGATCGCACCGAAGGAGCTCTTCGCGTCACCGTTGTCGGCGATCAGCGTCTGCGTGACCGTGGACGGGTCCTGGCTCTCCTTGAAGACGATCTTCGAGGGGCCGGCGGTGCGGACCTCGTCGGTCTTCGCGGACCAGGCCTCGTTGCGGACCAGGGTGACCTGCGAGCCCTGCTGGTTCGACTGCACCTGGTACGGGCCGGACGCGACCGGCTTGAGGTCGTACGCACCGGTGTCGGTGCCCTCGCCCTCGGGGACCGGGGTGAACGCCGGCATCGACGCGAGCCACGGCCAGTCGCCGTACGCGTCGTTGAGCTTGAAGACGATGGTCTTGTCGTTCGGGGTCTCGATGCTGTCGAGGCTCTTGCCCTCGAACGGCCCCCGGTAGTCGCTGCCGCCGACCAGGAGCGACTTGTGGTAGCTGAGGCCACCGGACAGGGTCGGCGCGAACGAGCGCTCGATCCCCCACTTGATGTCCTTCGTCGTGATCGGCGTGCCGTCCTGGAACTCGACGCCGTCCTTCAGCGTGTACGTCCAGGTCTTGCCGCCGTCGCTCGCGACGCCGGTGTTCGTGGCGAGGTCCGGGACGACCTTCGCGGTCTTGCCCGGCTCGACGTCCCACGTGGTGAGGCGACGGGCGACGAGGCCCATCGAGGTGATGCCGAGGCTCTGGCTCGTCGCGGGGTCGAGGTGGAACGCGGTCTGCGACGTGAGGATGTTGAGCGTGCCGCCCTTGTCCGTCCCGCCGCTCGCGTCGTCGGAGGCGTTGCCGCCCGAGCAGCCCGTGAGGACCAGGGCCGCTGCGGCGGCGACGGCCGCGGTGATGGTCAGGCGCTTCGGACGTCTCATGACGACGGGTCTCCTTGTTCGGGGGTGCCGGGTGGGCGGCGTCCATCCTGGCACCGCGCCCGGATCCGTTCCGAATCCCGCGCGTGCGGGACGACGCACGACGAAACACTCCAAGTCGTCGGCGTCGTCCGCCATTCCCGAACGGTGGTCGCGATCTGGAGACCGTGCGGTCTCCAGAGACGGCTCAGCGGTCGAAGAAGTCGCCGATCCCGGGCCACTGGAAGCCCTCGCCGAGGTTCCCGACCTGTTCGCCGAGACCGCCGAGCGCCTGCTCCCCCTGTGCGGCCACGCCCTCGACGCTGCCGCCGAGGTCGCCGAGCCCGCCGCCCACCGTGTCGCCGAGGCCGGCCGCGACGCCCTCGAAGTCCACGCCGAGGTCCGCCGCCTGCGCGAGCACCGGTCCGGCGGCCGCGCTGAGGACCGCACCGCCGGCGACCGCGACCGCGAGACCGCCGACCGCCAGGGCACCGCCACCGATCGCGGCGCCGCCGAGCACCTTGCGCATCGTCCCGGGACGGCTCGTCTCACCCCGGGTCGCGGTGCGGGCGAGACCTGCCGCGGAGGCATCGGTCCCCTGGTCGTGCTGCGGCAGTTCCGCGTTGAGTCGCTGCAGGACCTGCTGCCGCTGCTCCGGGGTGAGTCGGGCGAACGCGTCGTGGTGCGCCTGCTCGAGGCGCTCGGGGTCGGCGGTCTTCAGCAGGTAGTCGTACTTCGCGATCGCGACCCGTTCGGCCTCGTTCGCGTGGGCGCGACCCTGCCCTGCGCCCGGCTGTTGCGGCGCGGATCGCTGCTGTTGGCCGTACGGCTGCTGCTGGCCAGAGCGCGGGTGGTCAGACTGCTGGTGCTGCTGGCCCCCGCGGTCGTCGCCCGTCAGCTTCTCCGCCGCGGTGCGCACCAGCCCCCGCCAGTCCGTCCCGCCGGGTCGGCCGGGCTGCCGGTACTGCTGCACACCCCCGGGCTGCTGCCCGCTGCCGGGCTGCTGGCCGGAGCGCTTCTGGAGCTGCTTGTCGATGACCTTCGAGGCCATGCCGAGGATGCGGTTCAGGTTCGCCATACCTGACCTTTGCGTTCTCACATGTACGGTCCCGGCGACGACCCGGTGGACCAGCGGTGCAGTCCCCCGACATCCCCTGTGAGGACCGCCGCGGTCCCACTCGTGACCCTCCTCACTCCGCGTCGACGTCTTCCGGCGCCGCCCGTCCGACACTGCCGACCTCGTCCCGGTACGTTCGCCGCAACGGCGCGGTGAGTTGCCAGGCGAACACGCCGCAGAGCCCGACGGTGCCGAGCAGGACGAGTGCGAGGAACGGTACGAGATGCGATCCGATGACGTCCATGCGTTGCACCCTCCGAGCCGTGATGACACTGGAATACGTGTATCACGCCGGTGGGCTCGTCGTCGAGCGCGCGACCGCCGGACCGCGCTCAGAGCGAACGAGTGAAGCCCGGGACTGGCCTGACGCTCCTCGTGTCCGCCGGCGATGACACCAGGAGGTCTATCCGGGGTCAGGCGAGCACACGCTCCAGGAACGGGTTGCGGAAGCGCCCCTCCGGGTCGAGGTCCCGCGCCAGCGCCGAGAACGCGCCGAGCTGCGGGTAGACCTGGTGCAGCCGCTCAGCGCTCGCCGCCGTGACCTTGCCCCAGTGCGGCCGGGGACCGAACGGCGCGAGGGCGTTCTCGATGAGGGGCAGCGCGACCGCGACGTCCTCGGTCTGTCGGCGGAACGTGAAGTGGAAGGCGACCGAGTCCCGTCCGGAGCTCGGCGCGAGCCAGGCGTCGTCGGCGGCGATGCGGCGGATCTCGGAGACGAACAGCACGGGCGCGATGGCGTCCCCGATGCGCCGGAGGGCCTGGATCGCGGGCACGGCATCGCTCGCGGCGATCATGTACTCGGCCTGGATCTCCTCGCCCGCGGACGGCGTGAACGAGGACCGGAAGTGCGGCAGTCGCTCGTGCCAGGGTCCGGGCACGCCGCCCTGTTCGGTGACGCCCGCGGTCTCGCTGCCGGGCACGGGGTGGATCGGCTCGACGCCGGCGACGGCACCGAGGGCGGCGAGGTCGATGACGGCGTCGTCACGGTCCTCGCGCCGCTTGGTCCAGATCTGCCGGATGCCGTCATCGGTGTACCCGGTGAACATGCTGACGCTGTACCCGGCCGACATGATCGACTCGAACTGGGCGTCGACGACGTCCCAGCCGACGCCGGTGTGCACGGTCTGCGCGACGCGGTAGGTCGGTTCGATGGCCAGGTGCACCGCGACGACGACCCCGAGTGCGCCGAGGGCGACCCGGTGCGCGTCGAGCCGGGGGTCATCCGCGCCGACGACCTCGACGTCGCCGGAGGCCCGGACGATCTCGAGTCCGACGACGGACTGGGCGAGCGACGCGTTGCCGACGCCGGAACCGTGGGTGCCCGTCGCGACGGCGCCGGCGACGGAGATGTGCGGCAGGGACGCGAGGTTCGCGAGGGCCCAGCCACGGGCCTCCAGGCCGACGGCGACCTGCGCGTGCGTGAGGCCGGCGGCGACGCGGGCCACGCGCCGGTCCGAGTCCACGTCGAGTTCGGGCGGGAGGCCCGTGAGCGTCACCTGCACCGCGTCGGTGTCGGCGATGGTGTTGAACGAGTGCCGTGACCCGAGCGCCGTCAGGCGCGGGGTCGAGGCGACGAGCCGCTGGAGTTCGTCCACGCTCGTCGGTTCCGCCAGGCGGCTCGCCGAGTAGGTGACGTTCGCCGCCCAGTTGGTGCGGGTGTGGGCTGCGGTGGTGGTGTCGTCGTCGATCACGTCGCTCATCGTAGGCCTCCCGACCGGCTCAGAAGCCCCGGTCGAGCCGGTGCCAGGTCTGCTGCGTGCGGACCTCGTCGCGGAAGCCGCGCAGCGTGGTGTGCTCGTCGATGACCAGGAACTCGGTGCCGATCATGGTGGCGAGGTCCTCGATCACCTGGATCCCGACGGCCGTCGTCATCACCGTGTGGTGTGCGGCACCGGCGGTGAGCCAGGCTTCGGCGGACACGGGGAACGACGGCTGCGGCTCCCAGACGGCCCGGCCGACGGGCAGGTTCGGCAGCGCCTCGGTCGGCGGGACGACCTGGACGACGTTGGCGGTGAGGCGGAAGCCGTCGCGGGTGTCGCTCAGTGCGGCGACGACCGCGGGGCCGGCGTCGGCGGTGAAGACCAGGCGCACCGGGTCGTCCTTCCCGCCGATGCCGAGCGGGTGGATCTCGAGCGTCGGGGTCGACGACGTCAGGGTCGGCGAGACCTCGAGCATGTGGGCACCGAGGATCTTCTCCGCGCCCGGCGTCAGGTCGTACGTGTAGTCCTCCATGAGCGAGGCGCCACCGGGGAGTCCGGCGCCGGCGACGTTCATCGCGCGGACGAGGACGGCGGTCTTCCAGTCGCCCTCGGCACCGAAGCCGTAGCCGTCCGCCATCAGCCGCTGGACCGCCAGACCGGGCAGCTGCTTGAGCGTGCCGAGGTCCTCGAAGTTCGTGGTGAAGGCGGCGGACCCGTTCTCGGCGAGCAGGGCGCGGAGGCCGAGCTCGATCGCGGCGCCGTCGCGGAGGGACTGGCGTCGCGCACCGTCGGCCCGGAGCTCCGGCACCAGGTCGTAGGCGCTGTCGTACTGCGCGACGAGCGCGTCGACGGCGGCGGTGTCCGCGGTCGCGGTCTCGACGGCCGCGACGAGGTCGTTGACGCCCCAGGTGTTGACCTGCACGCCGAGCTCGATCTCGGCCTCGGTCTTGTCGCCCTCGGTGACGGCGACGTAGCGCATGTTGTCGCCGAAGCGGGTGAGCTTGAGCTCGCGGATCGCGGCGGCGCCGGCGGCGGCACGGGTCCAGTCGGACACCCGCTGCTGCACGCGCGGGTCGGACACGTGGCCGACGGCGGTGGCGTGGCGCACGCCCATCCGTGCCAGGGCGTACCCGAACTCACGGTCGCCGTGCGCGGCCTGGTTGAGGTTCATGAAGTCGAAGTCGATGTCCGCCCACGGCAGTGCGACGTTCGCCTGCGTGTGCAGGTGCAGCAGCGGCTTGGTCAGCGCGTTGAGGCCGCCGATCCACATCTTGGCGGGGCTGAACGTGTGCATCCACGTCGTCACGCCGATGACCCTGTCGTCGGCGCTGGCCTCGATGAGGGCGCGGCGGATGCCGTCGGCGTCCTTGAGGACGGGCTTCCAGACGAGCCGGACCGGCAGGGCGCCGGCGAGCTCGGCGTGCACCGCGCGGCTCTGCTCCTCGACCTGGCGGAGGGTCTCCTCGCCGTAGAGGCCCTGTGAGCCGGTGAGGAACCAGACCTCGTAGCCGTCGAGTGTGGCCTGGGGGTCGACGTTGTCCTGCGTCATCGCATGGCTCCTTCGGGGTTCTGTCCGTAGACGTTCTGGTATCGGTCGAACAGGCGGTCGACGTCCTCGGGCGCGATCGGCACGAGGTCACCGCCCTGCTTCGCGATGTGGACCGTACGTGCGACGTCCTCGCACATCACGGCGGCCTTGACGGCGTCCTTCGCGTCCTTGCCGATCGTGAAGACGCCGTGGTTCTGCATGAGGACTGCCCGGGAACGGTGTCCGCCGAGGGTGTCGACGATGCCGCGGCCGATCGAGTCGTCGCCGATGATCGCGAACGGGCCGACCGGGATCGGTCCGCCGAACTCGTCCGCCATCGCGGTGATCACGCACGGGATCTCCTCCGCGCGGGCGGCCCACGCGGTGGCGTACGTCGAGTGGGTGTGCACGACGCCGTTCACCTCGGGCATGTTCCGGTACACGAAGGCATGCGCGGCCGTGTCGGAGGACGGGCCGTGCTCGTTGCCCCAGCCCTCGGCCGGCACGCCGTCGAGGGTGCAGACGACCTGGTTCTCCGGCGTCAGGTCCTCGCTGACGACGCCGCTCGGCTTGATGACGAACAGGTCGGTGCCGGGCACGCGCTCGGAGACGTTGCCGCCGGTCCAGATGACCAGGCCGTAGCGGACGAGTTCGCCGTGCAGTCGGGCCACGCGCTCACGCGCTGCGGCGACGGCCGCTCGGGTGGTGTCGTCGGTCATCAGTTCACGTCCTGTTCCTGCTGGTGTTCGGTCGGGAGGCCCGGGCCGGGTGCCGTCGTCGGCTCGCCGCTCGACGTGGCCGCGTCGCGGGTGCCGGGGACCGCGGCGGCGATCGCCTGGATCGGCAGCGCCGCGCGGAAACGGTCGAGGTACACGGTGAACCCGTCGACGTCGCGCTGGTCCGGGTCGACCACGTCCGAGTCCGCCGTCCCGAACACGGTCGTTTCCAGGTACTGGGTGAGCGAGGTGTCGGCGGCGTGCTCGAGGTAGGCGGCGAGGACGGCGATGCCCCACGCCCCACCCTCGCTGGCGGTCGCCTCGAGGGCCACGGGCACGCGGAGTGCGGCGGCGAGCTGGCGCTGCGGCAGCCCGGGCGTCCGGAAGAGCCCGCCGTGCGCGGTCATCCGGTCGACGGTGACGCCCTCGCCGTGCAGGACCTCCATGCCGATGGCGAGCGTGGCGAAGGCGCCCATGAGTTCGGCGCGGACGAGGTTGCCGAGCGTGAAGCGGGCGTCGGGGGCGCGGAGGAGCAGCGGTCGGCCGTCGTCGACACCGGTGACCGGTTCGCCGGCCAGGTAGTTGACCGCGAGCAGGCCGCCGGCGTCCGGGTCGGCGGTGGCGGCCTCGTCGAGCAGCGTGCGGAACACGGAGTCGGCGTCGGCCGGGCTGCCGGCGGCCTCGGCGAACCGGCCGAACACGCGGGCCCAGCTGCCGATCTCGCTGGCGCCGTTGTTGCAGTGCACCATCGCGACGGCGTCGCCGGCGGGGGTGGTGACGACGTCGAGCTCCTCGTGCGGGGTGCCGAGCGGCCGCTCGAGCACGACCATCGCGAAGATGCTCGTGCCGACGCTGACGTTGCCGGTGCGTTGGGCGACCGCGTTCGTGGCGACCATGCCGGTGCCGGCGTCTCCCTCGGGCGGGCAGAGCGGTGCACCCGGCTGCAGTGTGCCGGTGGGATCGAGCCAGGCGGCGCCCGCCGGGGTCAGGGTGCCGGCGTCCTGGCCGGCGACGCGGACCTCGGGCAGGAGTGCGCGGAGGTCGGGGACGCCGATCAGGTCCTGCGCGGTGCTGAGCATCCGGGCGTCGTAGTCGCCGGTGGCGGGGTCGATCGGGAACATGCCCGACGCGTCGCCGACCCCGAGGACGTCCTGCCCGGTGAGCTGGCGGTGCACGTACCCGGCGAGCGTCGTGATGCCCGTGGTCTGCGCGACGTGCTGCTCGTCGTCGAGGACGGCCTGGTACAGGTGCGCGATCGACCAGCGGAGCGGGATGTTGCAGCCGAGGGCGTCGCTCAGCGCAGCCGCAGCGGGGCCGGTCGAGGTGTTCCGCCAGGTGCGGAACGGCACGAGCAGCTCACCGTCGGCGTCGAACGGCAGATAGCCGTGCATCATCGCCGAGACGCCGACGGCGCGGAACGTCGTCGGCACCGAGCCGTGCTGCTCCTGCAGGTCGGAGACGAGTGCGGCGTACGCGGCACGCACGCCGGTCTCGACGGCGGCCAACGGGTACGTCCAGCGGCCGTCGACGAACTCGTTCTCCCACTCGTGGGAGCCCGCGGCGATGACCGTCAGGTCCTCGCCCACCAGACACGCCTTGATCCGGGTCGACCCGAGTTCGATGCCGAGGGTCGTGCGGCCGTCCGCGATCTCGCGGGTCCGGTCGTCGCTCATGGTGGGCCTCCTGCTCTCGCCGTCGAGTGAGCGCTCACACCGTAGCGCGTGAGCGCTCACCCGACAACTCGTCCGGCCGTGTCGCGGCGGGAGCGACCCGGGTCAGGCGACGGGCAGGAACACCCGCATCGTGGACGGCCCGCGGTTGCCCCACGTCGCGTAGGGCACGAGCCGGACCGTCTCCGGCTCGGTCTCCTGCACGTCGGGGTCGCCGTACGGCAGGGGCCCGACACGGTGCACCGTGCGCTGGCGCACCCGCATGCGCACGGCGTCCGGTCCGTCGTCGAGCGGGTCCGACCCAGGCTGCACCACGACGTCGCCGACGTCGCGGCCGAGGTCCGTGGACTCCATGGCGTACACGAGCGGGCCGCGCTCGACCGCGACCGTGCCGCGGACCGCGTCGATCCGCGGGTCCGGCACCGTGAGCCGAGCGGCGACCGGCACCGTGAGGGTCACGCGGTCCCCGACGGCGAAGGTCCGCACGACGGTGACGGTGTCCTCCCCGTCGACCGACCGGGCGCCGTCGGGGGTCTCGAGGACGGCCTCCGACGCCCAGGACGGCACCCGGAGGCGCAGCGCCACCGGGGTCCCGCTCGCCGCGGTCGCCTCGACCGAGACCGTGCCCGCGGCCGGCCACCCCGAGCGCACCCGGAACGCGGCCGTGGCGCCGCCCGGCAGGGTGGTGTCGACGTCGTAGTCGCCGTACTGGTGCAGCTGCAGGCCGTCGTCGGTCATCGTCGCGAAGACCGACTCGACGCTGGCCAGCGTCCGGGCCAGGTTCGTCGGGCAGCACGAGACCTCGAACCAGGGCGCCCGGAGGCTCGACAGTGCCCGCGCGCTGAGGTCGTCCTCCGGCGGGACCGCACCCTCCACCCGCTGGTGCATGGTGTTGGCGTAGAAGAACGCCCGCCCGTCCTCGCGCGGTGCGACCATCACCGCGTTGTACAGGGTCCGCTCGATCAGGTCCGCGTACTTCGACTCCCCCGTCTCGAGCAGGAGGCGCCAGGACACCATGTTCGACGCGATCGCCGCGCAGGTCTCGCCGTACTCACGGTCCGGCGGCAGCTCGAAGTCGGCGCCGAACGACTCGTCCTGGTGGTGCGACCCCATCGCCCCGGTCAGGTAGGTGCGGGTCGCCACGGTGTTCGCCCACTGCCGTTCGACGGCCGCGACGAGTTCGGCGTCGCCGGTCTCCACCGCGACGTCGACCGCGCCGGCCGCCAGGTACATCGCCCGGACGGCGTGCCCGCGCCAGACGCCCGCCTGGCGCACCGGCAGGTCGTCCTGGAAGTACTCCGGTCCGAACGCGATCGGGCCGAGCAGCCCGTTCCCCCGGCGGTCGACGAACAACTGCGCCAGCCGGACGTACCGGTGGTCGCCGGTCGCCCGACCCAGCTCGACGAGCGCCGGTTCGATCTCCGGGTGGCCGCACACCGCCTCCCGTCCGCCGTCCCCGAACACCCCGACCAGGTGGTCGGCGACGCGGACGGCCACGTCGACCAGTCGGCCGCTGCCGGCGGTGCGCAGTCGCGCGACGGCGGCCTGGATGAGGTGCCCCATGCAGTAGAGCTCGTGGCCCCATTCGAGGTCGGACCAGCGCGGACGCTGCCAGGGGCGACCGAACGCGGTGTGCAGGTAGCCGTCGTCGTCCTGTGCGGCGGCGACCCGGTCGACGAGCCGCTCGTACCGCTCCGCGAGCTCCGGGTCCCCGGTGCGTCCGAGCTCCCACGCCATCGCCTCGAGCAGCTTGTAGACCTCGGAGTCGACGAACTCGATGCCGGCGTGCGTGAACTCGACGCCGGTCGCGGCACCGTCGAAGTTGCCGGCCCAGCCGATCCGCTCGATCCAGTCCTCGCAGTGCCGCAGGACGACGCTCCCGTTGCGCTCCTGCCACTCGCCCCAGTAGCCGCCGGTGAGCCGCAGCGCACCGTGCGGCAGCGGGCGGAGCCGGGAGGTCGAGGGCGATACCGGGCCGGTCGAGGGAGACGTCGTCGTCATGGCGAGAGGCTACGCCGGGCGGCGCTGAGCCCTGCCGAGCAGGGCGACTACGCCGAGCGCCGCACCACCAGCTCGGGCTGCAGGAGCGCGTCGTCGTGCAGCCCGCCCTCGAGCAGCGCCCGCGCCGAGGCGAGGACCCGCTCCCCCATCGCCTGGAAGTCCTGCCGCACGGTGGTGAGCGGCGGTGTGAAGTGCGCGGCCTCCGGCACGTCGTCGAACCCGATGACGGCGATGTCGTCCGGCACGCGGAGTCCTTCTTCCGCGAAGGCGTGCAGGACACCGAGCGCCATCTGGTCGTTGCCCGCGAACACGGCGTCGACCGTCGCGGCGTCCATCGCGCGGCCGGCCGCGAACCCGCTGGCCGGCGTCCAGTCCCCCTCGTACACGACCGGCGTCAGACCCCGGGCACGCATGGTCCGCTCGTAGGTCGCACGGCGGACCTCGGCCTCCTGCGAGACCGTCGGCCCGGCGATGTGCACGATCCGACGGTGGCCGAGGTCGAACAGGTGCTGCAACGCCAGGTTCGCACCGGCCGCCTGGTCGATGGCGACCGCGGAGATCGTCGCCCCGCCGCTCCCGGGCACGACCAGATCGGTCGGCAGGGCGTCCCGTTGCACCGCGTTCGCGACGACGACGGGCACCGTGACCGGCAGCGTCAGCGACGCGAGGGCGTCGAGCACCCGGTTGTCGGCGGCGACGAGGACCACGGCGGCGACGTCCTGCGCCAGCAGCGTGGACAGCGCCTCGGACAGGTCGAGGGGCCTCGGGTCGTCCGGCAGCGTCGAGAGCAGCACGTGGTACCCCGCGGTCCGGGCAGCACGCTCGAAGCCGATCGCGGTGCTGGACGGTCCGTAGAGCGCATCGCCCGCGCTGACCAGACCGAGGGCGCGGCTCCGTCCGCCGGCGAGTGCCCGCGCAGCAGCCCGGGGCCGGTACCCGAGTGCGGTGACGGCGTCGGTGACCTTCGTCCGGAACTGCTCCCGGACAGTGGGGTCCCCGTTGATCACACGGGAGACGGTCTGGTGGGAGACGCCCGCACGCTCGGCGACGTCGAAGATCGTCGGGGCCTTGCGTCCCCTGCCGTTCGGCGTCGCGGTCGTCGTCATCCGGTCACCGTACCGCGACACCAGTTCGGGGACGCGACATCCCGATCTGGTCTCGACGAGTTGACACGACCCCACGGAGACCACATGATGTGAGCGCTCACTTGGAGCATCACATCCCCAGCGGGACACAGCAGCCCCGCACCTGAACGCGTCGATGCCGACGCGAGAGGAACAGAGGTACTTCGATGAAGAAGCGCAGGATCGTCGCGGGCGTCGCAGCCCTCGGCCTCGCTCTCTCCCTGGCCGCTTGCTCCGGCGGCGGTCGCTCGGCGACCGGCGACGCCGGCGGCAGCACCGACAACAAGGGCGCCCTCGTCGGCGTCGCGATGCCCACCAAGGTGTCCGAGCGCTGGATCAAGGACGGCAACGCCGTCAAGAGCGACCTCGAGAAGGCCGGCTACAAGGTCGACCTCGAGTACGCGGACAACAAGATCCCGCAGCAGGTCCAGCAGGTCAGCAACATGATCACCAAGGGCGCGAAGGTCCTCATCGTCGCCTCGATCGACGGCGGCTCGCTCTCCGACCAGCTCGACGCCGCCGCCAAGGCCGGCATCAAGGTGATCTCCTACGACCGCCTGCTCACGGGCAACAAGAACGTCGACTACTACGTCTCGTTCGACAACTACAAGGTGGGCGTCGACCAGGCGAACTCGCTCCTCACCGGTCTCGGCCTCCTCGACGAGGACGGCAAGAAGACCGACGAGAAGGGTCCGTTCAACATCGAGGTCTTCGCCGGCTCGCCCGACGACAACAACGCCACGTTCTTCTTCAACGGCGCAATGGACACCCTCAAGCCCTACCTCGAGGACGGCACGCTGAAGATCGGCTCCGGCCAGGACGGCTTCACCCAGGCCGCGACGCAGCAGTGGGACCCGGCGAAGGCCCAGTCCCGCATGCAGAACCTGGTCGCCAAGTCCTACTCCGGCGGCACCAAGCTCGACGGCGTCCTCTCGCCCTACGACGGCATGTCGATCGGCATCATCTCTGCCCTGCAGGGTGCCGGCTTCGGTTCCGGCGACCGCCCGCTCCCGACCATCACCGGTCAGGACGCCGAGGCCGCCTCGGTGAAGTCGATCGTCGACGGTCAGCAGTACTCGACCATCTACAAGGACACGCGTCAGCTGGCCGAGAAGTCGGCGAGCATGGCCGAGGACCTGCTGTCGGGCAAGAAGCCCGAGGTCAACGACACCAAGACCTACGACAACAAGGTCAAGGTCGTCCCGACGTACCTGTTCCAGCCGACGGTCGTCACGAAGGACAACTACGAGAAGGTCCTGATCGACTCGGGCTACTACACCGAGGCCGACCTCAAGTAGTCGCAACCCCCTGACGGACCGGGAGGCGCGGTGCACGCCCGCACCGCGCCTCCCGTCCTGTCTCCCCTCCACTCGCGCGCCGTCCCGGCGCCCCAACGGAAGGCGGTCCCGTGGCGGACACCATCCTCGAGATGCGCGACATCACCAAGACGTTCCCCGGCGTCAAGGCCCTGCAGAACGTCTCGCTCCAGGTCGAACGGGGCCAGGTCCACGCGATCTGCGGTGAGAACGGCGCGGGCAAGTCCACGCTCATGAAGGTCCTGTCGGGCGTCTACCCGACCGGCACCTTCGACGGCGAGATCCTGCTCGACGGCGAACCGGTCCGCTTCTCGAACATCAACGACTCCGAGGCAGCCGGCGTCGTCATCATCCACCAGGAGCTCGCACTGAGCCCCTACCTCTCGATCGCCGAGAACATCTTCCTCGGCAACGAGCGCTCCAAGGGCGGCTTCATCGACTGGAACAAGACGAACCTCGAAGCCGCCAAGCTCCTGCAGCGCGTCGGCCTCAAGGACAACCCGATCACGAAGATCGTGGACATCGGCGTCGGCAAGCAGCAGCTCGTCGAGATCGCGAAGGCGCTGTCGAAGAAGGTGAAGCTCCTCATCCTCGACGAGCCCACCGCAGCGCTGAACGACGACGACTCCGCGCACCTGCTCGAGCTCATCCGCTCGCTGCAGGACGAGGGCATGACGGCGATCATCATCAGCCACAAGCTCAACGAGATCAAGGCGATCGCCGACAAGGTCACGATCATCCGCGACGGGCAGACCATCGAGACGCTCGACATGCACGCGGGCGAGGTCTCCGAGGACCGCATCATCCGCGGCATGGTCGGCCGCGACCTCTCCACGCGCTACCCGGAGCACGAGTCGAAGATCGGCGAAGAGCTCCTGCGCATCGAGGACTGGACCGTCCACCACCCGCTGGACGCCTCCCGCGAGATCATCCACCAGGCGAACCTCAACGTCCGTGCCGGTGAGATCGTCGGCATCGCCGGCCTGATGGGCGCCGGCCGCACCGAGCTCGCGATGAGCGTCTTCGGGCACTCGTACGGCACCGGCATCAGCGGCACCGTCTACAAGCGCGGGACGCCGATCAAGACGAACACGGTCACGGCCGCCATCGACAACGGCCTGGCCTACGCGACCGAGGACCGGAAGCGCTACGGCCTCAACCTGATCGACGACATCAAGCGGAACGTCTCCGGCTCGGCGCTCGGGAAGCTCGCCAACTGGGGCTTCGTCAACGGTTCCGAGGAGACCACGATCGCGCGCAAGTTCCTCAAGGACCTCAACATCAAGGCCCCGACGGTCAACGCGATCACCGGCAAGCTCTCCGGCGGCAACCAGCAGAAGGTCGTCCTGTCGAAGTGGATGTACTCCGACCCGGACGTGCTCATCCTCGACGAACCGACCCGAGGCATCGACGTCGGCGCGAAGTACGAGATCTACACGATCATCAACGCGCTCGCCGACCAGGGGAAGGGGATCATCGTGATCTCCTCCGAACTCCCCGAGCTGCTCGGCATCTGCGACCGCATCTACACGCTCTCCGAGGGCACCATCACCGCCGACGTCCCGCGCGCCGAGGCGTCGCCGGAAGTCCTCATGCAGTACATGACCCAGGAACGGGAGACCCCAGTCAATGAACGCGCTTAAGTCCGCCGCCAGCTACCTCACCGGGCAGCTCCGACAGATCGGCCTGTTCATCGCGCTGATCGTCATCGTCATCTTCTTCCAGGTGACGACGAACGGCATCACGCTGGCCCCGATCAACGTCTCGAACCTGATCGTCCAGAACAGCTACATCCTGATCCTCGCGATCGGCATGGTGATGGTGATCATCGCCGGCCACATCGACCTCTCCGTCGGTTCGGTCGTCGCGTTCACCGGCGCCATGGCCGGCGTCATGATCACCCAGTGGGGCATCCCCTGGCCGATCGCCGTCGTCCTCTGCCTGGTCCTCGGCGCCCTGGTCGGTGCGTGGCAGGGCTTCTGGATCGCCTACTTCGGGATCCCGGCGTTCATCGTGACCCTGGCGGGCATGCTCGCCTTCCGCGGTGCCGCCCAGATCGCCCTGCAGAACCAGCAGATCTCGCCCTTCCCGGACGGCTTCCGCTCGCTCGGCTCCGGCTTCCTGCCCTCCTTCGGCACCTCGGGCTACGAGCCGCTGACGATGATCCTGGGCCTCGCGGCCGCGGCGATCCTCGTGATCACCGGCTTCCGTGGTCGTGCGACCCGTCGCAAGTACCAGCTCGAGGACGAGCCCTTCGCCTGGTTCATCACCAAGATGGTGTTCACCGTCGCGCTGGTCATCTTCATCGCGCTGCTGCTCGCCAGCTACAACGGCACCCCGATCGTCCTCGTGATCCTCGGCGTCCTGGTCATCGTGTACTCGATGGTCATGCGCAGCGCGGTCTTCGGTCGACACATCTACGCGATCGGCGGCAACCCGCTCGCCGCGCAGCTGTCCGGCGTCAAGACGAAGCGCGTCACGTTCCTGCTCTTCGTCAACATGGGTGTCATCTCGGCCCTGGCCGGCGTGGTCTTCACGGGGCAGCTCAACCTGGCTTCCCCCAGCGCGGGCAACGGCTTCGAGCTCGACGCCATCGCGGCCGTGTTCATCGGTGGCGCTGCGGTCACCGGCGGCATCGGCACGGTGCCGGGTGCGATCGTCGGTGGTCTCATCATCGGTCTGCTCAACAACGGCATGTCGATCCTCGGTGTCGGGTCCGAGTTCCAGCAGCTCATCAAGGGCCTGGTGCTCCTGGCCGCCGTCGCGTTCGACGTCTTCAACAAGCGCCGCGCGGCCAGCAGCCGCAAGTAGGACGGGGTCGGTCGTACGACCGGTCCCCGAAAGCGACAGATCTCCGTCGGAACTCGACGGAGATCTGTCGCTTTCGCGTTGCGGTCGCGGGCTGCGGCTGGGGCGCTGCGGGCTGCGGTCGCGGGCGGCGTCAGCGGGACAGGACGGCCCAACCGGCGGCCGGGAGGCGCAGGGTCCCGTCGCGCAGTTCCCCCGCGCCCACCTCGACCCGCGTCGCGTCGGCTGCGGGCAGGACCACCGGTTCGGGCGAGAGGTTCAGGGCGGTGACCACGGCCTCCCGGTCGGTCGCCGTGCGGAGGACGAGCGCCGTGTTGTCCAGGTGGACCACGTCGGTGTGCGCGCGGTGCAACCACGGGTGCCGACGACGGAGTGCGACGAGCGCCTGGTGGGCGTGCAGCACGTCGGCCGCCGTGCCGGTGACCTCCGTCGGACCGGCGGGGAAGGCGGGCCGCACGGCGTCGTCACCGCCCTCGCGTTCCTCCTTGACCCCGGCCCAGGCGAACTCGTCGCCCGCGTAGACCGACGGGGTGCCGGCCACCGTGAAGAGGACCGCGATCGCGTGTCCGACGAACCCCTCCCCCACGGCCGAGGCGATCCGCGTCACGTCGTGGTTGCCGACGAACGTGCTCGGGGCGAACGTCGCCAGCAGCTCGTCGTGCCGTTCGATCGCGTGCGCCAGCTCGTAGCAGTTGCGATCCGCGATGCCGTGCCAGATGCCCTGCCAGAGCTCGTACTGGGTGGTGGAGTCCATGGTCGACGCGCGGACGATCGCGGCGGTGTCGCCGTGGATGACCTCGCCGGAGAACCACGCCTCGGGGAAGCGCTCCCGCACGCGCGGCAGCACGCGCGCCCAGAACGCCGGCGGGACCGCGTAGGCGGCATCGAGCCGCCACCCGTCGATGCCGCGCTCGAGCCAGTGCGTCATGACCTGGACGACCAGGTCCTCGGTCGCCGACGAGGAGTGGTCGAGCGCCACCAGGATGTCGTGCCCCTCGAACGAACCGACCGGCACCGGCTGCCCGGGCTGCCAGCCGTCCCAGTCGACGGCGAACAGCGGAGCGGTCTCGGCGTCCGGGCCCTGCTCGGCGAGTGCCCGGAAGGCCGGGTGCTGGCGCCCGACGTGGTTGAAGACGCCGTCGAGCAGGACCCGGATGCCGCGTTCTCGAGCTGCGGCCACCAGACGGTCGAAGTCGGCGTCGTCGCCCAGGCGCGGGTCGATCCGGAAGTGGTCGACGGTGTCGTAGCCGTGCGTCGAGCTCGCGAACACCGGCCCGAGCAGCAGCCCGTTGAGCCCGAGGTCGACGACGTGGTCGAGCCAACCCTCGAGGTGCCCCAGGCGGTGCTCGACGGGACGGTGCTCGACACCGCTGTCGGGGCTGCTGCTCGGCCGGATCTCCGCGCCGACGAAGCCGAGCGGGTAGACGTGCCACCACATCACGTGCTCGACCCAGGCGGGCTCCCCTGTCCTGGTCGTCGGCTCCGGGGTGCGGTCGGCATCGTGGTCCATCCCTGCATGCTGCCAGCCGGCCCTGGTCGGAACCGCCGACCGGGGTACCGCCAGCCTGGATGCGCGTCGGTGGCAGGGACGATCATGGACCCATGGGACGAGCCATCCGCACCGAGGACGACGCACGCCGACTCGACGCCGCGCACGCCGAAGGCACCTGCGCATCCTGCGGCCGGCGGATGCCCGGATCGGCGGATCCGCACACGAAGTGGTGCTCCGACGCGTGCCGCCGGCACAAGCTGGACGACACCGACCGGAGGCTCGAGCGCACCATCGACGAGCTGCTCGACGCCCGGGCCGCCACGTCGAGCATCTGCCCGTCGGACGCCGCGCGGGCGATCGGCGGCGAGGACTGGCGTGACCTGATGGAACCGGCGCGCCGAGCCGCTCGACGCATGGTCGCCCGTGGCGAGGTCGAGATCACCCAGGGCGGGAACGTCATCGACCCGTCCACCGCCAAGGGGCCGATCCGGATCCGACGCCCGCGCTGAGCGACCTGTCTGGACCGCCGCTCGGGATCGTCGGGGTACAGCACGATCGACCCTGCCGTGAGCCCGACCGACGCCATCGTGGATCGGTCAGCGGCTCGGGTCGGTCTTCTGCCGCATCGTGACGATGAGGCGTTCGAGCGCGAGCACGAGACGACTCGTCTGCTCGCGGGTCACGCGAGCAGACGAGTACTGGAAGTTCGTCTTCTCGTCGGTCAGGCGTTTGAGTTGGTTGCCTGGCTGTCGGTCAGGTGAGCAAGCCGTGTCGAGCAGGCGTCGGGCCTGCGCGTGGTCCTCGCCGACGTGGTGCTGCCCCAGGACAGCCCCGCAGATCGCATCGGCCGCCGCGATACCGCCGAGGACGGCGTTCGAACCGGCTGCCTTCCAGTCGGCATGCGAAGTCGAGCCGGCACAGAGAACCGCTACCTCGTAGTACGCCTCAGCCTCGTCTCGTCGCATCCGGACTGCTGTCGCATCCATCACGCGCGTCCGGAGGGGCATCAGACGAGCGATCGGATGTCGGACCCGTACACGGTGTGCGCGTCGGCGCGCCACGAGCCCACGAGTGGATCCCCTTCGGCGGCGAACCGTTCGAGGTCAGCACGAGTGACGTCGAAGACCTGGCAGTCGTTGCCGGTCCAGCGCTGCACGAGATCGCCGAGACGGACGACCACATCGACGTTCGTCTCCGCCGCGAACACCACGAGCAGGTCGACGTCCGATTCGTCGGTGGCCGTTCCCCGGGCGAGCGATCCGAAGATCGACACGGACAACACGTCGACTTCGCTCCCCGCGATGAAGTCGTGGATGCGGCGCTCCAGTTCCGTTCGCGCGCCGAGCACGAGCTCGACTGCTGGCCACAGCAGGTGCTCGCGGTTGACCTGGTAGGCGGAGTGCTGCAGACCGCGCTCCACACGCACGAGTCCGGAGTGCTCGAGCTTGTCGAGTGCACGCTTGATGCCGGTGTGCTGTGCCGCCCCAGCGACCCTGGCGACCTGGCGTCCAGTCATGGCCGCGTCAGTACGAGCGAGGACGCGGAGTGCGTCGGCCTGTGTGGGGCCGACGAGCGTGGCGAGGGGAGCGGCGAGTTGCATTCGCCCAGTGTACCGCAGATCGGTACACGTGTACACAAACCGTGTACACGTCAGAAGGCATACCGGATCCGGCAGGACGGCAGGTTCTCGGCCACGAGCTGTCGGAAGCGCTCGATGTGCTGCGCCTTCATGGCTGCGCGGTACCGGATGTTGACGGCACCGTTCTGGGAGAGCTTCTGCTCCTGCAACTCGGGCCGCCACAGCAGGTCCTCGGCCTTCGGGTGCCAGCCCAGGTTCACCTCGTGCAGCTGCTCGTTGTGGGTGAGGAAGATGACCTCGGCAGCGAGCTGCGCCTTCGCGGCCGGGGACAGCACGTCGTCGACCTCCCGCAGCATCGCGGCCCAGTCCGCTTCCCACGTCGGGGTCAGGATGACGGGCGAGAAGTTCAGGTGCACCTCGTACCCGGCGTCGACGAAGTCGTTGACCGCCGCGATCCGTTCGGCGATCGGCGAGGTGCGGATGTCCGTCACCTTCGCCGTCTCGTGCGGCATGAGCGAGAACCGGATCCGGGTGCGGCCCATCGGGTCCCAGTCGAGCAGGTCGCGGTTGACGTACTTCGTGGCGAACGACGCCTTCGCCGTCGGCGTCATCCGGAAGAGGTCGCAGAGGTCGCGCACGTTGTCGCTGAGCATCGCGTCGACCGAGCAGTCGCTGTTCTCGCCGATGTCGTAGACCCAGGCGTCCGGGTCGCACTGGTTCGGTTCGGTCTTCGGACCCTGCTTGTGGATGTTCCGGGCGAGGTGCTTCGTGATCTGCTCGATGTTCGCGAAGACCGTGATCGGGTTGCTGTAGCCCTTGCGGCGGGGGACGTAGCAGTAGGCGCAGGCCATCGCGCAGCCGTTCGCCGTCGACGGGGCGATGAAGTCGGCGGAACGTCCGTTCGGCCGCGTGACGATCGACTTCTTCACGCCGAGCACGAGCGCCTCGGTCTTGATCCGGACCCAGCGGGAGACGTTGCGCTCGTCGCCGTGCACCTCGGGGATCTGCCAGTGCGAGGCGACGGGCACGATCTCGGCGTCCGGCCAGCGCCCGATGATCTCCTGTCCGCGCGGCAGTTCGAGCGCAGCGTCCTCGGCGTAGATACGCGTGACGTCGAGCAGGGGGCGTACGCGGGAGTCGGTCATCGCACTCCGTTCTACCCGGGGCCACCGACAGCTCGGACGTCGCTCGGGCAGACTCGGAGCATGACCGCCGGTGTGGAGGACGACCACTTCTTCGTCGTGGACGGCCGTCGGTGGCGGCGGACCGACCCGGCGCTCCCCGAGGACCTCGCTGCCCGGCTCCGGTCCCACCTCGGCCGAGGACGGAACGGGGTGAAGCTGGCGAAGCGGGCCGGGGACGAGGACGCCGTCGCCCGGGCCCGACACCGGAACGGCCTCGCCAAGCACGGGCTCGGCGAGCGTGGGCCTGAGTGGTGGACCCGACCGGTGCCCGAGCGGATCGCGCAGGCCGAGCAGGCCCTCGCGGATCTCGACCGGCTCGACGAGTCGCCGTGACCGACGACGAGGTTATCCGTGCCCCCGCAAGGGAGCGCAGCGCGAACACCGCCGCACTCGGTCCGCTGCAGATCGTGGTCGGTGCGGTCCTGGTCGGGGTCGCCTTCGTCCCGGAAGCGTCGGCTCGGGTGTTCGGCGGGATCCTCGGCCTGGTCATGGTGGGCTTCGGGGTGTGGACGACGGCTCGTGCTCGACGGGTTGCGGTCCACCTGGGCGACCAGGAGCTCCGCTACGACGGGTACGTCCTCAGCTGGTCGGTGCCGCGCGCGCAGATCACGACCGTGCTCGACGACGGGTACGTGGAGTGGGTAGACGACGCCGGGCGCCAGCGCCGACGGCAGATCGGGCTCCTGACAAAGGCCTACGAGGACGACGGCTCGAAGTTCGCCCCGTACTGGATCTGGCGCCGCGAAAAACTCCTCCGCGTCCGGGAATGGGCGGACGCGCGCGCGTACTGACAGCCGGGAGGCCCGTGACGGGCTCGCACCGCGCCTCCTGTCGGGGCCGTGGTCGCCGCGTCAGGCGACGCAGGCGCGCGCGCCTGGTCAGCCGAACGGCGGACGACGCGCGGACGATTCCCCACCTTCCGGATGAGGTGCGAGGGATCCTCGCGGCCGTAGGCTCGTCGCGGCGACGACGCCGAGGAACGAGGGGGACCATGAACGACATCGTCACGCACACGGGCGCACTGGTGGGGCTGCGCACCGGCACGAGCACGGCCGGCGGACCAGCCGGCGCCCGGGTCGGCGTCCTGCTGGAACTCTGCTCCGAGGACAGCGCCGGGGTCCGCCGTCCGTGGGAGCTCCTGGTCACACCCGCCCAGGCAGCCGCACTCGTCGAGGCCGAGCGGACCGAACCCGGGGTGCTCGTCCGCTTCGCCGGCGAACGACTGGGCGACCGCAGCGGTGTCCCGGTCGTGCGCGTCGGCCGGATCGCGGTGCTCGTGCCCGAACCGACCTGCTGACCGACATCGGCTGACCACGACGTGACGAACGGCCCCGGGTGTCCCCGGGGCCGTTCGCGGTACAGGCGGGTCAGGCCTCGGTGTGCCCGAGCGCCGGCTCGACGCACATGCAGACCGTCCGGGACGCCGATGCGTGCACCTCGAAGACGACGACCTCGTTCCGTCCGGCGCGGAGCACGGGTCCGGGGACGGCGAGCGTCGCCTGTGGGCCTCGTGACCAGTACCGGCCGAGACAGAACCCGTTGACCCAGGCGACGCCCTTCCGGAACCCGTCGAGCGCGAGGTAGCGGTCGAGGTCCGCGCCGCTCTCGGCCAGGTCGAACGACCCTATGGCGAACGCCGGACCGGCCAGGGTCTCCCCCGCCGACGTCGCCGCGGTCCGCAGGGCGTCGAGCGCGTCCTCCGGCACCGGGTCGAGTGCCAGGGGCGAGACGGTCCAGCGGGACAGGACGTCGTCGTCGATCCGGACCGCTCCGATCAGTCCCTTCGGCTCGCCGATGCGGGGCCCGTAGTCGACGCGTCCCTGGTCCTCGACGAGCAGTTCCAGGAGGCCCGTCACCGGCGGCAGGGCGATGGCACGGTCGTGGTGCTCCCGCTCCAGGACGCCGACGGTCCGACCGTCGACGCGGACGAGGACACGGTCGCGGACCTCCTTGGCGACGGTCAGCACGCCACCCTCGGGCAGGTCGACCTCCGTCCGGTAGAGGACGAAACCGGAGGCGGCGCCCAACTCGTCGAACGTCGGCGGCGTCTCGTGCGTGGTCCAGGACGCGATGGTCGGCAGCAGACCGGCGAGCGGGAGGACGCGGTCCAGGCGGACGGCGACGTCCGAGGCGGTGGTGGGGCGTGCCTCCAGGCCGGCGACGACGTCCGTCGTGAGCCGACCGGACCCGCCGGGCTGCATCGACGCGGGCAGGTCGGGGACCGGAGCGTGACGGGCGATGACCTGCCGGAAGGCGTGGAACTTCTCGGTGGGGCGACCGGCCTCGTCGAGCGGGGCGTCGTAGTCGTACGACGTCGCGATCGGCCGGTACACGCCCTTGTCGTTCGCGCCGTTGGTGAACCCGAAGTTCGTGCCGCCGTGGAACATGTAGACGTTCACCGAGCCGCCGGCGGCGAGCAGGTCGTCCAGGTCCGACGCCGAGGCAGCGGCCGAGGTGGTGTGGTGGTGCTCGCCCCAGCTGTCGAACCAGCCGTCCCAGAACTCGGAGCACATCAGCGGACCGGTCGGCTGCGCCTGGCGGAGGCGTGCGAGACGTTCCGTGGAGCGGGAGCCGAACGAGCCGGTCTTGTGCAGCGACGGCAGCGACCCGTCCTCGAGCATCGAGCCCATCGGCTGGTCGACGCTCGTGAACGGCACGGTGAGCCCGATGTCGCGGTGCATGCGCTCGAGCTTCTCGAGGTAGACGGGGTCGGACCCGTACGCGCCGTACTCGTTCTCCACCTGCACGAGCACGATCGGCCCGCCGGCGTCGATCTGCCGCGGAACCAGGATCGGGGCGAGGGCGTCGAGGTAGCGGCCGACGGCGGCGAGGAACTGCGGTTCGTCGCGGCGGATCCCGACCGTGCGGTCGGTGAACAGCCAGAACGGCAGGCCGCCGTTCGTCCACTCGGCGCAGATGTAGGGGCCGGGCCGGACGATGGCGTGCATGCCCTCGGCGGCGACGAGGTCCAGGAACCGGCCGAGGTCGAGCCCCCCGGTGAAGTCGAAGGTGCCGGGGGTGGCCTCGTGCGCGTTCCACGCGACGTAGGTCTCGACGGTGTTCAGACCCATGAGCTTGGCCTTGCGGATCCGGTCGGCCCACAGGTCGGGGTGGACGCGGAAGTAGTGGATCGCACCGGAGAGCACCCGGTGCGGCTGCCCGTCGAGCAGGAAGTCGGTGTCGCCGATGGCGAAGCGCATGTCACGTCTTTCTGGTGGGAACACGTCGGCTGGCGACGCGTCTCGTGGGAACGCGGCCGTGCGGAGAACCCGCACGGCCGCGTCGATGTGGTGGGGCTACTTGGTCGAGACCGTGAAGCCCTGGTCCTTGCCGTACTTGGCGAGGGCGTCCTGCCAGGCCGACAGACCCGACTCGAGCGACGTGCCCTTCTCGTACGACTGCCCGACGGTGTCGGCGTAGACGCTGTTCGCGTACACCTGGTACGGCAGGTAGGTGAAGTCGTTGTCCGACGCCTTGGACGCGTCGACGAGCACCTTGTTGATCTGCTGGCCACCGAAGTAGTCCGGCTTCTCGTCGAGGAACGCGGACGACTCGAGGTCGGCGGTGGTGGACGGGAAGCCGCCGGACTCCATGAAGACCTTGGTCGAGGCCTTCGACGAGTTCAGCCACTTGAGGAAGCCGGCGGCGAGGGCCGGGTTCTTCGACTGCTTCATGACGACCTCGGCGCTGCCGCCGTTGTTCGCGGTGGCCGCGGTGCCGCCGTCGTAGGTCGGCATCGGGGCGACGCGCCAGTCACCCTTCGCGTCGGCGACGCTGGCCTCGAGGTTGCCGGGCATCCAGGCGCCGGTGATCAGCGTGGCGATCTGGCCGTTGCCGAGCTGCTTGTACCAGTCATCGGTCCAGCCGACGGTCTTGGACAGGAGCTTCTGCTCGACGAGCTCGTCCCAGGTCTTGGTCCACTTCTTGGTGCCCTCGTCCTGCAGGTTGATCGTCACCTTGTCACCGTCGGTGGTGAACGGGGTGCCGCCGGCCTGGGCGATCATGCTCGTGGTGAAGCCCGCGTCGCCGGAGTCGGCCGCCAGGTACTTCTCGGGGTCGGCCTGGTGCAGCTTCTTGGCGGCTGCGACGTACTCGTCCCACGTCTTCGGCACCTCGATGCCGTACTCGTCGAAGACCTTCTTGTTGTAGAACATGGCCATGGGGCCGGAGTCCTGGGGCAGCCCGTAGACCTTGCCGTCCATCGAGACCGAGTTCCAGGTGCTCGCCGCGAACTTGCTCTCCAGGTCGCCGAAGCCGTAGTCGGACAGATTGAGCAGCGACTCGGAGAGGGCGAACTGCGGCAGCGCGTAGTACTCGACCTGGGCGACGTCGGGGGCACCCGAGCCGGCCTTCACGGTGTTCTGCAGCTTCGTGTACTGGTCGGCGCCGGTACCGGCGTTGACGAGCTTGACCTTCACCTTCGGGTAGGCCTTCTCGAACGCCGCGACCTGGTCCTTCGCGGAGGGGGTCCACGACCAGTAGGTCAGGGTGCCGCCCTGGTCGAGGGCCTTGTCGATGTCCGAGGCCGAGCCGCCGGAGCCGGAGCCGCCGGACGCGCAGGCGGCGAGGGCCATCGCGGCGGTGACGCCGATGGCGAGGGCGCTGAGCCCGCGCCGGAGACGCTTCTGCATGGTGGTGCCTTTCACTTCATCGTGAAGAAGGTGCTTCTTCGTGGAGGAGGGACTGCTCGGTGCCGGTGCGGTCCCCGCGGGGCCGCGCCGTGCCTCCCGGCCGGGGTCCGGTGCTGCTGACCGGGCCGGAGGGCGGGATCAGGCCTTGACGGACCCGGCCGCGAGGCCGGACTGCCAGAAGCGCTGGAGGAAGAGGAACGCCACCACGATCGGGATGATCGTGAGGAGCGAGCCGGTGACGACGAGGTTGTAGATCGGCTGCGCACCGGAGCCGGTGGCCTGCGCGTTCCACTGGTTGAGGCCGACGGTGAGCGGGTACCACTTCGGGTCGCTCAGCATGATGAGCGGCAGGAAGTAGTTGTTCCAGGTCGCGACGACCGCGAACAGCAGGACCGTCACGACACCGGGTGCCAGGAGCTTCAGCGCGATGGTGAAGAAGATCCGGAACTCGCCGGCACCGTCCATGCGGGCGGCCTCGATGAGTTCGGTGGGGATCGCCTCGACCGCGTAGGTCCAGATCAGGTACATGCCGAACGGGCTGATCAGCGAGGGCAGGATGATCGCCCACGGGGTGTTCGTCAGGCCCACCTGCGAGAAGAGCAGGAAGGTCGGGACGGCCAGGGCGGTGCCCGGGACGGCGATCGCGCCGAGGACGATGGCGAACACCGCGCGCCGGCCGGGGAACTGGAACTTGGCCATGCCGTAGCCGGCGACCGTCGCGAGCAGGGTCGCTCCCCCGGCACCGACCACCACGTAGAGCAGCGTGTTGCCGAGCCACTGGACGAAGATGCCGTCGTTGTAGGTCAGCGTGTCGACGATGTTCTGCCACAGGTTGAAGTCCCCGCCGAACCACAGGCCGAAGGTGGAGAGCAGTGACGCCTGCGTCTTCGTGCTGTTCACCAGCAGGTAGAACAGCGGCGCGAACGAGTAGACGACGAACACGACCATGACCGCGGTCAGCAGACCGGAGCGCTTCACCTTGCGTCCGTCGACGGGCTGCGCCGCCTTCCGGGAGGCTCGGGTGCGGCGTTCGCGCGGGTCACCCTGCGTCGTGGTCGCCTCGGTGACGGTGAGGGGGGCGGGACCCTGCAGGGTGCTCATCGGTTCTCCTGTCGGGTGCCGCGGACCTGCACGACGTAGGCGATGACGGCGGTGATGACGCCCATGACGATCGCGACGGTGGCGGAGTAGTTGAACTGCTGGCCGCTGAAGGACAGCGAGTAGGCGTACATGTTCGGCGTGAAGGCGCTGCCGATGACGTTCGGGGCGAGGGTCTTCAGCAGGTTCGGCTCGTTGAAGAGCTGGAAGCTGCCGATGATCGAGAAGATCGTGGCGATGACCATCGGGCCGCGGAGGGCCGGGAGCTTGATCGAGAAGACGGTGCGCATCGGGCCGGCGCCGTCGAGCTCGGCGGCCTCGTACAGGTCGGCGGGGACCGTGCGGAGGGCGGCGTAGAAGATCAGCATGTTGTAGCCGAGGAACTCCCACGTGACCACGTTGCCGATGCTCGTGAGGACCCACGACGAACTGAACGGCTGCAGCAGGTCGATGCCGAGGGCGTCGTTCGCCGCTCCGGTCAGGCCGAACTGGTTGCCGTAGATGAAGCCCCAGATCAGGGCTGCGACGACCCCGGGGACGGCGTAGGGCAGGAACACGGCGATGCGGAAGAACCCGGTGCCCCAGAGGCGGGCGCTGTCGAGGGCCAGGGCGGCGACGAGGGCGAGGCCCAGCATGATCGGCACCTGCACGACCAGGAAGATCGCGACCCGTCCGAAGCCGGACCAGAACTTGGCGTCCTGGAAGAGCTGGACGTAGTTGGCGAACCAGACGAACTGGTTGCCGCCGATGAGCTGGTCGCGGAACAGGCTGAGCCAGAGGGCGTAGCCGATCGGGACGATGAGCATCAGGACGAGGACGGCGACGAACGGGCCGACGAAGAGCCAGCCGGTCATCCGCCCCCGGGGCTTCCCACGGCGACGCGGTGCGGGCGTGGTGCCCGTACGTCGCGGCGCGGCCTCGGGGCTCCGCGCGGTGAGCGTGCTCATGTGACTCCTTCGTCGTGTCCTGACTGACGTCGACGGGTCTCCCAGCGCCGGTGGTCGTGCTGCGACCGGCCCTGATGTTGACGTCAACATCGAACGCTGGCGACCATAGCATGGCAACGTCAACATGCACTAGCGTTCGCAGGAGTGGCCGTGCGCAGGCGCCGACCCGAACCGTTCCGAGGAAGGCAGCGCGTGACCATCTCGACGACCACGGACGCTGCGGCTTCCGCCCGCCGCGCCCCGTCGCTCGCCGCCGTGGCCGAGGCTGCCGGTGTCTCGATGCAGACCGTCTCCCGCGTCGCCCGCGGCTTCGACAACGTCAGCCCCGAGACCCGCACCCGCGTCCAGCAGGCGATGGCCGAGCTCGGCTACCGCCCCAACCGTGCCGCTCGGGCCCTGCGCTCCGGACGGTTCCGGACCATCGGCGTGATCATGTTCACCCTTGCGTCCTACGGCAACATGCGCACGCTCGAGGCCATCGCCGACGCCGCCGGGGTCGCCGACTTCACCATCACGCTGCTGCCGATGGCATCGCGGACCGAGGAGGGCGTCCGCTCCGCGTTCTCCCGCCTGCACGAACAGGCCGTCGACGGCGTGGTCATCATCATCGAGTCCCACGTGATCGACACCGCCGAGGTCGAACTGCCCGACGGCGTCCCGATGGTCGTCGTGGACTCCACCGGCACGACCGACCACCCGGCGATCGACACCGACCAGGCCGACGGCGCCCGACTGGCGACCCAGCACCTGCTCGACCTCGGACACGACACGGTCTGGCACGTGGCCGGCCCCGCGTCGTCGTACTCGGCGGCGAGGCGACAGGCCGCGTGGAGTGCCACGCTCACCGCAGCCGGACGGACGGTCCCACCCGTGCTCGAGGGTGACTGGAGCACGTCGTCCGGCTACCGGGCCGGCCTCGAGATCGCCCGTCGCCCCGAGATCACCGCGGTGTTCGCGGCGAACGACCAGACCGCGCTCGGGGTCCTGCGCGCCTGCCACGAGGTTGGCCGCGCCGTCCCGTCCACGCTCAGTGTCGTCGGCTTCGACGACTCCCCCGAGTCGGACTCGTTCTGGCCGCCGCTCACCACCGTGCACCAGTCCTTCGACGAGGTCGGGCGCCGCGCGGTCGCCACCCTCCTGCGCCAGATCGAGGGCGGTGCCGCCACGGCGGCGACCGACCTGGTGCCGGTGCGGCTCGTCGTGCGCGCGAGCACGGCCGCGCCGCCGCGGTAGCGGCGCGGCGCGGGGCGCGGCGGGGCGGGCGCGGCGGCCCGGTAGCGGCGGGGCGGGCCCGGCACGCGCCTCCCGGCCAGCCCCGTTTCGCGCCCAGCGACAGGCCACGCGGCAACGAGCCCGAAAGGTGTCGCCCAGCGCGAAACGCACCCGCCACGCGGACCGCGGCCACCGCCGCCTTGCCGGCACGCGCCTCCCGGCCAGCCCCGTTTCGCGCCCAGCGACAGGCCACGCGGCAACGAGCCCGAAAGGTGTCGCCCAGCGCGAAACGCACCCGCCGCGCGGACCACGGACGGACCGCGCCTCGCGCGGGCCGAGCGGCGTCCGCCCAGCCAAGGCTCGCCGGACAGGAGGAACGGGGCGCGCCCGACACGCGCCTCCCGGCCAGCCGCGTTTCGCGCCCAGCGACAGGCCGCGCGGCAACCAACCCGAAATGTGTCGCCCAGCGCGAAACGCACCCGCCGCGCCGGTCCCCGCCGCGCCGGTCCCCGCCGCGCCGGTCCCGCCGGACACGCAAGACGCGCCGGCCCCGGCCCCGCCGGACACGAGAAGGACGCCGGGCCCCCGAAGGGACCCGGCGTCCTCTGCTCACTCGACGCTCGCCGCTCGCAGCGCGCGCCGAGGCGTCTACCCGATCGAGAGCGCCGTCCAGGAGACCGGCGGCAGCTCGATCGTGATCGTGTCACCCTCGCGGCGGACGGACTCGTTGGTCCGCAGGCCGACGCGGGAGGTGTTCGACAGGTCGTTCACGGCGTGCAGGTCATCGTCCCAGATGCCCTCCGCGTGCACCTCACCGTCGACGTCGAGCCCGGCCAGGTCGATGGTGACCGTCGTGCTCTCGGTCTGGTGGCGGTTGACGAGGAACACCGCTGCGCGGCCGTCCTCGACCGTGGCGGCCGAGTCGACGACCGGGACGGTGCCGTGCTTGCCACCGTCGACGGTGTCACCCGAGGCGACGACGTTGAGCGAGGTGCCGTGGGCCAGGCGCGAGGTGACCGAGAACGGGAAGAACGTGGTCTGGCGCCAGGCCTCGCCACCGGGCTCGGTCATGATCGGGCCGATCACGTTGACGAGCTGTGCGATCGACGCCGACGCGACACGGTCGGCGTGCCGCAGGAGCGAGATGAGCAGCCCACCGAGGACGACGGCGTCGGCGACGGTGTAGACGTCCTCCAGGAGGCGCGGGGCGACCGGCCAGTCCTCGAGCGTGAACGTCTTCGCCATCGCCTCCCACTTCGTGATCGACCACACGTTCCACTCGTCGAACGAGATGTCGATCCGCTTGTCGGAGCCCTTGTGGGCCTGGACGTGGTCCGCGGCGGTCGTCACCGTCTTGATGAAGTGGTCCATGTTGGCGCCGGAGGCGAGGAACGAGGTGAGGTCCTGGTCCTCCTCGTAGTAGGCGTGCGCGGAGATGTAGTCGACGTCCTCGTACGCGTGCTCGAGGACGGTGCGCTCCCACTCGCCGAACGTCGGCATCGACGCTCCGGAGGACCCGCAGGCGACGAGCTCGAGGTCGGGCTGGATCTGCCGCATCGCCTTGGCGGTCATCGCGGCGAGCTTGCCGTAGTCCTCGGCGTTCTTGTGGCCGAGCTGCCACGGGCCGTCCATCTCGTTGCCGAGGCACCACATGGTGATGCCGAAGGGCTCCTCGCGGCCGTTGGCCTTGCGCTCCTCGGAGCGGGCGGTGCCACCCGGGATGTTCGCGTACTCGAGCAGCTCGATCGCCTCGGCGGCCCCGCGGGTGCCGAGGTTCACGGCGAGCATGAGCTCCGAGCCCACCGAGTCGAGCCACTGCTGGAACTCGTGCAGGCCGACCTCGTTCGTCTCGGTCGAGTGCCACGCCAGGTCGAGTCGGCGGGGACGCTGCTCGACCGGTCCGACGCCGTCCTCCCACTTGTAGCCGGAGACGAAGTTGCCGCCGGGGTAGCGGATGGTCGTGACGCCGAGCTCCTTGACGAGTTCGATGACGTCCTTGCGGAAGCCGTGCTCGTCGGCCGACTCGTGCGCGGGTTCGTGGATGCCGTCGTAGACGTGGCGGCCGAGGTGTTCGACGAAGCCCCCGAACAGTCGGCGTCGCACGGGGCCCACCGTGAACGCGGAGTCGAGGACGAGGTGTGTGCGGGGCATGGATCTCCTTCGATCAGGCTGTGCGTCGAGCACGGGTGTTCCGCGTTGTCACGGAAGTGAGCGCTCACCTACGGGAAACGGTATCGGGTGTCGACACGGGACGGAAGGGCTGGCGCGCAGGTCGGCGCGGCGCTAACGTGAGCGCTCACGGGGCACCGACGCCCCGCGATCGGGACGTCCTTCCTCCCCGGATGACGTCCCGCTTCGGCCCGTCCCGATGGAGTGATGCCATGCCGAACCGATCCGTCCCACCCCTCCGCGGGTCAACGTTCACCCGCAGGAGCCTGCTCGCCGCCGGAGCGGCGGCCGCCACGGTCCTCCCCCTCGCCGCGTGCTCGAGCCCGCTCTCGGCCGGTCTCGCCGGCAGTGCCCTCAACCCCGAGACCCTGGTCTTCTGGAACCTCTTCGGCGGTGGCGACGGTGTCCGCATGCAGGCGATGGAGGACGGCTACGCCAAGCAGCACGGCGGCTCGTCCGCCCTGCAGGCGACCACGTTCGCCTGGGGCAACCCGTACTACTCGAAGCTGACACTCGCGACCGTCGGGAACAAGCCGCCGGACGTCGCGATCGCCCACCTGACCCGGGCGAAGCCGCTCTGGGACGGCGACCTGCTGGACCCGATCACGGCAGAGGACCTGGCCGGCGTGGGACTGAAGGCCAGCGACTTCAACCAGAAGGCCTGGGCCGCGCAGAAGACCGACGGCGCCAACATCGCGATCCCGCTCGACACGCACCCGTTCGTGCTGTTCTACAACGTCGACGTCTGCCAGAAGGCGGGGCTGCTCGACAGCAACGGCGAGCTGAAGAGCCTCGACGGCATGGACGCGTTCGAGAGCGCGCTGGCGGCCGTGTCGAAGGTCACCGGCGGCACCGCGCTCAACGTCGCCAACGTCGTCCCCGAGACCGCGACCCCGTGGCGGTTCTTCTGGACGATGTACAACCAGATCGACGGCGCGACGCCGTTCATCAGCGACGGCGGCGGGAAGCTCACCGTCAACGAGGACGCCTACAACGAGGTCACCAGCCGCACGCAGAAGTGGGTGAAGCAGGGCTGGATGAACAAGGCCCTGGACTACGCCACCGCACAGTCGCTGATGTTCGACGGCAAGGCCGGCTTCTTCATGCAGGGCGAGTGGGAGATCAGCACCGCCCAGTCGATCAAGGGGCTGAAGTTCGGCATGGCGCCGATCCCGACGCTCTACGACAAGCCCGCCACCCAGGCCGACTCGCACACGTTCATCCTGCCGAAGAAGGACCGCTCCCCGGCGCAGAAGAAGGCCGCCATGCTGTTCATCAAGCAGATGCTCGAGCAGAGCCTGACCTGGGCCGAGGGCGGGCACGTCCCGGCCTACATGCCCACGTTCGACAGCACCCAGTACAAGGACCTCAAGCCGCAGTCGAACTACGCCGCCGCCGCCGAGACCGCGGTCTTCGACGACGCCGCCTGGTACGGCGGGTCGGGCTCCACCTTCGAGGGCACGGTCGGCGCACAGCTCGCACTCGTCCAGCAGGGCAGCTCGAGTCCCGCGCAGGCACTCAGCGCGATCAAGAGCCAGCTGGCCACCTACCTGAACACCCCGAGCCCGCTGTGACCGGGCACGCGACCACCGGCCACCTGCACACCACGAACGACGTGAACACCGCGCGAAAGGCACGATGACGTGACCACAGCACCAGTTCTCGACCGGCCGACGGACGCGACCCTCGCGCCGCGGCCGCGCCGCTCCTACCGGACCAGCCTCACCCGCGGGCAGGGCCGCAGCGGGTGGCTCTTCCTCGCCCCCTTCGGCCTGTTCTACGTGGCCTTCCTGCTCGGCCCGACGATCTGGATGATCGTCACGAGCTTCTTCAACACCTCGACCGTCCGCACCGGCCTCGGCAGCTTCGCCGGGTTCGCGAACTACGCCGAGATGCTCGGACGCTCCGACTTCTGGTCCTCGCTCTGGCACACGCTGCAGTTCACGCTGTACACGACACCGCCGCTGGTGATCCTGGCGTTCGTCTTCGCGGTGCTGACGAACCGGATGAACAAGGGCCAGTGGTTCTTCCGCCTGGCGTTCTTCCTGCCGTTCATCCTGCCGTCCGCGACGATCTCGCTGATCTGGGTGTTCATCTTCACGCCGGCCACCGGCCTGTTCGCGACGATCCAGTCCGCGATCGGTCTGACCCCGGGTTCCGGCATGCTGTCCAGCCCGAACACGGCGATGATCGGCGTCGCCATCGCCACGGTCTGGTGGACGCTCGGCTTCAACTTCGTGCTGTACCTGGCCGGCCTGCAGGAGATCCCCCGCGAGCTGTACGAGGCCGCCGCCGTCGACGGTGCATCGAACTGGCAGCAGATCAAGTCGATCACCCTGCCGCTGCTGGGTCGCACCACGACGCTCGTCATCCTGCTGCAGATCATCGCGAGCCTGAAGATCTTCGACCAGGTCTACCTGATGACGAACGGCGGTCCGGGCATCTCGACCCAGGTCTCGCTGCAGCTCATCACCGGTGTCGGGTTCACCGACAACCGGCTCGGCGCCGCCTCGGCTGCGTCGGTCCTGCTGTTCATCGTGATCGTCGCCATCGCGGTCATCCGGCAGCTCGTCGAGCGCGCTGCCGCCAAGCGTGAGATCGGAGCCTGACATGACCGCCACCGAGAGCATCATCACCACCGGCCGCGCCAAGCTCCGCACCGGCGTCTCCTCGGCCGCTCCCACGAGCGCCGCGAAGATCGGCGTCAGCGGCCGCGGCTTCACGATCGCGTCGGCCGTCGTCCTGACGGTGTTCGCGATCATCTGGCTCATCCCGAGCCTGTTCGCGCTGAAGACCTCGCTGTCCGACAACGGCGTGGCCGCGCTCGGCGCGAAGTCGATCCTGTCGAACTGGAACCCGACGCTGCACTCCTACGCGTCACTGTTCCAGTCCGGCGACATCTGGAACTGGTACCTGGCCAGCGGCATCACGAGCGTCGTCACCGCGGTGCTCACGGTGATCTTCGCGTCGATGGCGGCCTTCGCGCTGTCCCGGCTCGTGTTCCGCGGTCGGAACATCGCGTTCCTGCTCATCATCCTGGGCATCATGATCCCGACGCAGGTCCTGATCATCCCGATCTTCCAGGAGCTCAACGCGGTCAACCTGCTCAACACCTACTGGTCGGTGATCTTCCCGCAGGTGCCCGCCGTGATCGCGGTGTTCATCTTCAAGCAGTTCTTCGACGGCATCCCGAAGGAGTTGGAAGAAGCGGCCCGCATCGACGGTGCCGGCATCTGGAAGATCTACTGGTCGGTCATCCTGCCGCTGTCGCGTCCGGTGATCGCCGCGGTGACGATCCTGACCTTCGTCGGGGTGTGGAACAACCTGCTGCTGCCGCTGTTCGTGCTGTCGAACCCGGACCTCATGACGATCCCGGTCGGGCTCGCCACGGTCCAGGGCAGCTTCGGTCAGCGCTACGCGGACATCCAGGCGGGTGCGATCCTGGCGGCGCTGCCGCTGATCATCCTGTACCTGATCTTCCAGCGGCAGATCGTCGAGGGTGTCACCGGCTCCGGCCTCAAGGGTTGAGGTCCGGTCCGGACGACGCGTCCGGACCACGTGACGGACGGGAGGCTCCCCACCAGCTGGTGGGGAGCCTCCCGTCCGTCGTGGGTGCGGTCCACGCCTGGCGGAACCGGTTCCGTCAGCCGGCGAGCGGCTCGAGCCGTGACCGCAGGAGGCAGAACTCGTTGCCCTCCGGGTCCTGCAGCACGTGCCACGACTCCTCGCCCGTCTGCCCGACGTCCGCCGGGCGGGCACCGAGCGCGAGCAGCCGTTCCAGCTCGGCGTCCTGGTCGCGGTCGACCGGGTTGACGTCGAGGTGCAGGCGCAGGGGCTGTGTCTTCGCGTGCGGCACGCGGGCCAGGATGATCGTCGGCGTCGCGCCGCCGAAGCCGGAGGCGGGGCCGATCTCGATGCCGTCCTCGTCCTTGCCGAGTTCGACGTAGTCGAGGACGGCACACCAGAAGCGGGACAGGGCCTCGGGGTCGTCGCAGTTGAGGACCAGTTCGCTCAGTCGGCAGCTCATGGCGCGAGGATACGCGCGGGCCCCTCAGGGCGTCAGGGCGTCGGGGTGACTGACCACTTCCCGTTCGTGGCGATCGCGAGGATGCCCGGCAGGTCGGCCTCGAAGGTCTCGGAGAACGCCTCCGTGTTGCCGTAGATCCGGGTGGCGTCCGAGGTCGTGAAGACCCGGAGGCCGAAGCGGTCGTCCGCGTCGGCCGGCGTGTAGTCGACCTGCACGTGTCCGACGTCGTCCGAGAAGAACAGCACGGCGGGACCGGTTCCGGACTGTGGGCCGGACACCGTCGCCAGGTCGTTCCAGCTGCGCAGGGTGAGCGACCACGGGCCGTCGGCCTCGATGATGAGCATCTGCTGCCGCGGATCGGCCTTGAGCACGCCGGTCAGGAAGGACGCCGTGAGCGGTGCCGTGGCAGAGCCGAACGGCGACATCCGCCCCGGAGCGGTGACGGTCGCGGTCCCCGTGCACCGGGAACAGTCCAGGTCGACGACGACGGCGAAGTCCCCGCGGACCCGGAAGGCGATGTCGGACGCTCCGGTGCCGGAGACCGTCGCTGGCGCACCCTCATTGACGTCGCCCGCGTCGAGGGTGACACCGGTGAGTTCGGCGACCGGCGGGGTCGTCGGCGTCGGGGTGGGGGTCGGCGTGGGCGTCGCACGCGGGTTCGTCGTCGGGCGCGCGGAGGCCGCACCGGTCGACTCGGTGTCAGCGCCGCCCGAGTCGCTACCACTGCCACTGCCACTGCCGGGCAGCATCGAGCAGCCGGTCACCAGCAGCACGGCCGCCAGGACCACCCCCACCATGCTCGCTCGCCCGGTGCGCCGCCGGCGCTGGTCAGTCCGCAGTCGTTCCCCCATGCGGCCAGCGTGCCACAGGCGGACGCCGGATGGTCAGGCCATCGCGGGCTGGCGTGCCTCGTGCTTCCAGAACCCCGAGAAGGTGATGCGCGACTTGGGCAACCCCGCGCGGTGCAGGTGGCGGCGGCCCTCGGTGGCGAGCCGGGACTCCCCCACGACGAACGCGTAGCCGAGGTCGTCACAGGGCACGTGCCGCTGCAGTTCGGCGAGCGCCGCACGTCCGGGCACCGCGGAGGCGTCACCGCGGACGAGCCAGGTGACGGTGACCCCGACGGGCGCGTCCAGGTCGCGGATGTCGAGCGCCGAGGGGACCTCCTGTATGATGCGGCCGACGGTGTCTCGCGGCAGGGACCGGGCGATGCCGACGACGGCGGGCAGGCCGGTCTCCTCGGCGGCGATGACGACCTCGCTGGCGTCGTCCGGGCAATCGAAGATGCAGCCCTGGTCGAGGAGCGCGAGTTCGTCGCCCGGGCGGGCGGCGCAGGCCCAGATCGCGGCGCGGCCCTCGAGCTGACCGTCGGCGCCGGTGTGCACCACGAAGTCGATGTCCATCTCGCCGAGTTCGGGCCGGTGCCCGGCGACGGTGTAGTTCGCGCAGTGCGGGCGCGAGGCCTCGGGGATGCGCAGGTACTGCGGCCACCACTTGGCGCCGTCGATCTCGGGCATCACGAAGGTGTCCTGCTCGGGGCGTTGCAGGAACAGGCGGAACCAGTGGTCGAAGCCCAGGAACGGGAAGGCGCGGATCTCGTCGCTCGCGATGGTCACGCGGTGGATCGACGGGGTGTGCCGTTCGGTGCGGACGACACTCGCCCGGAACAGCCGCGGGTTCTCGGGCATCAGCCTCGGGATCTTCGCCATGAGGGAAGGCTAACCTAATATGGCTTCCGTGCCACCCCCTCCCCTCGCTGTCCCGACCGCGCCCGCCGCCCTGCCCGGAGCGGTGATCGGCGCCTCCGGGGTGCACCGACGGACGGCCCGACGTCGTGTGGCGGTGCTGCTCGGGCTGGCCGTACTGGTCCTCGCCGCGGCGGTCGCGAGCATGCTCCTCGGCAGCAACCACATCGGTGCCGACCGGGTGTTCGCCGGCCTGACCCGGACCGGATCGGGAACCGACGAGGCCATCGTCTGGGGTTCCCGTGTCCCGCGCACCCTGATCGGCGCGAGCGTCGGTGCCGCGCTCGGGATCGCGGGCCTGCTCATGCAGGGGCACACCCGGAACCCCCTCGCCGACCCCGGTCTGTTCGGCGTCTCCGCGGGCGCCGGCCTGGCGGTCGTCCTCGGCGTGTTCGTGTTCGGCGTGACGAGCACCAGCGCCTCGGTCTGGTTCGCCCTCGTCGGCGCGGTCGTCGCGAGCGTCGTGGTCTTCTCGGTGACCGTCGCCGGCAGTGGGACCGCCAGCCCGGTGCCGCTCGCCCTGGCGGGGGCCGCCGTGTCCGCCCTGCTCGGCGCGCTGACGTCCTTCATCGTGCTCACCGACCAGGACTCCCTCGACGCCTACCGCCTGTGGGTCGTCGGGTCCCTGTCCGGTCGGCAGCTCGACGTGCTCGCTGCGGCATGGCCGTTCATGGCCGTCGGCCTGGTGCTCGCGATCTGGAACACCCGCGCCCTCGACGCACTCGGCCTCGGGTCGGAGCTGGCGAAGGGCCTCGGCGAGGACCTGCTCACCGCGCGGCTCGTCGGCCTCGGCGGCATCACCCTGCTGGCCGCCGGCGCCACCGCCGCGGCCGGTCCGATCGCATTCGTCGGGCTGACCGTGCCGCACGTCGCCCGAGCCGTGGTCGGGACCGGTCACCGGTGGACCCTGCCGGCGTCGGCGCTGCTCGGGGCCGTGCTCGTCCTGGCCGCGGACGTCGTCGGGCGGCTGATCGGCGGGTTCGCCGAGGTCGAGGTCGGCATCGTCCTGGCCGTCATCGGCGGTCCGGTGTTCGTCGCCGTCGCCCGCCGACGATCGCTGGTCTCACTGTGAGCGCCACCACGCGGGTCGACACCGGCACGCCCACGAACCCGTCGGCGCCGACGCCAGGTCCCGCGCCGACCGCCACCGCCCCCCGTCGCGGCATCCGGATCGGCCCGGTCGGCCTCGCCTGGCGCCCCCGCGTCCTCACCACCTCCGTCATCGCGGTCGTCGCCGCACTGCTGCTCGTCGTCCTCGGTGTCGCGATCGGCTCGACGTTCATCACCCCGGGCACCGTCGTCCGCGCCCTGCTCGGCCTGGAGTCCGGGCCGGACCAGTTCATCGTGACGACCCTGCGCCTCCCCCGCGTCCTGACCGGTGCACTCGTCGGCCTGACGCTCGCGGTCGCCGGAGCCCTGACGCAGACCTTCACCCGCAACCCGCTCGGGACGCCGGACATCATCGGCGTGACCTCCGGCGCGAGCGTCGGCGCGGTGGCGGCGGTCGTCCTCGGCGGCGGCAGTTCCTCGGTCAGCGCGCTGGTCCTCGGTGGCGGCATCCCGGTCGCCGCGACGATCGGTGCCCTGGTCGCGGCGACGATCGTCTACGGTCTCGGCTGGCGCGGCGGCGTGCAGAGCCACCGGCTGATCCTGGTCGGCATCGGGGTCAGTGCGACGCTCGACGCCGTGACGAGCTACCTGCTCGTCCGCGCGAAGATCACCCAGGCCACGGCCGCGTCACAGTGGTTGGTCGGCAGTCTGTCGAGCACCTCGTGGACGACGGTGTGGCCGCTGCTGGTGATCGCCGCGGTCGGGGTGCCGATCGCCCTGGCGACCTCGGCCGCACTCGGCATCGGGCAGCTCGGCGACGAGGTCGCCACCGGCGTCGGCCTGGGCGTCCAGCGCCACCGGTTGCTCGTGATCGGGCTGGCAGTCGTGCTCACCGCCGCTGCGGTCGCGGCCGCCGGTCCGGTCGGCTTCGTCGCCTTCGTGGTCCCGCAGATCGCGCTGCGGGTCGCGGGGACGAACCGGCCGCCGCTGCTGCTGTCGGCAGCGCTCGGCGCGGTCCTGGTCCTCGGCGCGGACCTGCTCGCCCGCTCGGCCTTCCCCTGGCAGGTACCGGTGGGCATCGTCACGACCGTGATCGGCGCCCCGTACCTGATCTGGCTCCTCATCCGTCACCGCAAGGAGATGTCCCGATGACCACGACGACCCCCTCGGTCGCGCCCGCGACGCCGGCCGCCGCTCGCGAGCACGCCGCCCCCGTCCTGGAGGCCCGTGGCCTGTCCGTGGGCTACGACCGGACCGCGGTCATCCGGGACCTCGACCTGACGATCGAGCGCGGCACCGTGACCACGTTCCTCGGTGCGAACGGGTGCGGCAAGTCGACACTCCTCAAGGCGCTCGGCCGCGTGCTCAAGCCGCAGGCCGGCGAGGTGCTCCTGGACGGCTCGCCGATCCGGAAGGAACCGAACCGGGCCGTCGCGCGGAAGCTCGCGATCCTGCCGCAGTCGCCCCTCGCTCCGGCCGGCACGAGCGTGCTCGACCTGGTGATGCGCGGCCGGAACCCGCACCAGTCCTGGGCCCGCCCGTGGACGGTGGAGGACGCTGCCGTGGCCGAGGACGCCATCGCGGCCACCGGCCTGACCGAGGTCGCCCACCGCGACGTCGCGAGTCTGTCCGGCGGACAGCGCCAGCGGGCCTGGATCGCCCTGGTGCTGGCGCAGCGGGCGGACACGCTCCTGCTCGACGAACCGACGACCTACCTGGACCTCGCGCACCAGCTCGACGTCCTCCGGCTCGTCCGACGGATCAACCGGGAGCAGGGCTCCACGGTCGTGATGGTCCTGCACGACCTGACGTTGGCCGCGCGCTACTCCGACCGGCTCGTCGTCCTCCACGACGGCGGTGTCGTGGCCGACGGCACACCCGCCGAGGTCCTCACCCCGGCCGTCCTCGAGCGGGCGTTCGGCCTCCTCGCCCGCGTGGTCCCGGACCCGGTGACGGGGGCGCCCATGGTGGTCCCGGAGGCCGACGAACACGACGCGTGACGCGCCTCCCGGCCGGGAACCGTGCCGGAACTGGTACATCCACTCAGGTTAGGTTAGGCTCACCTAATGTGAACACTCTCCGCCGCGGCACGGTCCGTGCCGCCCTCCTGACCGCCGTCACCGCGACGGCCCTCATCCTCACCGGCTGCTCGAGCACCGGTGGATCCGACGACGCCGGCGACGCCACGAGCGCGTCCTCCCGCGCCTGGTCGTACGAGGACGCCACCGGAGCGACCGTCAAGGTCGACCACACCCCGAAGCGCGTCGTGGTCCTCAACGACATCGTGATCTCGTTCATCGAGTACGGACTGCGCCCGGTCGGCACCTTCGGCCAGCTGACCATGGCGAAGGACCAGCGCTTCGAGGGCCTGGCCACGAAGGGCATCACCCAGCTCGGCACCGGCTACGGCGACATCGACCTCGAGAAGCTCGCGGCCCTGAAGCCCGACCTCGTCGTCACCTCGGTCTACCCGACGGACACCAAGGGCACGCTCGACACCACGCAGCCGGCCTACGGCTTCAAGGACAAGGAGCAGGAGGAGCAGGTCGCGTCCATCGCACCGATCGCCCAGGTCAAGTGGGGCGGCGAGGGCGAGGACGTCATCGAGCACATCGCCGACCTGGCCGAGTCGCTCGGGGCGGAGGAAGACACGGTCGAGGCCGCCGAGCAGGACTTCGACACCGCCAAGGGCGCCCTGCAGAAGGCAGTGCAGGAGAACGACCTCTCCATCGTCTCGATGTACGCGGACGGCGACGGCGCCTACGTCACCCGCCCGTCCGACGAGCCGACGCTGCAGATGTACACCGACTTCGGCGTCGACTTCGTCGTCCCGAAGCCGAAGGGCTGGTACTGGGGCATCTACAGCTGGGAGAACGCGGGCCAGATCTCGGGCGACATGATCCTGCTGTCGCAGCAGGGCTACCAGGTCGCCGACCTCGAGAAGCAGCCGACGTTCGCGGACAACGCGGCCCTCGAGGCCGGCCAGGTCCACAGCTGGACGTTCCCCGCCCTCGACTACGCCTCGCAGGCCGACTACATGACGAAGCTCGCGGGCTGGATCGACGACAGCAAGCCGGTCTCCTGACGCAACCGGACGTCGGACGGGAGGCTCCCCACCAGCTGGTGGGGAGCCTCCCGTCCGTCGTCCGCGCGTCGGCGTCAGCCGTGCAGCGCCGCGACGGCCGTCCGGGTGGCCGCGGCGACGAGTGCGTCGTCCGGCTCGGCGTCCGCCGTCGACCGGCTGGTCATCACGACGAGGACGATCGGGGCCCCGCCGGGTGGTGTGACGATCCCGACGTCGTTCCGCACCCCGTGGGAGCCGGTGCCGGTCTTGTCCGCGACGGTCCAACCCGTCGGCACCCCGGCGCGGATCGTCGCGTCGCCGGTGGTGGTGCCGACCATCGTGTCGACGAGCAGCTCCCGGTCGTCCGGCTGCAGGGCGTCGCGGAGCAGGACCGTCCGCAGGTCCGCGGCGAACTGGGCCGGCGTGGTCGTGTCACGGTCGTCGCCCGGGGTGGCCTCGTTGAGCTCCGGCTCGATCCGGACGACCTGTGTCACCTGGTCACCGATCCCGCGGAGCCACTGCTGCACGACCGACGGGCCGCCGACCCGCGCGACGAGCAGGTTCGCCGCCGCGTTGTCACTGGAGCGGAGCATCGCGTGGAGGAGCGCGCGGACGGTCATGCCCGAGCCGACGTGCTGCGAGGTCACCGGGGCGTACGACAGCAGGTCGCGCTGCTCGATCGGCACGACGGCGTCGAGGTCGGCGGGCGACGCGTCTTCGAGCACGGTCGCGGCGATGAACACCTTCGCCGCCGACGCGAACGCGAAGCGCTCCCCGGCCCGGTGCGTGACCGTGGCCCCGCTGCCGGTGTCGATCGCGACGACACCGAGGCGGGCGTCGTGCGCGCCCTCCAGCCCGTCGAACGCCCGCCTGGTCGCGGCACTCGTGGTGGCTGCCGGCGCCGGCGAGGCACTCGCGCTCGGCGTCCGGTCCGCGACACCCGACGGCACCGTGGCCGTCGGCTGGCACCCGGCGACGCCGAACGGCAGACCGAGCGCGAGCCCCGTGACGACGGCGATCGCGACGGCACGCCTCACGGTCGCTCCGGCCGGGTGGTGGTCCGCAGGGCCAGCGACCAGGGAGCAGTGGGTGCCTCGGTCACCTGTCCGAGCGCGAGCAGGGCGCACTGGGTGCCCTGCTCCTCGAGCGCCTGGTGCACGCTCGTCAGCCCGTGCTGCGCAGCCTCCGGGGAGTCGTCCCAGCCGCTCACCGCGACGTCCCCCGGTGTGCTCCGGTCGGTCTCGGTGAGGACGTCGAGCACCGCGAGGGCGAGTTGGTCGCTCATCGCGACGACGGCGTCCGGCGCGGACTCCTGGGCGTCGGCACCGCCGAGCAGTTCCTCGATCACGGGTCGGGCGTCCTGGCGGTGGTTCCGTCCGACGACCGCGACGGGGACGTCGGCCCAGCGGTGTCCCGCGGCCTCGACCGCGTCCCGGTAGCCCCGGAGCCGCTGACGGGCCCCGGGGAACCGGACGTCGTCGAGGGCGGGACCGTGGACCACCGTGGCCTCCTGCTCGTCCTCGAGGGCGAAGCTGACGACGGCCGGACGTGCGGCGCCGGCGAAGGTGGCGGTGGCGACCGCTGCCGCCGCGGACCGGTCGTCGATCGTGACGACGTGCACCCGACCCGCGACCTGGTCGGCATCGGGCCGCGCTCGGAGCGAGTCCGGCTCGGCGCCCTGGATCGCGACCCGCCGCCCGGAGGCGACGACGGCGTCGAGCAGGGGTCCGTCCGACACGCCGGTCCAGAGGACGAAGGCGTCGGCGGCGGACTCACGGATCCGATCGGCGTCCCGGGCGTCACCGTTCACCGGCACCAGGGTCAGGCTCTGCTGGAACTCGACGCACACCGACGCGACGCCGGCCAGGAACCGGCTCGACTCCGGGTCGTCGAAGGCGTAGGTCAGCCCCTCACCGACGACGACGGCGATGCTGTTGCTCCGACCCTGGCGCAGGGAGCGGGCGGCCGGGTTCGGTCCGGCGTACCCGAGGGCCGCCGCGGAGGTCTCGACGCGGGCCCGGGTGCCCGGGGAGACCCGGTGCGGGGCGCTGTAGGCGTAGGAGACCGTCATCACGGACACGCCCGCAGCACGTGCCACGTCGGCCATCGTCACCCTCGTCCGGTCCGGCACCGTCCCACGATAGTGCGGGCCGCCTGCCGGTCCCCGGTGGGCTGGACCGCGTGCCGGAGCGGCACCGGCCGCCGGACCGTCGGTCCGGCGGCCGGTCGTCACTCGTCCCCGCTGCCCGGGGTGGCGCCCTCACTGCTCATCCGGCGCCGTCGGACCACGGTCGCCGTCAGACCGGCGGCCAGCAGGACGGCTGCGAGCACCGACAGGGGCACCAGGAGGTCGCTCCCCGTGAAGGCCAGTGATCCGGGCCTCCCGTCGGGGACCGTGCCGCCACCCGTGCCGGCACCCAGGCCGGTCCCGTTGCCCGCGCCCGGGTCGGTACCGCCGCCGGCGCCGCCGCCGGCGCCACCACCGGCACCGGCGCCGTCCGCCGCTCGGGTGATCG
The DNA here is from genome assembly GCF_003234045.1 of Curtobacterium sp. MCPF17_047. Lineage (NCBI taxonomy): Bacteria > Bacillati > Actinomycetota > Actinomycetes > Micrococcales > Microbacteriaceae > Curtobacterium > Curtobacterium sp. MCPF17_047. Next base: position 22,930 of record NZ_QKSF01000009.1, on the reverse strand, counting down.
TGACCGACCGAGAGGTCGCGGTGCCGTCCTCGGAGCCGGCACGCGACGCGGTGACCCGGACCGCGATCCGGTGTCCGGCGTCGGCCGCGGCGACCAGGTAGGTCGCCGACGACGCCGCCCGCGCCCGCGCCGCGGCGACCGGCTCGCCGTCACGGAGCCACTGGTACCGGAACGTCAGCCCGTCGGTCGACCACGTACCGGGGTGCGCGGTGAGGGTGCTGCCCACGGTCGGCTGACCGGAGACGGTCGGCAGCTCGGTCGCCGTGGGGGCCGGTGTCACGGTGGCTTCTCCGAGACCGATCGTGACGGACTCCGTGCCCTTCGGCAGCGTGACCGTGCCGGCTGCCCGGTCGACGGTCGCGCCCGGGGCGTCGACGCTGGCGATGTTCCCCTCGAGGGCGAGGAGTTGCACGCTGATGCTCGGGACACGGTCCAGGTCGCCCGAGAACGTCAGGTGCACGGAGTCGTCGTCGGCGGTCATGGCGTACCCGACACGACCGCCGTCCTGCACCGGGAAGCGGTCGAGCGCGACCTGCTTGCCCGTGGAGACCCAGTCGGCCGGGACTCCGCGGCCGACGATGAGCGAGCCGTCGGACTTCAGCGAGAGGAGCGAGTCGAACAGGACCTTCGTGCCCATCGCCTGGCCCCACATGTGCTGGTCGGACCCGCCGCCGCCGGACGCGTGGTCGATGTCCCACGGGGAGTCGGCCTTCGGTTGGTCCACGCCCTCCCACCAGCCGAACGGGCCGCTCTGGGAGTGCTCGATCATGAACTGGTAGGCCTTGATCCCGATGTCGCGGTGGTCCTCGCCGCGCAGTGCCGCCCCGCCGTACCCGGCGTTGTACGCGCTGGAGTAGTAGCCGTGCGGGTACCCGCCGAAGTTCGCCGGGGAGTCCGACACGTCCTTCCGTCGGTCGATGCCGTAGGCGTAGGTCTCGTCGATGCTGTCGAGCATCGTGCCGGACTGCGGCATGTCGTAGAGGTAGCTGTCCCACGCCCAACCGCCGAACAGGAACATCGACGCCCAGTTGGCGTCCCGCGGGTCGCTCCGGGGGCCGGTCTCGTTCAGCTCGTCCATCGCCATCGGCATGTAGTCGATGCCGAACTCGCTGCGGGTCGCGTCGAGTCGTGCGTTCGCCGCCGCCATCAGGCTGTCGTACTCGGACTGCGCCCAGCTCGCCTCGGCGTCGTCGCCCAGCCGCTCCGCGAGGTAGCGGTAGGTCGACAGGCCGTAGAGCGCCGACCAGTTGTCGACCGTCCAGTGCCCGTCGGAGTCGATGGCGTTGGTGATCTTGATGATCCCGGTGCCGTCGTCCTCACGGTCGCTGGCGATCGTGTGGGTGTTCTCCCGGATCGTGGCGAAGTGGTCGCGGACGAAGGTGTCGTCCCCGGTCCGCTCGAGGTACATCGCGTACGGCGCGCTGTACTTCCACTTGGCGTCCTGGTACTGCAGCTCGGCGGGCAGCGTCGCGAGGTAGTCCTTCGCGTACGCGAAGTCACCCATGTTGAGCAGGTTCGAGACGATGCCGATCGTGTCGTGGTCGAACATCTCGTCGTACCCGTTCTCGCCCACGTGCAGCTGCTTCTGCCCGTCGACGTCGTCCCGGATGATCAGCGTGTAGATGTAGCCGGCCTTGTAGGCGTCGATGAGGCTCCGGTCCGGCAGCGCCGTGATGTCGGCGACGGTGGCGAGCCGGTCGTTCCAGTAGGTCCGCATGTGGGCGTAGTGGTCGTCGTAGCTGCCGAGCCCGGCGATCTGCTCGTCGGAGGGCCAGGCGTACGTGCCGCCGAACCGGTCTGCTCCGACGGCGTAGTCGCGGACGACGGTGGCGCCCGGGTCGACGGTCGTGGCACGGCTGGTGCCGTCGAGCGGCACCAGCGCGGACGAGACCCGGGGCAGCGTGGCGGCGGTGTCCGTCGTGTTCGTCACGGTCATCCGCGAGTACGCGACCTCGTACCGGTTGCCGCCCACGGTGACCTCGTCCGCGAAGCTCTGCACCGAGATGTCGAGCCCGGCCTTGGCGTAGCGGCTGACGAATGCCGGCAGGTAGCCCTCCGCGTTCTCCCAGCTGATCTTGCCCGGGATGTCCGGCACGCCGAAGGTGATCATCGTGTCGCCGTGGTCACGGAGGCGGTAGCTGCCGTCGATGAACGCGATCGGGGCGTCCACGTCCCCCTCCCACCCGAACGAGCTCGTGAGCCCGGGGTGGCTCTGCCAGGTGTACCGGGCACCACTCGCACTCGCGGTGACGGCGGCCAACGCCGCTCGGAGCAGGTGCGTCGCACTCTGGACGTCGGCGTCGCTCGAGCCGGCGTCGTCGAGCAGCGCCGAGGCCGTCGCGGTCTCCGCCTCGAGCTGCGCGACGCTCGGCTCGTCGGCGGTGGCCAGGTCGACCGCGCGCGCCTGCTGCACCAGTCCGGTCAGTTCCGCCCGGTGGTCCTGCGGCGCGAGGGCGACCCCGGCCAGGGTGACGTTCCCGTTCCCGCCGGACTCCGTCGTCGCGGTGAGCTGCGCGCTGACGCGTGCCGCGGCCCCCGCCGGGATCGTCAGCGTGTACAGGTGGCTCACCGCGGAGCCGCCCGCCGTCAGTCCGGTGTCGGTGAGGACGGGCTCGGCCGTGTCGTCGAGGGTGACGCTCAGCCTGGCGCTGGCCTGCCAGACTCCGGCGACGAACTGCAGGGTCCGCGGTGCCCGGTCAGCCCGCACCGTGAGGTCCCAGCCGGACGGCTTCGTGGCGTCGTCGCCCGGAGCGAGGAAGACGCCACCGGTCCGGGTACCGTCCTGCGTCGCCGTCGGGACGCCGTTCGTCCAGCTGTACGTCGTCGGGTTGTCGCCCTGCTGCTTGATCGTGCCCGCCGGGTCACGGTCCACCACGCCCAGGGAGCCGTCGCCGTCCCGAGACCGGTCCACGGTGGCTCCGTCGAGGTGCAGCCAGTCGCTGGTGCCGGCAGCCGTGAGGTCGAGCCGTTGCGGTGTCGGTCCGGCGGTCAGCTGCGGCCCGTCGTCCAGTGAACGCAGGGCCGCGCCCATGAACGAGACGTTGCCGTCCCGCCCGGCGATCGCCCGCAGGGTCGCGGTGACGACCGCGCCCTCCCCCGGCCGCATGGTCACGGTGGTGCGCTGGACCGCGGCGGACCCGCCGGCCGACAGCCGGCTGGTCTGGACGGTGGCGCCGTCGGTGGTCGCGACGGTCAGGTCGGCGCTGGCCTGCCAGATCCCGCCGACCAGGGTCAGCTGGCGGGTACCCTGCCCGCTCGGCACGGTGAGGCGGAAGCCCGCGTCGTGCTCCGTGGCGTCGCCGACGGTGGTCAGGTCGTAGCGGTACACGGCTCCGGTGGTCACCCCCGTCGCGGTCTCCTGCCGCGCTCCGTCGGACCACGCGAAGGCGACCGGGCTGTCGGAGAGCGCGACGGTCGGTGTCTCTGGGCGGAGGCTCGTCAGCGTCATCGCGTCGGTGCGGTCCCGCTTCGTCTCGGTCGCACCCCCGTCGGCGTGCACCCAGTCGAGCCCACCCTGCGCGGTCAGGTCCGTCGTGCCGGCGGCTCCGGCTCCGGCGGGAAGTCGTTCCGCACCGACGACGAGGGGCTGTGGCGGCTGCGCCGCCGCCGTCGCGGTGAGGGCGGGCGACGCGATCGCCGCCACCACCGCTGCCGCCGTCGTGATGGCCGCGAACGCGCGTCCACGTCTGGTCGTTCTCATCGTCATCTGCTCCAACACCGTCGTCGGGGACTGGCGAGGCGGACGTCGTCGTCCGCCCTCCCGGCCCCTCGACGGAGGCCGGCACCGTCACGCTAAGCGGGTCGGAGGCCGGAAGGCAAGCGATTTGTGTATCGATACGAAACGCGCGACCTCTCGGCCGTGGTCACCGCCCCGTCGTCGCCGACCCCTGCTCCGTGAGGTGCGTCCGGAGGACGTCACGCACGCTCGTCCACTCGTGCGTGCCGTACCGCCCGTTGTCGACGTGCCGCAGCTGCGCCTGACCGCTGAACATGCTCACGAAGTACTGCATCCCCTGCCACGCCGGGAACGTCTCGTCGGGGTCCTTCGCGAGTCGCTTCCCGACCGCGCTCATGGCGGACAGCGTGCCGGTCGTCCCCGCCCACTGCAGTCGGAAGCGGGCGCCGGTCAGCTCGCTCACCGTCCGTGCGACGTCACGGGCCGTCAGCTGGTCGCCCGCCATCTCGATCACCCGGGGAGCGTCGTCGTCCAGGGCGGCGAGGGCGGTGACCCGGGCGACGTCGTCCTTCGTGGTGAAGTCCAGGACCTGGTCGGCGGATGACCAGAACAGGACCAGGCGGCGACCGAACAGGATCATCGGCGCCTCTCCGGTGAGCAGGTCGGTGAACATCCCGGTGAGGATCGACGTCGCCTGCACCGGTGCGACGTCGACGTCCGCGGCGAACTCGCGACGGAGTTCGAAGTTCCGGTTCGTCCCCGGCGCGATCCGTCGGTAGTCCGCCGAGTAGTCGGACGGGATGAACCGTGGCACCCCGGCGGCGACGGTCGCCGCGAGGAGTGCGCGCTGCGCGTCGACGATGACCGGCCGGGTGCCGCTGACGGTCGACACCACGACGTCGGAACCGTCCACCGCGTGGGTCAGGGCGTCGTGGTCGTCGTAGCCGGCGACGACGACGTCGACCTGCGGGTGGTCGCCGAAGCGGGCGGCGGCGGACGCGCTGCCGGGACGGGTCAGGACGCGGACCCGGACGTCGTGGCCGAGGAGGTCGCGGACGACGCGGTGGCCGAGGTCACCGGTTGCGCCGGCGACGAGGACGGTGCTGGTCATGGGAGGGGCCTCACTGTGGGGTGGTCGACGGGATCGACGACGGGGGGTTCCGGCGCGAGCGCTCCGGGGCGGCCAGCGGGTGCTGGAACGCGGGGTCGGCTCCGGGCGCGGTCGCGCCCGCAGCGAGTGCGACACGGGCGAGCAGGTGCCGGACGGACGTCTGCTCGTCCTCGCTCAGGTGGCCCATCAGGACACCCTCGGCGTCACGGAGGGACAGGCGGGCCCGGGCGAGCAGTTCCCGGCCCGCAGCGGTCGGGAGCACCTGACGGACTCGCCGGTCGGTCGGCGCGGGGCGACGCTCGACGTACCCACCGGCCTCGAGCGCGTCGACGACGTAGGTCATCTGGGTCTTGTCGACCCCGAGTCGCCGGGCGAGGGCGAGTTGCGAGGACGTCTCCTCGGTCGTGATCGCGACGAGCACCTGGTACCCACGCGGTCCGCCGGGGACGTCGGCGACGGCGTCGGTCCCCAGGCGGGTGAACTCCTGCAGCACCAGCGGCAGGGCCCATCCGAGTTCGGTCTCGATGCCGCCGGCCGCCCAGTCCATCTCCGGGAGGCCCGTCGTCGGTTCGGCACGTCCGGAACGGTTCATGTCCACGACGATACACGGACAAGATCGTCTTGTGACAAGATCATCTTGCACACGGACCGGCTCCGTGCCCGACACGAAGGAGTCCCCTTGGACGACACCACGACCGTCACACCGTTCACCCTCGACGTCCCGCAGGCAGACCTCGACGACCTCCGGCGACGGCTCCTCGCCACTCGTTGGCCGGAGCGCGAGACCGTCGAGGACACGTCGCAGGGGCCGCGCCTCGAGAAGGTCCAGGCGCTCGTCGACCACTGGGCGACCGCCTACGACTGGCGCCGGACAGAGGGACTGCTCAACAGCTGGGGACAGCACACGACGACCATCGACGGGCTGGAGGTCCACTTCCTGCACGTCCGGTCGGCCGTCCCCGGAGCACGCCCGCTGCTCCTCACCCACGGTTGGCCCGGCTCCGTCCTGGAGTTCCGCCATGCCATCGGACCGCTGACCGACCCGGTCGCGCACGGAGGCACACCCGAGGACGCCTTCCACCTGGTCATCCCGAGTCTCCCCGGGTTCGGGTTCTCCGGGAAGCCCACCACCACCGGGTGGGACCTCGCACGCACCGCGCGGGCCTGGGCAGCGCTCATGGTGCGGCTCGGGTACGAGGACTGGTTCGCGCAGGGCGGTGACCTGGGTGCCACCGTCACCGCCGAACTCGCCGCACTGCAGGCCTCGGAGGACATCGGACTCGCGGGCATCCACCTCAACATGGCGCTCTTCCAGCCGACGGACGACGAAGCACGGAATGCCACGTCGGAGGAGCAGAGCATGCTCCGGGAGGGCGGGTACTACTGGCAGGTGCTGTCCGCGTACTCGCAGCAGATGTCGACCCGGCCCCAGACCATCGGCTACGCGCTCACCGACTCTCCCGTCGGTCTCGCCGCGTGGATCTACGCCATGTTCCAGGACGTCGGCGGCTCGCACGACGAACACGGCGACGTCGAGGCACTGTTCACACTCGACGAGGTCATCGACGACGTCATGCTGTACTGGCTCCCCAACTCGGCGGCCTCCGCTGCCCGGATGTACTGGGAGTCGGCCAGGACCGGGTGGGTCAGCCCCGGCACCATCGAGGAACCACTGACCGTGCCCGTGGGCCTGAGCATCATGCCCGGCGAGTACGTCCGACGCTCCCGACGATGGGCCGAACGCCGGTACGCCGACCTCGTGCACTTCAACGAGGTCGCTCGCGGCGGGCACTTCGCGCTGCTCGAACAGCCGGAGCTGCTCGTCGCCGACATCCGCGCGACGTTCCGACGCCTCCGCTGACGCGCGTGTCCCCCGGTCGGTGAGCGCTCCACCGGACATCCGGCGGGCATGACGACGGGCCGTTCCGGATGGAATCGGAACGGCCCGTGGTCCGGAGCACCAGATCCGGGTTCGCGAGCATCAACTCGCCGGTGCGCCCCTCCCGGTCGTGGACCGGGAAGAGCGGGCGACGTCAGATCAGTTCGAGCGCCCGTTGCCGTCGCGACGGTCGTCGTCGTCCTCGGGCTTGCGCACGCCGGCCTTGGCGATGCCGCGGCTGAGGATGTAGGCCATCGTCACGAGCGCGACGTAGAACCAGGCCTGGTCGGCACCGAAACCGGTGTGGCCCTCGTCGGCGTTGTCGACGACCGCCGACGCGATGAGGATGGCGAGCGACACCACGATCCACGCGTAGAACTCCGTGGTCTTCAGTGCGGACTTCGTCTCGTTCCAAGTGCGACGGACGACGTTGTCGTGCCGTGCGGGGTTTCCTGCCGTGTTCGACATGGGTGTCTCCTTCACATTCTGTGCCACCGGACCCCGGCGGCATCGTTGCGGTCGACACTTGTCTCGCGTCGCTGATTACTTACCCAGTTTCACTTCCCAGGGACCGGTGGGAGCATCGACGGAACGACGAGGGCGGTGTGCCGATGGGTACCGACGACAGGACCAGCAGTTCGCAGCACCTCTACGCCGCGCAGCCACGGACCGCTGCCGGTGCGGCAGCGCTCGCGAGTCTGCAGTCGCTGAGCGACAGCATCCACGACGCCGACGAAGGCGCACTCCGGGCACTGCAGATGCGTCCGATCGACGCGTTGGCACTGATGCACCTCGTGGACGCCGGCCGGGTCGAACGGTTCCTCAGCCCGACGGACCTCGCGCTCAGACTCCGCCTGTCCACGGCCGGGGTCACGAAGCTCGTGGACCGCCTTTTCCGGGACGGCCGCGTCGAGCGCCGTCCCCATGTCCATGACCGCCGGCGCGTGGTGCTCGTCCCGACCGTGGCGGCGAGCGAAGACCTCGCGAGGGCCTACGGGCACATCCACACGCCCGTCACGGCCGTGATCGACGAACTCAGCGACGACGAAGCCGCCGTCGTCGGGCGCTTCGCCGCACGTCTCGCCGATGCACTCCGTCGGGAGAACACGCCTGCCACAGCGACGCTCCCGCCCGTCTGAGCCCGAGCAGGTGCTCAGTCCAGCCCGCCGGTCGTCTCGAACCCGATCCCCAGGACCTCGGCCAGTCGTCGGCCCGACTCCTCGGCTTCCGCACGGGTGTCGACCCGGAGCAACGGCGTCGTCCCGACCGACAGCAACCACTGGGTCCCGGTCGATCGCGCGCTGATCGAGTTCCGCCCCATGGCTACGCCACCTCTCGGAGCGCCGACGGGTGGTACCCGCCCACTCCGCGGAAGCAGGACTCGCCCAGGTCCTGTGCCAACGGCGAGGAGCGGAGGCGCCGGACGTTGAGGCCCGCGGACCACTCCGGGAGACCGAGCGAGCGGTCGGAGACGGGAGCAGGGGCGAGATGGGAACTGTCGACTTGGAACACGGGTGCCTTCCTGAGGCTGTGTCGTGCGCATCGAACAGGAGTCAACGGTGCTCGATGTGGCTGACGGGGGCTGGGCCAGCTGTTCCAGGGTACGGATCCACACACCCCCGACCAGGGGGTGGACGGATCCGCGATCATGTGTTTTCAACCACGCCTCGGCCAGCCTCGTGCTCGGCCATCGAGGGTCGAACCTGTGGATCACCCCGGTTTGGATGCACCGAGTGCATCGTTGCACCTAGTGTCTTCTCGTGACCCTCTCACCCGATCGCCGTGCTGCCCTCAAGGCGCGACACCGGGAAGCGATCCTGCAGGCCGCGCGCGATCTCATCGAGGAGCGCGGGGAGTTCAGCGTCGACGAGCTCGCGGCCCGCGCCGACGTCGCCCGCCGCACGGTCTTCAACCACTTCGCCTCGCTCGACGAGATCCGCCTGTCCGTGTGCGAGGAAGCCCTGTCGGTGATCATCGACCGGTTCCTCGCCGAGATCGCGAACACCCCGATGGGCGACGGCTCACGCGCAGCGATGTTCGACGAACTCGAGTCCGCCGCCCGCGGCACGGACCTGGCCGGCGCCATCGTCCGGCTGCACCGGATCCTCGGCGAGCCGGAGGAGGACGACCCGAAGGCGGCCGCCCTCACACAGACCGCGTTCGCCCGGGTCACCGGGCGCCTCCGGAGCGAGGTGGCGCGACGTCATCCCGCAGCTGATGCCCTGGACACCGCACTCCTGGTGGACTCGTTGATGAGCGGCATCGTCGTCATCGCCGAGCACTGGTTGGTGACCACCGGCCCCCGCCTGGACGAACAGGCCCGGGACGACTGGGACGCCCTGCTCGGACGGCTCGTGCACAGCGTCCGCAGCGGGTATCTGCCCGACCACTGACCACACCGACGTCCTCCCAGGGGTCCACCGGCGCACCCCGTTCGACAGCACACCCACGACGAAAGGAACGGGGCCCAGCATGGCCGGTCTCCTCTACCGCCTCGGTCGCTTCGCGGCCCGCCGACACTGGACGGTGATCATCGCCTGGATCGTCCTCATGGCGATCGCCGGTGTCACCTTCAGCCTGTTCTCGGGCACCATCTCGTCCTCGATCACGATCCCCGGCACGAAGACCAGCCAGGTACAGGACGAGCTGGCCGACAAGTTCCCGAGCGCGAACGGCGGCAACGGCACGCTGGTCTTCCAGACGACCGACGGCAAGGCCTTCACCGACAGCCAGCAGGACGAGGTCAAGTCGTTCCTCACCGACCTCGAGGACCTGCCCGGCGTCAAGGGCACCACCGACGGGTTCGCCACCCAGCAGCGGCTCGACGACCAGCGGCAGAAGATCGTCGACGGGCGCAAGGAGATCGCGGACGGCCGTCAGCAGTTGGAGGACGGGCAGAAGGAGCTCGACGCCCAGAAGGCCCAGCTCGAGTCCGGCCAGCAGCAGATCGCGGACGCCCAGGCCCAGTTGGACGCGCAGAAGGCGCAGGCACAGGCCCAGGCACAGGCCGCCGGAGCCGCCGCGGCCGCCAGCGCCGCAGCACAGGCACAGGCGCAGGCCGGTCAGCAGCAGCTCACGCAGGCGCAGGCGCAGATCGACGCCCAGAAGCAGCAGCTGACCGCGGGTGAGCAGCAGATCACCGACGCGCAGAAGACCATCGACCAGAACACGCAGAAGCTCGAGGACAACGAACGCGACCTCGAACAGGGCTCCGACCTGCTCGACCTGTCGAAGGACATCCGGTTCGTCTCGTCGAACGACTCCGCCGCCATCGGCACGGTGCAGTTCACGAAGTCGACCTACGAGGTGCCACAGACCACCAAGCAGGAGATCTCGGACCGTGCCGATGCCGCGAAGATCAGCGGCGTCGACGTCTTCGTGTCGAACGACATCGCGCAGGGCGTGCCCTCGATCCTCGGACCGGGCGAGATCATCGGCGTCATCATCGCCGCCCTCGTGCTGTTCCTCATGCTCCGCACGGTCATCGGTGCCGCGATCCCGCTGCTCAGCGCCGTGCTCGGTGTCGGCGTCGCGACCCTCGCCTCACTGTCCTTCTCCGACCTGGTCGAGTTCATCTCGGTCACGCCGGTGCTCGGGGTGATGCTCGGCCTGGCGGTCGGCATCGACTACTCGCTGTTCATCCTCAACCGCCACCGGACCCAGCTGAAGCAGGGCATGGGCGTGCACGAGTCGATCGGGCTCGCGAACGGCACCTCCGGCAACGCGGTGGTCTTCGCGGGCACGACGGTCATCGTCGCGCTGCTCGCGCTGAACATCACCGGCATCCCGTTCCTCGGCCTGATGGGCACGGTCGGTGCGGTCGCGGTCCTGTTCGCGATCCTCATCGCGACCTCGTTCACGCCGGCGCTGCTGTCGCTGCTCGGCTTCCGGATCCTCCGGAAGAAGGAGCGTCAGCAGATCGGCCACACCGGCTCGGTCCAGGTGCCGAACAAGCCGATGTCGACCTGGCGTGCCGTGATCACCCTGGTCGCGGGCGTCGCCGTCCTCGGCACGATCGCACTGCCCGCGACGCAGATGCGCCTCGGCCTGCCCTCGGGTTCGTCCGAGGCCGTCGAGTCCAGCCAGTACAAGGCGTACAAGACACTCGAGAAGGAGTTCGGCGCCGGCCAGAACGGACCGCTGCTCGTCGTCGCCACCCTGCCGAAGGCGATCAGCGAGGACGACGTCACCGGCACCGAGGTCACCATCGGCGAGGCGCTCGCGAAGAACGGCGACGTCGACGCGGTCCTGCCGATCGGCGCGTCGAAGGACCGTACGATCATCGCCTTCCAGGTGAAGCCGGACGGCGGTCCGGACAGCGTCTCCACCGAGGAGCTCGTCAAGGACCTCCGCACCCAGAGCGTCTCGACCGACGACGGGAAGGTGGAGCTCGGCGTCGCCGGCAACGCGAGCGCCAACATCGACGTGTCCGAGAAGCTCGCGAACGTGCTGCCGCTCTACCTGGCGGTCGTGGTCGGACTGTCGCTGATCATCCTGATCATCGTGTTCCGGTCCTTCCTGGTCCCGATCACGGCGACCGCGGGCTTCATCCTGTCGGTGCTCGCCTCGTTCGGTGGTCTGACCGCCATCTACCAGTTCGGCTGGCTCGGCAGCGTGTTCGGTGTGCACGACCCGGCACCGATCCTGAGCTTCCTGCCCATCATCGAGATCGGCATCCTGTTCGGTCTCGCGATGGACTACCAGCTGTTCCTGGTCTCCGGCATGCGTGAGGCGTACGCGCACGGCGCCAGCGCGAAGGTCGCGGTCCAGCGCGGTCTGCACGCCGGCCGCGCGGTGGTCACGGCGGCCGCGATCATCATGATCTCGGTGTTCGCCGGGTTCATCTTCTCGGAGTCGTCGACCATCAAGCCGATCGGCTTCGGCCTGGCGTTCGGTGTCCTGCTCGACGCGTTCGTGGTCCGCATGCTGCTCATCCCGGCCGTGATGCACCTGCTCGGCAAGAGCGCCTGGTGGATCCCGAAGTGGCTCGACCGGATCCTGCCGGACGTCGACGTCGAGGGCGCCAAGCTCGAGCGCATGCAGCCGGCGACGCAGCACGGGCCGTCTGCCCCGACGGACGACGGCGGCGCCCACCACGGGTCGCACGCCGCCCCGGCGGAGCCGGACGCGCCGACCCACGACTCGGGTCACTCGCCGTCGCACCGCGCGTAGGCACCAGCGTCACCGGCGGGAGGCCCGGTGCCGGTCCACGAGACCGGCACCGGGCCTCCCGTCCGTCGTCCACCCCGGCACGACACCGGTGTCCGTCGGGCACATCGCGCAGATGCGCGGCGCAACAGACGAACACCGGTGTTCCGCAGCCCGGATCGCGACCAGTTCGTGCACGAAGGGTACGGTGGGGCAATGCTCGCGACCGACCCGCTCTCCCTCGACCGGCAGCTCTGCTTCGCCCTCGCCGCCACGAGTCGCAGCGTGGTCGGGCTCTACCGGGAGTTCCTCGAACCGTTGGGTCTGACGCACCCGCAGTACCTCGTGATGCTCGCCCTCTGGGAGCGCGACCCGCGCTCGGTCCGCGAGATCGCCGGCGAACTCCGGCTCGAGTCGGCGACGCTCAGCCCGCTGCTCAAGCGCCTGGAGGCCTCCGGGTACGTCCGCCGCAGCCGGAGCACCGAGGACGAGCGACAGCTCGCGGTGTCCCTGACGACCGCCGGACGGTCGCTGCGGGACCGTGCCGAGACGGTCCCGGTCGCGGTGGCCGCACGACTCGGGTGGCCGGCGGCGCGACTCGAGGCCCTGAAGGACGAATTGACGGCACTGCTCGAGGTCGTCGACCACGCCTGATCGCGGACGCGAGTACACTAACGATCAGGGCACGAACGGAAGGGTCGCCATGGGACGTTTCGCAGACTGGTACGGGCGCTGGAACACGACACTCATCGACAAGATGGGTCCGTCGCAGATCGGTGCGGGCCACCCCGAGGGCCTCGACGACCGCACGATCGACCGCGGCTGCCCGATCTGCCACCAGCCGCTGTCCCTGCACACCGTGATCCGCCCCGAGGGTCAGGTCCGCTCCTCCACGCTGGTGTGCCCGCGCCCCTGACCGTCCTTCCGCCGAAGTCGGAATGTGCAACACGCGCTCGACGTTCCCGCTCGTCGTGAAGCTCTTCGAACCCACCGCGCTCGGCGCCCTCCGACTCAGCAACCGCATCGTCATGGCCCCGCTCACCCGCACCCGCGCCGGTGAGCACGGGGTCCCGAACGACCTGCTCGTCGAGCACTACGCGCAGCGTGCGACGCTCGGCATGATCATCACCGAGGGCACCTGGCCCGTGCAGGAGGGCCGCTCCTACCCCGGACAGCCCGGCATCGAGACCGACGAGCAGATCGCCGGCTGGCGCCGCGTCGCCGACGCCGTCCACGAGCGCGGCGGCACGATCGTCATGCAGCTCATGCACGGTGGTCGTGTCTCGCACCCCTCGATCTCCCAGACCCCGCGGATCGTCGGCCCGAGCGCCGTCGCCGCCCCCGGTCAGACGCACCTGGCCGACGGCTCGAAGGCCGACATGCCGGTCCCCCACGAGCTGACCACCGACGAGGTCGCCGAGGCAGTCCAGGGCTTCGTCCAGGCGGCCCGCAACGCGATCGCCGCGGGCATCGACGGCGTCGAGGTGCACGGCGCGAACGGCTACCTGGTGCACGAGTTCATGTCGCGCCACTCGAACACCCGCACGGACCAGTACGGCGGCTCGCCGGAGAACCGCGCTCGCTTCGCAGTCGAGGTCGTCACCGCCGTCGCCGCGGCCGTCGGCGCGGACCGCACCGGCATCCGACTGTCGCCCGAGCACGGCATCCAGGGCGTCATCGAGGACGACGCCGCCGACGTGCGCGCCGTCTACACGGCGGTCGCCGAGGGCCTGGCGCCGCTCGGCCTGGCCTTCATCGACGTCCTGCACGCCGAGCCGGCCGGTGACCTCGTGCAGGACATCCGCCGCACCGCGGGAGCGCCGTTCGTCGTCAACTCGGGCTTCAGCGTGATGACCGACCGCGACGAGGCCGTCGCCGTCGTCGAGGGCGACGTCGCCGACGCGATCGCCGTCGGCCGCCCCGCGATCGCCAACCCGGACCTCGCGGAGCGCTGGGAGCAGGACGCCGAGCTCAACCAGCCGCGGCCCGAGTTCTTCTACGGCCAGACCGGCGAGGGCTACACCGACTACCCGACCCTCGCCGAGGCGCGCGCGACGGTCGCGTAGTCCACACCGGACGGTAGGCCCGTGGCGAGTCCGCCACGGGCCTACCGTCATGTCCGGGTCAGGTGACGCCCACCCCCGGGCGGTCCTGGTCGGCACCGTCCCAGAGGTCGCTGCACTCCACCGGCTGCGTGCCGGCCGACCGGAGCCAGTGCCCGGCTCCTCGGTCCTCCCCGGCTGCGGCGCCGAGGGACTCCCCGAGCGCGTCCCAGTGGTCGCGCCCGATGAGCACCGGGTGCCCGGGCCGGCCGCCGTGCACCGCCCGTCGGAGTGACGCGCGGTCCGCAGCCGCGCGACCGTGGTCGTCGAGCACCCGACGCACCGCCCCCGCCGGCAGCCCCGGCAGGTCCACGAGCGTGACGAGCACGGCGGTGACGTCCGGGTCCTCCGCCGCGGCCGTCAGACCGGTCAGCAGCGAGGCGGACGGCCCGCGTTCCCAGTCGGTGGCGACCACGGTGCGGACCGCCGACCGCTCGGGGACCAGGGCACGGGCCTCCCGGCTGGCGGCACCGACGACGACGACGACCGCATCGCAGCCGCCGTCGAGCAGGGCCGCGACCGCCAGGTCGACCCACGGTCGGCCGTCCGATCGACGCACCAGTGCCTTCGGACGGCCCATCCGGGTGCCGGCGCCGGCCGCGAGGACGACGCCCACCACCCGACCCGGTCGAGTGTCGGCCGTCTTCATGTCCGACCCTCAGACGAAGCCGGGTACCGCGAGCCAGGCTGCGGGAGCCCCCTCGACGCCGTCCCGGACGACCGTGCCCGAGATGAGGCCGTAGGGACGGTCCGCGGCGAAGAACACCTCGCCCGGGTTGTCGAGGCCGAACGGTGCCAGGTCGACCAGGAAGTGGTGCTTGTTCGGCATCGAGAAGCGCACCTCGGCGATCTCCGGGAACGCCTCGATCGCGGTGCGCCCCATCGCGAACAGGGTCTGCTGCAGCGCGAGCGAGTGCAGGTCGGCGAAGGTCTCGAGCATCCGGGCGAGGACCCCCGCGTGCACGGCGTCGTAGTCGATGCCGGTGGCGACCGCGTCCGGCAGGTACCGCCAGCGGGCCGTCACGGAGGTCGCGAGGATCCGGTCGTCGGTCTCGGCGAGGGTCGTGTACCCGTCGCGGGGGAAGCCGTGGAACTCGCTGCCGGTCGACTTCAGCACGGTCAGGTCGGTGATGCCCGCGATCACGTGGACGTCCTCGCCGTCGACCTGCACGACGGCCGTGCGCGTGCCGGCGCCGGCCCGGACGAAGGCGTGGTCGTGCTCGCGGCCGGCGACCGTGATGCGTTCCCAGGTGTGCTGCTCGGCGGACAGCGTCGCGCCGTCGTACCAGTCGAACGCGGTCGTGAAGTGCCGGCCGAGGCGGAGCAGGAACTCCTCCGGGCTGTGCACGCCGTGCTCGCGGGCGAAGGCGTAGACGGTGTTCTTCTGGCTGTCGGTGGCCAGGACCTTCGCGTTGTCGCCGTCCGTGTACGAGTCGACGAGCGCCGTGCCGCGCAGCTGGGTCGTGACGGTGAGGTCCTCGATCTCGTGGCGGTCCGTGTCGCGGGTGATGCGGACCAGGCGGACCTCGGCCTTGCCGTACTGGTTGGCGCCGAGGTGGACAGTGGTGGGCACGGCGGTGCTGGTGTCGGGTGCGGTGCTGGTGTCGGTCATGGTGGGTCAGCTCCCTCGGTAGGTGGAGTAGGCGAACGGACTGAGCAGGAGGGGGACGTGCAGGTGCGGGGCGGGATCGTCCGGTGTCAGCCCGTCCGGCTGCTCGGGCACGGTGATGGTCACGGTGACGCGGGGGTGGAACGTCCCGGTGTCGAGCGCCGCCCAGTACGCGCCGGTGGCGAAGGACAGCGTCCACTCCCCCGGCGGGAGCAGGTCCGGCCCGAGGCTGCTGATCCGACCGTCGCCGTCGGTGCGCCCGGAGGCGACGAGCGCCCCGTCGGCGTCGGTCAACGAGACGGAGATCCCGGTAGCCGGCCAGCCGTTCGTGGTGTCCAGCACGTGGGTGCTGAGGTGGCTCATCGGACGCTCCTGTCGAGTCGGAGGAGGGCGATCTCCCGCAGTTGGTCGGCGACCTCGGCACGCTCGGTGGTGTCGTCGGCATCCAGGCGGCGGTGCAGTTCGGCGAGCACCTCGTCGGCACTCCTGCCGGCGGCCCGGATGAGGAACACCCGGTCGAAGCGCGCCTCGTAGGCGGCGTTGCCCGCCCGGAGCGCGGCCGCGGTGTCCGCGTCCGGGTCCGCCGAGGCGGCCTGCTCCAGCCGGGAGGCTGCTGCCGCGACCCCGTCGCCCACCGGCCGGTCCCCGATCCGCGGGTGTCCGGCGAGGGCGGCCTCCACCTCGTCGTCGGTCCAGGTCCGCGCGAGCCGGGCGGCCGCGGTGGAGAGGGCGTCCGCCGACCCGTACGGACGGCCGGCGAGGACGGCGTCGACCCACCGGGGCACGGCGGCCCACGACGTGACGAGTGCCCGGGCAGCGTCGTCGTCGAGCCGGTCGAACGCGAGGCCGCTGCCGGGGTCGCCGGCGGGTCCGGGCGACGCGACGCGGGTGTCGGGCGGGGGAACGGTCATGTCCCGGAGGATGGCACCCGCGTGTTTCGGGGAGAGGTCGAGCAGGTCACGGGTCCGGTGCACCACCCGACACCGGCTGTTGCTTCCCCGTAACGACGCTGAAACACCGGTTCCCTAGCGTGGCGACATGGCATGGAACCGGGGCATGATCGCGCACGGCCGACGAGTCGGTGCGCTCGTCGTCCCCTGCCGCCCTGCCCCGATCGGACCCGTCCATGGACCTCGTCTCCGTCCGCACCGTGCGGACACCGTCGCACCGCGACGACCTCGCCTTCGCTCCCGGTGACCGCCCGCTCGGCGGCGGCACCTGGCTCTTCTCCGAGGAACAGCCCGGCCTGACCGGGCTCGTCGACCTGACGACCCTCGGCTGGCCCGACGTCGAACGGACGCCCGGCACGCTGACGATCGCGGCGACGTGCACGATCGCCGCGCTGCTCCGCGTGCAGCCGGACCCCGCCTGGACCGCCTGGCCGCTGGTGGACCGGTGCGCCAACGCACTGCTCGCCTCGTTCAAGGTGTGGAACGCGGCGACCGTGGGCGGGAACGTGGCGGTCGGACTGCCGGCGGGCGCGATGACGGCGCTGCTCGTGACACTCGACGCGACCGCGGTGGTGTGGACGCCCGACGGCGGGGAGCGCCGGATCCCCGTCGCGCGGCTCGTGCTCGGGGTGCGGACGCTCGACCTCCGGCACGGCGAGGTGATCCGGGCGTTCGACCTGCCCGAGCGGGCACTCCGGGCGACGACCGGGTTCCGCCGGGTGTCGCTCAGTCCGCACGGTCGATCGGGCTCGCTCGTCACCGCTCGGTGGTCGGCCGCGGGCTTCGTGCTCGTCGTCACGGCGGCGACCCGGCGCCCGGTGGTGTTCCGCTGGCCCGTGGTCCCGACGGCCGACCAGGTGGACGCGGCGCTCGAGCGTGTGCTGGGGTCCGACGCGGACTGGTACGACGACCCGCACGGATCGCCCCGGTGGCGACGGGCCGTGAGCAGCGTCTTCGCCCACGAGCTCCGGGCCGAAGCGGCCGAGGCAGCGGGCGCGGCGACGGCGGGCACCCGATGAGGCTCGAGGTGGACGGCGTCCCGCTGCACGTCACTCCGCAGCCCGGCCAGGTCCTCCGCACCCTCCTCCGCGAGCACGGCGTGACCTCGGTGAAGAAGGGCTGCGACGCCGGCGACTGCGGTGCCTGCACGGTCCTCGTCGACCAGGTGCCGGTGCACTCCTGCATCACGCCCGCGCACCGGCTCGAGGGCAGCACGGTCACCACGGCCGCCGGTCTCGGCACCCCGGAGCACCCGCACCCCGTCCAGCGGGCGTTCGCCGAGGCACCCGGGTTCCAGTGCGGCTTCTGCACGGCGGGCTTCGTCGTCACCGCCTCGACGCTGACCGAGGACGACCTGGCCGACCGGCACCGGAAGCTGAAGGGCAACCTCTGCCGCTGCACCGGGTACCGGGCGATCGAGGACGCGCTCGACGGCGTCGTGAACACCACCTGCGCAGCACCGGGGGCGGCGATCGGCACCTCGGTCGCGGCACCGGCAGCCCGGCGCATCGTCTCCGGCAGCGAGGAGTACACGCTCGACCTGCCCGACGGCCCGCTCTCCGGCTCGGGCGACGGGCTCCGGCGGACCCAGGCGCTGCTGCACCTCGCCGTCCTCGGCAGCGCGCACCCGCACGCCCGCATCAGGTCGATCGACACCGTCGCGGCCGAGGCCCTCCCCGGCGTCCACGCCGTGTTGACGTACCGGGACGACCCCGGCGTGCTGTTCTCCACCGGCCGTCACGAGTCCCGGCTCGACGACCCGGACGACACCCGCGTGCTCGACCGGGTCCTGCGGTTCCGCGGCCAGCGCGTCGCCGCCGTCGTGGCCGACAGCGTGCGGATCGCCGAGCAGGCGTGCGCCCTGGTCCACGTCGACTACGAGGTCCTCGACAGCGTGCACGACCCGGACGCCGCACGCCGACCGGGCGCCCCGCTCCTGCACGGCGACAAGACGACGGCCGAGCACCGGATCGGCGAGCCCGCACGGAACGTCGTGGCGAGCCTCCACGGCGGCACCGGCGACGTCGAGGCCGCGCTGTCCGCGTCGGCCGCGACCGTCGACGGTGTCTGGACCACCGGCCGTGTCTCGCACGCGGCCCTCGAGACGCACGCCACCCGCGGGTGGATGGACCCGGACGGGAGGCTCGTGCTCCGGACCGCCACACAGGTCCCGTTCCTCGTGCGGGACGAGATCGCCCGCGTCTTCTCGCTGGACCCGGCCCGGGTGCGCGTCGTCGCCAAGCGGGTGGGCGGTGGGTTCGGCGGCAAGCAGGAGCTGCTCACCGAGGACCTCGTCACCCTCGCGGTACTGCGGACCGGCCGCACCGTGCAGTTCGAGTTCAGCCGACGTGACGAGTTCACGGTCGCCCCCACGCGGCACCCGATGCGCGTCCGGGTCCGGCTCGGCGCCGACCCGGACGGCACGCTCACGGCGCTGCACGTCGACCAGACGATGGACACCGGGGCGTACGGCAACCACGGCATCGGCGTCATGTTCCACTCCGTCAGTGAGTCCGTCGCCGTGTACCGGTGCCCGGTGAAGCGCGTCGACGCGGAGTCGGTGTACACGAACAACCTGCCCTCGGGGGCGTTCCGCGGGTACGGGCTCGGACAGGTGGTGTTCGCGATCGAGTCGGCCATGGACGACCTCGCCCGTGAACTCGGCATCGACCCGGTCGAACTGCGACGGCGGAACGTCGTGGTGCCCGGCGACCCGCTCGTCGTCACCGACCCGCACGAACAGAGCGACCTGCGGTGGGAGGGCAGCTACGGGCTCGACCAGTGCCTCGACCTCGTCGAGGACGCCCTGGCCGGACCGCTGCCCGAGGTCCCCCGGATGGACGGCCCGGAACTGAGCGGCCCCGGGCTGAACCGCTCCGCGGACTGGGCGTTCGGGACCGGGATGGCCCTCGCGGCGATCGCGACCATGCCGCCCCGGGGCCACCACGCACACACGTCCGTCGAACTCCTGCCCGGCGGGCGGTACCGGATCGGCGTCGGCACGGCGGAGTTCGGCAACGGCACCACCACCGTGCACACGCAGCTCGTCGCCACCGCGCTCGGCACCACGCCCGACCGGGTCGACGTGCACCAGTCCGACACCGACGCCGCCCGGCACGACACCGGGGCGTTCGGGTCCGCCGGGGTCGTCGTCGCCGGTCGCGCGCTGTACGCCGCCGCACAGGCACTCCGGGACGACCTGACCGCCCGCGCGCTCGCGCTCGTCGCGGCCCGGACGCCGAGGACCGCGTCGGGCGTGCTCGGACCCGCCATCGCCGTCGAGCCCGAGGGGGTCCGCGTCGGGGACGAACTCGTCGGACACGCGGAACTCCTCGCCGAGGGTCCGCTGATCGCCCACGCCAGCCACGACGGCACCCCACGGTCGCTCGCCTTCACGGTGCACGGCGCTCGGGTCGCGGTGCACCGTCCGACCGGCGAGGTCCGCGTCCTGCAGAGCGTCCAGGCCGTCGACGCCGGCACGGTCCTCAACCCCGAGCAGCTGCGCGGCCAGGTCGAGGGCGGCGCGGCGCAGGCGATCGGGTCGACGCTGTACGAGGAGGTCGTGCTCGACGACACCGGCCGGGTCACCACCGACGCCTTCCGCTCCTACCGGGTGCCGAAGATCTCGGACGTCCCGCGGACGCAGGTGCTGTTCGCCGACACCCACGACCCGCTCGGACCTCTGGGAGCGAAGTCGATGAGCGAGGCCCCGTACAACCCGGTCGCCCCGGCGGTCGCCAACGCCGTGCGGGACGCGATCGGCATCCGGCCGTACCGGCTGCCGATGACCCGCGACCGGGTGTGGGCGCTGCTGGCGGACGCGACCGACGCCGGAGGTGCCTGATGTTCGAACTGGCACCGCGCCTCCTGGCCGTGCTCGAGGCCGGTGACCCCGTCGTCGTCGCGACCGCCGTCGACGTCCAGGGCAGTGCACCGAGCGGGACCGGCACCTCGATGGCGGTGCTGCCCGGCGGCGAGGTCGTCGGGACGATCTCCGGTGGATGCGTCGAGGGGTCGCTGTACGGCACCGCCGAGGAGGTCCTGGCGACCGGCGTCCCCGTCCTGGAACGCTTCGGGTTCGAGGACCCGTCCGACCCCCTGGCCGACTGGGCGCCGGGTCCGCGGTGCGGGGGCCGGGTCGAGGTGCTCGTGCACCGCGTCCTGCCGACCGACGCCGTCGTGGTCGACGCGCTCCGTGCCGCCGCTGCCGGAGCGCCGACCTCGCTCGGCCTGTCCCTGGACGGTGCCTCGCTCGGCACCGTGGTGACGGCGTCGGACGGCTGCCGCACCCGCGTCTTCACCGAGTACGCCGGCGGCCGGGCGCGGTGCATCGTCGTCGGCGCGGTCGAGTTCACCGTCGCCGTGACCAACACGGCGGCGATGCTCGGCTACGCGGTGACCGTCGTCGACCCGAGGCCGGTGTTCCTCACCGACCAGCGGTTCCCGGCGGCGCAGGAACGTGTCGTCGGGTGGCCGCCGCGGGTCCTCGCCGACACCGCGATCGGACCGGACACCGTCGTCATCGTGCTCACGCATGACGACCGGTTCGACGCCGAGGTGCTCGACCTCGCGCTCCGTCGGGGCGCCGGGTACGTCGGAGCGATGGGGTCCCGGTCGACGCACGAGCGGCGGATGGCAGTACTGCGCGCGCTCGGGACGCCGGACACCGAGCGGCTGCGGTCCCCGATCGGTCTGGACATCGGGGCGGAGACCCCTGCCGAGATGGCGCTGTCGATCATGGCCGAGGTGGTGGCGGTCCGCCGGGGTGCTCCGGGCGGCGCGCTCGTCGACGGGAACGGGCCGGTGCACCGGCGGGAGGTGCCGGTCCTCTGAGGGTCAGGTCTCGTCGTCGTCCCGGAGGAACCCGGTGGTCGGGTCGATCTCCGCCAGGAAGGCGCGGATGTTCCGGCGCATGTGCTCGTCGTCGCCCACGGTGGCAGCGACGACAGCCTCGATCGACTCGGCACTCATCCCGCGGCTGCCGCCGAGCGTCCCGCCGTAACCGTATCCGGCGTTCGGGCCGCTGAGCCACGTGACCTGGTGGCTGGTGCCCTGCACGGACACGAGGAAGACTTCACCGTCGACCACGAGTTCCCGTTCCGCGGGTACGGGCAGGGGGCCGTCCGGACCGACCGACCGCCCTCCGTCGTGCCAGCCGAACGGGCCTGCGAGGGCGTGGAGCCGGGCGTGCTCGACCTGGTCGGAGAGCCGCCACCCGTAGTTCTCAGCGATGACGTGACTCGCGCCGTCGATCGTCGTCCTGGCACGTGTTGCACCGAGACCGTCGGTGTCCACCTCTTCGTCGGTCCAGGTGAGGAACTGACCCGCCCAGTCCCCGGCGTCCTCAGGAGGGGCGTGCAACCACCACTGCGGTGCCCCGGTCGAGGGCAACCGGACCCGCAGATGCGCCTTCTGCCCACCGGCCTGCTCGATCACCATGCTCGCGACACCGTCGACCGCCTCCACCTCGGTGATCGTGTAGTCGCGAGGGTGGGCCGCTCGGAGCGCGGCGACGATGGCGGCATCGGTGAGCACGACGCGATCCTCTCACCACGACCGGCGGTCCGTCGGTGTCAGCCGAGGACGCCGGTGTGCTCCAGCACGATCTGCACGCCGATGAGGATGAGCACCACACCACCCGCGATCTCGGCCGGCTTGCCGAAGCGGGCACCGACGCGGCGTCCGACGGCCACCCCGACGAAGCTCAACACCGCCGTCGTGATGCCGATGAGCAGGACCGCCCACCCGATCGACACCGGCAGGAACGCCAGCGTGATGCCGACCGCCAGCGCGTCGATGCTCGTCGCGATCGCCAGCACCAGCAGTTCGCGGATGCGCAGACGATCGGTGTCCTCGTCGGTGTCCTCGTGCCCGCTGAAGGCCTCCCACAGCATCTTGCCGCCGACGAGCGTGAGCAGCCCGAACGCCACCCAGTGGTCGTAGTCCGCGATCGCTCCCGCGAAGGTCGTGCCGAGGAGCCAGCCGAGCAGTGGCATCACCGCCTGGAACAGGCCGAACACGACGGCGATGACGACGGCCTGGCGAACAGCGAACCGCCGCATGTGCAGGCCCTTGCCGAGTGCGACGGCGAACGCGTCGGCGGAGACACCGAGCGCGATGAGGAAGAGGGCCCAGAACGACATGGGATGGAGCCTTTCGGGATGACAGCGGAGACACCGTCGTCTCGGAACTCGACGATCCTGCCACCTCGATGGTGCCCTCTGCGACGGAAAAGACCTGATCAGAGGGATTCGGGACGACGAATTCGCGTGTTCGACGGCCCGCCGCGAGAACCCGGTGTGTCACAGAACGGTAACGAGGACAAACCGACCCAATCCGGTTCCCGGGTGGCCCCGAACCACTGTCACAAGCCGGGAAACACCCGCAGCGCTCACCAGCAGCTCACCGCTGGTTCTCCACCCCTTCGCGGGGTGTGTTCGGCGCGCTGTCACCCA
>NZ_QKSF01000008.1:0-188474 GCF_003234045.1 Curtobacterium sp. MCPF17_047 | reverse complement strand
CGTGGTCGAGGAGGACCTGGTTGCCGTAGCCGCCGCCGTTGCACGCGAAGGTCACGGTGCCGGACGCTGCAGCGTAGATCGGCGAGTAGCAGGCCGGGGCCCTCGTCGCCCTCGTGCCGTCGGGTGCTGCCTCGGCCGCGACGTACCCGAGCTGGGACGACGTGCAGGCCGCCAAGCAGTCGCAGTCGGACCAGGCCGCCAAGGTCACCGAGATCAGGGGCCTCATCGCGCAACTGCAGTCGCAGTCCGCCGCGAAGGAGAAGGCCGCCGCCGCAGCCGGTACGGCGTACCAGGACGCGCAGACGGACTACGACCGCAAGGCGCTCGAGCAGCGGAAGCTCCAGTCGCAGGCGGACGACGCCGAGAAGACCGCGGCAGCCTCCGAGGCGCAGGCCGGCCAGCTCGCCGCCCAGCTCGGCCGCTCCAGTTCACAGGACGTCACCACGGACCTCCTCACCAAGCCCTCCGCCTCGGGTGACCTGCTCTACGAGCTCGGCGCCATGTCGAAGCTCACCGAGCAGGCGGACGGGATCTACTCCGAGGCGAGCCAGGACCGCGGGACGGCCCAGGCCCTCGCCGACAAGTCGAAGGTCGCCGAGGACGCGCTCGGCGAGCTCGCCGCCCAGGCCCAGGTGAAGATGCGCGCCGCGCAGAGCGCCGCGGACCAGGCGCAGGCCGCCGTGGCCGCCCAGGCCGCCAACCAGGACCGCCTGGAGGCCCAACTCGCCCTCCTGACGTCGAAGACGAAGACGACGCAGGCCGGGTACGAGAAGGGCGTGAAGATCGAGAAGGAGCGCCAGGCGCGTCTCGCCCGGGAGCGTGCCGCCGCGGCTGCCGCAGCCGCCCGGGCACTCCCGGCCGCAGCGACCGCGGGTGTCCCGGCGTCCGGTGGCGGCGCGTCCGGCGGCGGCGCCGCGAACTCGTCCGGATGGGTACGCCCGGCCGCCGGCTTCCAGTCGAGCCCCTACGGCCTCCGCGTCGACCCGTACACGCACGTCTACACACTGCACGCGGGCGTCGACCTCGCCCCGGCCTGCTACTCGCCGATCTACGCTGCAGCGTCCGGCACCGTGACCTTCGCGGGCAACGGCGGCGGCTACGGCAACGAGGTCATCCTCGACAACGGTGGCGGCATCTCGACGGCCTACGGGCACATCGTGAACGGCGGCATCATGGTCGCCGCCGGCCAGCACGTCACCGCAGGACAGCAGATCGCGCAGGTCGGTTCGACCGGCTGGTCGACCGGCTGCCACCTGCACTTCGAGACCCGGGTGAACGGCGCAGCCGTCGATCCCGTCCCCTTCATGGCAGCGCGGGGGATCTCGGTATGAGCACGAGCACTGCCAGGAGGCACTGACCCGCATGAAGAAGCCTGCACGTTCCCTCGTCTGCAGTCTCGCCACCGTCTCGATGCTCAGCTTCGGGCTCTCGCTCGTGGTGGCCGTCCCGGCGCAGGCGGCCCCGTCCGCTCCGTCGTGGAAGGACGTGCAGGCGGCGAAGGACGACCAGGCCGCGAAGCAGCGGACGGTCGACGCCCTGACGGCACGCATGTCGAGCCTCCAGGCCACCGTGGACCGCACCGGTGCCACCGTGCAGGAGGCGGGGCAGCGGTACTCCCTCGCAGCGTCGCAGCAGCAGGAGGCCAAGGACACGCTGGACGGTCTTACCGGTCAGGCGAAGCGTGCCAAGGCGGCGGCGAAGCGGTCCGCCGGCCAGGTCGCGGCCCTCGTCGTCGAACTCTCGCGCTCGGGTGGCGGTGACCTGTCCACGTCGATGCTCGTCGACTCCCGTGACGCGAAGGACCTGCTGTACCAGGTCGGCACGATGACGCACCTGTCCGAGCGGTCCGCGACCGTGCTCGACAAGGCGCAGTCGGACCAGCGCACCGTGGATGCCCTCGCCGCGCAACAGCGGCAGGCGACGAAGGCCCTGACCGCCGCGACCGAGAAGACGAAGGACGCGCTCGACAGCGCGAACGACGTCGCCGCGAACGCACAGTCCGCGCTGGCGTCCGGGCAGGCGAAGCAGGACGAGGTCCTCGAGCAGCTCGCGTTCATCAGGGGCACCTCGGTGGCCACCGAGCAGGCGTACTGGTCGGCGCAGCAGGCGAAGCAGGCCGAGATCCAGCTCGCCGCCCAGGCGAAGCGCGACGCGGCGCGTCCCGCATCAGCGAACGGCGGCGCGGGCGGTCCAGGCGGATCGACGACCGACGTCCCGCCCGCGTCGAAGCCCGTCACCTCGAACCCGTCGACGTCGAACCCCTCGTCGTCCGCGCCCTCGGGTGGTACCGGGGCAGCGCCGAAGCCGGCCGCCCCGAAGCCCGTCGCCCCGAAGCCGACCGCCCCACAGCCCGCACCGCAGCCGGCCGCACCTGCGCCGAAGCCCGCAGCGCCGAAGCCCGCGGCCCCGAAGCCCGCTGCGCCCGCGCCCGCGCCGGCCCCGGTCGTCAGCAGCCCGTCCAAGGCCGCCGGCGCGATCGCGTACGCCCGCGGACAGCTCGGCAAGGCCTACGTCCTGGGCGGTGCCGGCCCGAACGTCTGGGACTGCTCCGGCCTGGTGATGATGGCCTACAACTCGCAGGGCATCACGACCGGTGGGCACAACGTCGTCTGGCAGTACAACTACTTCGGCTCGATCGGCCGCCTGGTGCCGCTGTCGCAGCGCCAGCCGGGCGACATCCTGTTCTACTCGACCAACGGTGCGGCATCCGGCGGCTACCACGACTCGATCTACACCGGCAACGGGCGGATGGTCGAGGCCGCCCGCCCGGGTGTCGGCGTCGTCGAGCGTGCGGTGTGGACCCCGAGCCAGCTCCTGCCGTACGTCGCCCGTCCGAGCGGCGCCCTGTAGCCCCGAACACCGCAGAACGGCCCGGCCCCACGAGGGGACCGGGCCGTTCGCGTGTCAGCAGACGAGCGTCAGTGACCCGCGGGCACGTACGCGGCCTGGCCGGCCTGCACGATGGCCTCGGCCTCGGCGGCGTCGCCCCAGCCCTCGGCCTTGACCCACTTGTTCGGCTCGAGGTCCTTGTAGCGCTCGAAGAAGTGTGCGATCTCGGCCTTCGTCTGGTCGTCCACGTCCGAGATGTCCTGGATGTGTGCCCAGCGCGGGTCCTTCGCGGGGACGACGAGGACCTTCGCGTCGATGCCGGCCTCGTCGCTCATCTTGAAGACGCCGACCGGGCGGACCTTGACGCCCACGCCCGGGAAGGTCGGGTACTCCAGGAGCAGCAGCGCGTCGACGGGGTCGCCGTCGTCGGCCAGGGTCTGCTCGAAGAAGCCGTAGTCCGTCGGGTAGACGAACGAGGTGAAGAGCACGCGGTCCAGGTACACGCGACCGGTCTCGTGGTCGACCTCGTACTTGTTGCGGCTGCCCTTGGGGATCTCGACGACGACGTCGTACGCGGCCATGTGCACTCCTTGGTTCTTCCGGTGGTGGTCTGTCGGCCGTCGGGACGGCCCGGCTAACGTTACCGGGTGAACACCGAGCGTCCCCGGCTGGATCCCGCCGTCGCCGCCGTCCGTCTGGCGGTCCGCACCGCGCTGGCCCGCGCGCTCGACGAACAGGTCGTCGCACCGGGCGACCTCGTCCTGGTGGCGCTGAGCGGCGGAGCCGACTCGCTCGCCCTCGCGGCGGCCACCGCGTTCGAGGCACCGAAGCAGGGCCTGCGCGCCGGCGCGGTCGTGGTCGACCACGCGCTGCAGGCGGGTTCCGAGGCGGTCGCGGCACGGGCCTCCCGGCAGGCCGCCTCGCTCGGGCTGGCGCCGGTCGTCGTGGACCGTGTCGACGTCGGGACCGCGGGTGGTCCGGAAGCCGCCGCCCGGGAGGCCCGCTACGCCTCGATCACGTCGGTCGCGGCCGCCCAGTGGTCACCCCTCGTGCTCCTCGGCCACACGCTCGACGACCAGGCCGAGACGGTCCTGCTCGGCCTGCTGCGGGGGAGCGGACCGGACAGCCTGACCGGCATGGCGCCGCTGGTGCGGCCGGACCGGCCGGGGCCCTCGCTCGCGCGGCCGATGCTCGCGCTGCGTCGGGCGACCACGCGTCAGGCCTGTGCCGCCTCCGGACTCGACCCGTGGGACGACCCCCAGAACGAGGACCCGGCGCACACGCGGGTGCGGGTGCGGAACGCGCTGATGCCGGTCCTCGAGCGGGAGCTCGGACCCGGTGTGCCGGAGGCCCTGGCCCGCACCGCCGACCAGCTGCGCGAGGACTCCGCGGCCCTCGACCACTTCGCCGAGGAGATGGCGGAGGACCTCGCCGAGCACTCCGAGGCCGGCATCTCGCTGTCCGTGCCGCAGCTCGCCGCGAACCCACCGGCACTCCGGCAGCGACTCGTCCGACTCGCGGTCGAGAGCGAGTTCGGCGTGACCCTGTCCCGACTGCAGACGCTCGAGGTCTGCCGGCTCGTGACCGACTGGCACGGCCAGGGACCGATCGACCTGCCCGGTGTCCGTGCCACGCGGACGGGCGAACGGGTGTCCTTCGCCGCCAGGGAGCCGCACGCGGGCGGTTAGGCTGGTCCGGTGGAACTCTCCGACGTGCAGGCCGACCTCTCCGAAGTGCTCTTCACCCCCGAGCAGATCGACGACAAGATCGCCGAACTCGCCGCTGCGGTGGACCGGGACTACGCCGGGCGCGACCCGCTCCTCGTCGGCGTGCTGAAGGGCGCGGTCATGGTCATGGCCGACTTCTCCCGCCACCTCAAGATGCAGGCGCGGATGGACTGGATGGCGGTGTCGTCCTACGGCTCCGGCACGAAGTCGTCCGGCGTGGTGCGGATCCTCAAGGACCTCGACACCGACCTGCACGACCGCGACGTCATCATCGTCGAGGACATCATCGACTCCGGTCTGACGCTGTCCTGGCTCAAGCAGAACCTGCAGTCCCGCGGGGCCGCCAGCGTCGAGATCGTCGCCCTGCTCCGCAAGCCCGAGGCCGCCAAGGTCGAGGTGGACGTCAAGTACGCCGGCTTCGAGATCCCGGACGCGTTCGTGGTCGGGTTCGGCCTGGACTACGACGAGCGCTACCGCAACCTGCGCGGCATCGGCATCCTCGCGCCGCACGTCTACTCCTGATCCGCCCCGGGCATGAGGCGCGACCGGGCGCCAGGCGCGACCGGGACGTCAGGTGCGACCGCGACGTCAGGTGCAAGCGGGTGCCAGGGGCGTCGTCCGCAGGGCGATGCTCCTGATCCGTGGAGTTCGCCCGCAGAGGACACCCATTCTCGCCACAGAGTGACGGCCGTATGCTGAGCGGCACGCACTTCAGGCAGCAGAAAGGTGTCGGGCCGTCGGGCCCGGATCACATGGACTTCAAGCGCATCCTCCGCGGGCCGTACATCTGGATACTGCTCGCAGTCGTGGGGATCTTCGTCGGATGGACGTTCATCGCCCAGTCCGGCACCCAGGAGATCTCCACCCAGAAGGGCCTCGAGCAGCTCTCGGACGGCAAGGTCTCGTCGGCCGTCGTCAACTCCACCGAGCAGCGGGTCGACCTCACGCTCCGCAACGACGGCGGCACCGAGCAGTTCTACTACTCGACCCCCCGTGGCACCGAGGTCGTCGAGGCGGTCTCGCAGGCCGACCTGCCCAAGGGCTACAACGACCACGTCCAGCAGTCGAACGTCCTGGTGTCGCTCCTGCTGACGCTGCTGCCGTTCCTGCTCATCGGCGCCCTGTTCTGGTTCCTGCTCTCGAGCGCCCAGGGCGGCGGCTCGAAGGTCATGCAGTTCGGCAAGTCCAAGGCCAAGATGAACAACAAGGAGAACCCGCAGGTCTCCTTCGCCGACGTGGCCGGTGCGGACGAGGCCATCGAGGAACTGCACGAGATCAAGGAGTTCCTCAAGGAGCCCGCGAAGTTCCAGGCCGTCGGCGCCCGGATCCCGAAGGGCGTGCTCCTCTACGGCCCTCCCGGAACCGGCAAGACCCTGCTCGCCCGCGCCGTCGCCGGCGAGGCCGGGGTGCCGTTCTACTCGATCTCCGGTTCGGACTTCGTCGAGATGTTCGTGGGTGTCGGCGCGAGCCGCGTCCGTGACCTCTTCGACCAGGCCAAGCAGAACTCGCCCGCCATCGTCTTCATCGACGAGATCGACGCCGTGGGACGTCACCGTGGCGCCGGCATCGGCGGCGGCAACGACGAGCGCGAGCAGACGCTGAACCAGCTCCTCGTCGAGATGGACGGCTTCGACGGCAAGACGAACGTCATCCTCATCGCCGCGACGAACCGTCCCGACGTGCTCGACCCCGCGCTGCTCCGCCCGGGCCGCTTCGACCGGCAGATCGGCGTCGACGCGCCCGGACTGCAGGGTCGCAAGCAGATCCTCGAGGTGCACGCGAAGGGCAAGCCGCTCGCCGCGAGCGTCGACCTCGAGCTGCTCGCCCGGAAGACGCCGGGCTTCACCGGTGCCGACCTGGCGAACGTCCTCAACGAGGCCGCGCTGCTGACCGCCCGGTCGAACGCGCAGCTCATCGACAACCGTGCGCTGGACGAGGCCGTCGACCGCGTGATGGCCGGCCCGCAGCGCCGCACCCGGATCATGTCCGACCAGGAGCGCCTCATCACCGCGTACCACGAGGGTGGTCACGCCCTGGCGGCCGCAGCGATGCGCCACACCGACCCGGTGACGAAGATCACGATCCTGCCGCGTGGTCGGGCCCTCGGCTACACGATGGTCCTGCCGCTCGAGGACAAGTACTCCGTCACGCGCAACGAACTGCTCGACCAGCTGACCTACGCCATGGGCGGCCGTGTCGCCGAGGAGATCGTGTTCCACGACCCGACCACGGGTGCGTCGAACGACATCGAGAAGGCCACCGGCACCGCCCGCAAGATGGTCACCGAGTACGGCATGAGCCAGGCGGTCGGTTCCGTCAAGCTCGGCTCCGGGTCCAGCGAGCCGTTCGTCGGTCGTGACATGAGCGGCGGCACCGGTCGCGACTACTCGGAGAACATCGCCGAGACCGTCGACGCCGAGACCCGCGCCCTGCTCGAGGCCGCGCACGACGAGGCCTACCAGGTGCTCAACGCCAACCGCGACATCCTCGACCGCCTGGCCGGTGAACTCCTCGAGAAGGAGACGCTCGACGCTCCGGAGCTCGTGGAGATCTTCAAGGACGTCCGCAAGCTGCCCGAGCGCCCGCAGTGGCTCTCGAGCGACAAGCGTCCGGTGAGCGACCTGCCCGCGATCGAGGTCCCGGGCAAGGCCGCCGCGATGGCCGAGGAGCCCGTCGGGATCGACGCCTCGAAGCCGCGTCGTCACCGCCCGTTCGGCAACCCCGGTATCGCCCCCGCGTAGGCCGGCATGACCGACCTGCCGACGAGACGGTCGCGTCGGCTCGCCGAGGTGAGCCGGGCCCGCGAAGCAGCAGCAGCGCCGGCGACGGTCGCGATCGACCTCCGAGCACCCGCACCGGTGCCGGAGATCGTGACCGGCCGTCGCCGCGGTCGCTCCACCCCCGAGGGCACCCGCGTGATGGGGATCCTCAACGTCACCCCCGACTCGTTCAGCGACGGCGGCCTGCACCTGGCCGTCGACGCGGCACTCGAGCACGCCCGGCACCTGGTCGCGACCGGGGCCGACCTGGTCGACGTCGGCGGGGAGTCCACCCGGCCCGGGGCGGAACGGGTCCCGGTGGACGTCGAGCAGGAGCGCGTCCTGCCGGTCGTGCAGCAGCTGGTCTCCGAGGGGATCGCGGTGAGTGTCGACACGATGAACGCCAGCACCGCCGAACGCGCGGTCGAGCTCGGTGCCGTGATCGTCAACGACGTCTCCGGTGGGCTCGTCGACCCGGACATGTCCCGGGTCGTCGCCGAGACCGGCGTGGGCTTCGTCGTCATGCACTGGCGCGGCCACAGTGACCGGATGTACCGGAACGCCGAGTACACCCACGCCGTGGAGGAAGTCCGGCGCGAGGTCGAACTCCGGGTCGCCGAACTCATCGTCCTCGGCGTGCGCCAGGAGCAGGTCGTCATCGACCCGGGCCTGGGGTTCGCCAAGCGCGGGCAGCAGAACTGGGAGATCCTGGCGGGCTACGAACGCTTCGCCTCGATCGGTCTGCCGGTCCTGGTCGCGGCGTCCCGCAAGCGGTTCCTGGACGGCGTCGGCAGCGCGGCCGGGGCACCCCCGGTCGACCGAGACCTGGCCACGGCGGCGATCAGCCTGCTGGCGGCCGAACGCGGCGCCTGGGGCGTCCGTGTGCACGACCCGGCGCCGACCCGCGCCGTACTCGACGTCTGGGACGCCTGGAGGGCAGCTCGATCATGAGGGACACCATCCGCCTCGTCGGAGTCCGCGCACGCGGGCACCACGGGGTCTTCGACCACGAACGCGCCGACGGACAGGACTTCGTCGTCGACGTCGCCGTCGAGGTCGACGCGACCGCCGCCTCCGACTCGGACGACCTGGCCGAGACCGTGCACTACGGGGTGCTCGCCGAGCAGGTCGTCGCCGAGATCGAACGTGACCCGGTCGACCTCATCGAGACGCTGGCGGAGCGGATCGCCGCGGCCGTCCTGACGCACCGTGCCGCTCTGGCGACCGAGGTCACGGTGCACAAGCCGCAGGCCCCGATCACCGTGCCGTTCACCGACGTGTCGATCACCATCCGGCGCGAGTCCGCGGTGCGCCCTGACGATGCGGCCGCCGGCGAGAGCGACCAGCTCGAGGAAGGAGCGTGACGCGCGCCGTCATCGCCCTCGGTGCGAACCTCGGAAACCGGGGGAGCACCCTCCGTGCCGCCGCGGCCGCCGTCGCCGCGCTGCCCGGTGTCCGTCCGGTGGCCTCGAGTCGTGAGGTCGAGTCCGTCGCCCTCACCCTGGACGGCCTCGACACGACGAAGCCGCGGTACCGGAACGGCGTCGTGGTCGTCGAGACCGACCTGGCGCCGCAGGAGCTGCTCGACGCACTGCACGGCATCGAGGACGCGCACGGCCGCACCCGCGACGTCCGCTGGGGCGACCGCACGCTCGACCTCGACGTGATCGCCCTCGACGACCTGCGGATCGACACCGACACACTCACCGTGCCCCACCCGCGCGCCCACGAGCGGGCGTTCGTGCTCGCGCCCTGGGCGGACGCCGACCCGGAGGCGGTGCTGCCGGGCCACGGGTCCGTCACGACCCTGCTCGCGGCGCTGGGCGACGACACCGGCCGGGTCGACGAACCCCGCCTGTTCGACCGCGCCGCGCCGGAGGTCACCCCGTGAAGCCGACCCGGGCCTCCACCCTGATCGGCGTCGCCGTCGTCGCGGCCGTCGCCGGCTTCGCGGTCGACACCGCCCTGACCGCACGGCAGTCGCCGACGCTGCTGATGTCGGTCCCCCTCGGCCTGACGCTCGTGTTCATCGGCATCGCCCTGCTGTTCATGGCCGCGCCGATCCGTCGGCAGACCCGGGGCCGGAACGACGGACGCCGGGTGGACCCGATGTACGCGACCCGGGTGGTGTTCCTGGCGAAGGCGTCGAGCATCTGCGGGGCGCTGTTCGGCGCGTTCGCCCTCGGGCTGCTCGTGTACCTCCTGTCCCGGTCCGTCCTGCCTTCGCTAGGCTCGACCCTGCCGAACGCGGTGGCGTTCGGCGGCGGGATCGTACTGACCGTGTGCGCCCTCGTCGCCGAGCGGATGTGCATCGCGCCGCCGACGGACGAGGACGACCACGACGGGCGGGGCAGCACCACGGCGTGACCGGCCCGGTCGGTCGACGCGGACCGACCACCGCAGACCAGGAGACCCCGATGCCGCCCGAACTCGACGAACCTCATCGGATGGACGAACCACGCCGACTCGACGACGCCGGCATGGGCCTCGACGGCATCACCTGGACGCGGGTCTCGGCGAAGCTCGTCTGGACCGACCTCATCGCGACGATCGTCATCGGCGGCGTCGTCACGGCGGGCCTGGTGCTCATCGGCGTCGCCAGCGGCGGGACCGGCGGGACGGCCGGACTCGTCTGGTTCGTCATCGGTGCGGTCGTCGCGGCCATCGCGATCGTCACGGCAGCGCTCACCCCGCGGCGCATCCGGTCGATCGGGTACGCCCTGCGCGACGACGACCTGGTGCTGCGCCGCGGACTGATGTGGCAGCGCTTCACCGCGGTGCCGTACGGCCGACTGCAGCTCGTGGACGTCAACCGGGGCCCGCTCGACCGGGTGCTCGGCATGAGCGAGCTGAAGTTCGTGACCGCGGCCGCGTCGTCGAACATCCGCATCCCCGGCATCCCGGCCGGTCAGGCGGACGACCTCCGCGACCGACTCGTCGAGCTCGCCGAGTCCCGTCGCGCCGGGCTGTAGGTCGCACGTGTCGTTCCGACCGGACGCCTCGATCCCCGCACCACCGCGCAAGGGCGACCCTGCCGCGGCCGCGCCCCTGACCGACGGCGAGTGGCACCGGCTGCACCCGCTCACACCGCTGCTCAAGGGCGGCATCTTCCTCGTCGTGATCCTGGGCTACGTGCTCAACAACCTCCGCGACCAGATCGTCGAGGTCTTCATCCCCGGCGAAGGCGGGCCGCAGGAGGACGGCGACCCGGTCCGCTACGTGTACGAGCACGGTGTCGTCGGCTGGGTGCTGCTCGGGGTGGCGGTGCTGCTCCTGGTGCTGATCGGCCTGTTCTACCTGTCCTGGCGGATGCACGAGTTCCGGGTCACGGGTGAGATCGTCGAGGTCCGCTCCGGCGTGGTCTTCCGGACCCACCGCAAGGCCCGGCTCGACCGGATCCAGGGGATCAACATCTCGCGGCCGCTGATCCCACGGGTCTTCGGCACGGCCAAGCTCGAGGTCGCGCAGGCCGGAAACGACGCGAACGTGCAGCTCGCCTACCTCGGTGCAAAGGCCGCTGACGACCTGCGGCAGCGCATCCTGGTGCTCGCCTCGGGCGCGAAGGACACCGACCAGCCCCGGTCCGCCGGTCCGGGCGGCGGCGTCCTGCAGGGCCGGGTGGACGAGTTCCTGGCACCCGAGCTCGACCCCGAGGCCGTGCACGCCACCCGGGTGGTCCGCGTCCACCCGGGTCGGTTGATTGTGTCGATGCTGCTCTCCGGCACGACCGTGGTGATCCTGCTGCTCGTCGTCGCGATCATCGTGAGCATCAGCCTGACCGGCCAGTACTTCCTGCTCGTGTCGCTGTTCCCGGCCGTCATCGGCGCCGGCGGCTACTACGTCCGCAAGTTCTCGAAGTCGCTGCGCTACACGATCGCGGACACCCGGGACGGCATCCGGATCGGCTTCGGCCTGTTCTCGACCTCGAACGAGACGCTGCCGCCCGGGCGCATCCATGCCGTGAGCGTCGCGCAGCCGCTGCTGTGGCGGCCGTTCGGCTGGTGGGACATCCGCATCAACCGGGCGACGAACGCCGGCAACGGGGCGTCCACGAACCAGCAGGTCTCGTCGATCGTGCTGCCGGTCGGTACCGCGGCCGAGGTCCGGCAGGTCCTCGAGATCATCCTGCCCGAGCTCGTCGGCTCCGCCGTCGTCGGTCCGGAAGCGTCGATGGAACGCCTGCGCGAGGGATCCGCCGAGGCCGTGGGTGTCGTCGACGACAGCCTCACCACGAGCGGCGACCGCGGTGGTTTCGTGCACTCGCCCCGACGGGGTCGCTGGCTGCGCCCGCTGTCGGCGTCCCGCAACGGCTACCGCTTCGTGCCCGGCGCGGTGCTGCTCCGGCTCGGCGCGGTCTGGCGCTCGCTCGTGGTCGTGCCGCTGCCGCGTGTCCAGAGCGTCAAGGTCACGCAGGGACCGCTGGAGCGCGCACTCCGCCTGGCCTCGGTGCACGTGCACACCGTCAGCGGTCCGGTCTCCGCCCGCGTCGGCGCGCTCGACGCCGGGGACGCGCAGCGGCTCTGGTCCGGCACGACCGAGCGTGCCGTCGAGGCCGCCGCGACCGACACGTCGCACCGCTGGCGTGACGGCCGGGAGGCTCGACCCACCTCCGGTACGCCGGGTCGCCACGCGCAGGAGCCCGCGCACGCATCAGGGCAGCTGCCCGGGCAGTGGACCGGTGCCGCGCCCGCCGCACCGGCGTGGCTGACGCAGGACGGGCCTCCCGTCTGGACCGCCGTCCCCGCACCCGGAGCCGTGCGGTGAGGGCCGGACGACTCGGCATCGGGATCATCGGCGCCGGACGCGTCGGCCCCGTGCTGGGTGCCGCGCTCGCGAACGCCGAGCACGCCGTCGTCGGGATCACCGCCGTCTCCGACGCCGGTCGCGACCGGGCCGAGGCGATGCTGCCCGGCGCGCCCGTGCTCGGCACGCCGGAGCTCGTCGAGCGGAGCGAACTCGTGCTCCTGGCCGTACCGGACGACCAGCTGCCGTCGCTCGTGCAGGGTCTGTCGGACGCGGGGATCTGGCAGCCCGGGCAGCTGGTCGTGCACACCAGCCCCGACCACGGGGTCGACGTCCTCGCGCCGGCGATGCGCGCCGGGGCGATCCCGCTCGCGATCCACCCCGCGATGGCCTTCACCGGCACGAGCGTCGACCTGAGCCGCCTGCGGGACGCGTACTGCGCCGTCACCGCTCCCGCGCCGGTGCTGCCGATCGCGCAGGCCCTGGTGGTCGAGATGGGTGCCGAGCCGTTCGTCGTGGCCGAGCGGGACCGCCCCGCCTACGCCGACGCGGTCCGGGCGGCCGTGAGCTTCTCGACGGCGATCGTCGACCAGTCCGCCGGCACCCTGTCCGGCATCGGTGTCGAGCACCCGGGGCGCGTCCTCGGGGCACTCGTCCGCTCGGCGGTCGACAACGCGCTGACGGCGGCCGACGGGCAGTCCGCGATCTGAACCCGGCCGCGAGCCCGGACCGCCGTGTCCGCCGTCCATCCGGTGTCCCGGCCGAGCGCGGCCGGGCGGGTAGCATCGACGCGATCCCCCACGACCTCCGGAGCCGCACCAGCATGACCGACGAGACCGCCCCCGCCACCACCGAGACCGCGGTCGCCGACGCCGCCGCACTGGCCGAGCAGGAGACCAGCGAGCAGCGTCAGGTCCGGCTGGACAAGCGCGCGCGCCTGCTGGAGTCCGGGATCGAGGCCTACCCGGCCGAACTCCCGATCACCACGACGATCCCGGCGGTCCGCGCGCAGTACGCGCACCTCGAGACCGGTGAGGAGACGCAGGACGTCGTCGGCGTCGCCGGCCGCATCGTGTTCTCCCGCAACACCGGCAAGCTCTGCTTCGCGTCGCTGCAGTCCGGCGACGGCTCGCGCATCCAGGCGATGGTCTCCCTGGCCGAGGTCGGCGACGAGTCGCTGGCCCGCTGGAAGGAGTTCGTCGACCTCGGCGACCACGTGTTCGTGCACGGCCGCGTGATCTCCTCGCGCCGCGGCGAGCTGAGCATCATGGTCGACGACTGGGCGATCGCGGCGAAGGCGATCCTGCCGCTGCCGAACCTGCACAACGAGCTCAACGAGGAGACCCGGGTCCGCCAGCGCTACCTCGACCTCATCGTGCGCGAGGACGCCCGCAAGACCGTCCGGGCCCGCGCTGCCGTGATGTCCTCGCTCCGCCAGACCTTCACGTCGCACGAGTACCTCGAGGTCGAGACCCCGATGCTGCAGACCCAGCACGGTGGCGCCTCCGCGCGGCCCTTCGTCACGCACTCGAACGCCTTCGACACCGAGCTGTTCCTCCGCATCGCACCCGAGCTGTTCCTCAAGCGCGCCGTCGTCGGTGGCATCGACCGGGTGTTCGAGATCAACCGGAACTTCCGGAACGAGGGCGCCGACTCGTCGCACTCGCCCGAGTTCGCGATGGTCGAGGCGTACCAGGCGTACGGCAACTACGAGCAGATGGCCGACCTGACGCAGGAGCTGGTGCAGAACGCCGCCCGTGCGGTCACCGGCGGCTCGCTCGTCGTCACCCTGCCGGACGGCAGCGACTACGACCTCGGCGGCGAGTGGGCACGACTCGACATGTACGAGTCGCTGTCCGAGGCGTCCGGCCACGAGATCACCCCGGAGACGCCGCTGTCCGAGCTGCAGGCGCTCGCCGACGCCGAGGGTGTCGAGGTCGCACACGCCACACACGGCAAGTACGTCGAAGAGCTCTGGGAGCACTTCAACGGGGACAAGCTGTACGCCCCGACGTTCGTCATGAACTTCCCGGTCGACACCTCGCCCCTGACCCGGGAGCACCGCACCCGCCCAGGAGTCGTCGAGAAGTGGGACCTCTACGTCCGTGGCTTCGAGCTCGCCACCGCGTACTCGGAGCTCGTCGACCCGGTCGTCCAGCGGGAGCGGTTCGTCGAGCAGGCCCGTCTGGCCGCCGGCGGTGACCCGGAGGCGATGCGCGTCGACGAGGAGTTCCTGCGGGCACTCGAGCACGCGATGCCCCCGTCGGGTGGCATGGGCATGGGCGTCGACCGGCTGCTGATGGCGATCACCGGCCTGGGCATCCGCGAGACGATCCTCTTCCCCCTGGTCAAGTAGGGCGCTGGAGCTCAGGGCGACGCGCCAGCGGCGCGCGACGCCAGCCCCGAGGGAGCCTGCGAGAGCCTGCGAGCTCGGTCCCTCGGGCAGCACGACGTACGATGGGACCATGCCGCATGGAATCGTCTCCGGAGTCGTCTTCGCCCTGACCCCGACGATCCTGCTCGGTGTCATCTTCTGGTTCATCATGCGCGCGATCATCCGTGCCGACCGGACCGAGCGTGCCGCGTACACGAAGATCGAGGCCGAGGAGCGCGCGCGGTTCGAGCGCGAGCGCGGCGTCACGACGACCGCGCCCCCGACCGCCGACTGACCGTATACAGATTCGTCTGCCCGGGCTGATCCGATCCGGACTGCCCGCGGGTCGAAACCGAGCGCACAGCTCCTGATCTGGGGTTCTCGGTCAGAATGTGATGTCGAGCGACGCGCTTCATCTGGCTGAAACACGCGTTCATGCGACCGAAACGCGGAACTGTATACCGTTTCGCTCGTGCCTCTCGCCCCGTTCCGCCTCGTCGGAGTCCTCCACCTCCCGCCCCTGCCCGGCGCCGTGAACTACGCCGGCGTGCCCGTCTCGACGATCGCCGAACGGGCCGCTGAGGACGCCGCCGCGCTGGTCGCCGCGGGCTTCACGCACGTGATGGTGCAGGACGCCAGTGACATGCCCCAGGCCGTCCGCGTCGACGCCCCCACCGTCGCCGCGCTCGCCGTCGTCGGCGCTGCCGTCACCCGGGCCGTGGACGTCCCGGTCGGCGTGGTCGTCGGTCACAACGACGGCCCGAGTGCGGTCGCCATCGCCCACGCCATCGGGGCGAGGTTCGTGCGGGTCAAGGTCCTCACCGGCGTCTCCGTCGGCCCGACCGGCTGGATCGAGGGGTGCGCCCACGACGTCGCGACGATGCGCCGCCGACTCGGTGCCGACGTCGAGGTCTGGGCGGACGTGCACGAGGCCACGAGCCTGGCGCTGGCCGGGAGCCCCGCGTGGGCGGACAAGGAGGCGCACGACTTCGGCCTCGCGGACGTGCTCGTCGTCACCCGTGACAGCGGAGTCGCCGACGCCCTCGACGACATCGAACGGCTGCGCGCCGTCGCCGACGTGCCGTTCGTGGTCGGGGGCCGGGTGTCGCTCGACACGATCGCCGACGCCGTCCGCCGGTCCGACGGCGTGGTCCTCGGCAGCGCGATCAAGCGCTCGAGCGCCCCGGACGCCCGCATCGACCCGGAGACCGCCGCCCGCTTCGGCCGGACCCTCGACACGACAGGACACCGCGCATGACCAGCACCCCGCCGAGCCCGTTCATCGGTGTCGACAGCCCGCTCGACGCCCGTCAGCAGCAGGTCGTCGAACGCGTCTCCGCCGCCGAGCACGCCTCGATCGTCGCGCTGCCGACCGACCACCCCCTCGACCCGAAACGCCGTGCCCGGGACGAGGCGACCCTCCCGGAACTGATCGCCCAGCCCGACCGGATCCGCGAGACCCTCGCCGCGAACGACGAGGACCTGGACGAACTCGCCGCCCTGATCGCCCGGTCCGAGGTCGACCGCGTGTTCGTGACCGGCGCCGGGGACTCACTCGCCGTCGCGATCGCCGCCCGCCAGGTGCTCGAGCAGATGCTCCGCGTCCCCGTCGAGCCGGTGCAGAGCCTGGAGCTGGCCTACTACGGCGCCCCGCTCGTCACCGAGCGCAGCGTCGTGATCGCGCTGTCGAGCTCGGGGGAGACCACCCGCACCGTCGAGGCCGCGCTGATGGCCCAGCACGCCGGAGCCCTGGTCGTCGCCATCACGAACACGGCGGGCTCCACCCTCGACGTCGAGTCCGCACGCACCCTGCGGCTCAGGGCCACGCGGGTCGGCTGGCCCACCCAGTCCTCGACGACCGCACTCGCGCTGCTGCTCGACCTCGCAACCCGGGTCGGTGTCCGCACCGGGGTGCCGGCGGCCGAGGGGCTCCGCCGGGAGCTCGCGGCGGTCCCGGAGCTGATGGAGCACGTCATCGCGACCACGGAGCCCCGCCTCCGCGCGATCGCCGAGCGGGAGCAGGGAGCGGGTACGTTCCTGTTCTCCGGTGCCGGTCCGAGCTGGGGCAGCGCGATCATCGGCGCCGCGAAGGTCAAGGAGTGCACGCCCGACCACGCCGAGGCGATCCAGGTCGAGGAGTTCCACCACTACAACTCGCTGAAGCGCGGCGAACCGATCTGGGTCATCGCGCCGGCCGGGCCGTCCGTGCCGCGGGCCGTGCACACCGCCAGCGAGGCGAAGCGGTTCGGCGGCGCGGTGTACGTCGTCACGACCGAGGGCGTCGACGCCTTCGACGCGATCGCGGACGAGGTCGTCGTCGTGCCGGCGATCGCCGAGCCCCTCAGCCCGCTGCTCACCGTCCTGCCCGCGCAGCTCACCGGGTACCTGCTGGCGATGGCGCAGTTCACCACCGCGGAGGCCCGGCATGGCTGACTCGCTCCTGTGCATCGGGAACCTGACGATCGACGACCTCGTGGTCGACGGGGCGACGACCACGGCGCTCGGTGGCGACGCGCTCTTCGCCGCCCTCGCCGCCCGTCGCGAGCTGGCGGACGTCCGCATGCTCGCCCCGGTGGGGACCGACCTGCCGGCCACGCTCCTCCAGGCCGTCGTGGACCGCGGCATCCGCGTCGAGCCGACGCGTCCGCGAACCGGTCGCACCATCCGCAACCGCGTGACCTACGCACCCGACGGCAGCCGGACGTGGGACCTGCTGGACGGCGAGGCCGCGTTCGACGCCATGTCGGTGTACCCGGCGGACGTCGGTCCCGACGCCCTGACCGCGAGCGCGGTCCTGGTGTCCGCGATGTCGCTCGGTGCGCAGCTGGCCCTGGGGCCGTGGCTCCGTGAGCGGACCGACGCCACCGTCCTGCTCGACCTGCAGGAGGACTACGTGCTCGGGCACGAGGACCAACTGCTCGCGCTGCTCGCCACCTGTGACGTGTTCCTGCCGAGCGAGCTGGAGGCCGTCCGGCTCGCCGGGACGACCGACCTGGAGGCCGCGGCTCGGCGGTTCCTCGCCGCCGGCCCCGACGTCGTCGTCGTGAAGACCGCCGAGCGCGGCTGCCTGGTCGCGACCGCGGGAGGCGTGACCACAGTCCCGACCGTCGCCGTCGAGCCCGTCGACTCCACCGGAGCCGGGGACGCGTTCTGCGGGGCCTTCGCCGCCGCCACCGTCCGCGGGGGCGACCCGGTCGAGGCCGCGCGGGCGGGTGCCGCCGCAGCGCGCGTCGCGATCGGCGCACACGGGGTGGCGGGGCTGCTCGCCGACACCGAACCGGCGCGAGCGGACGCACAGACGACGCCAGCGACAGCCACAGCGACAGCGACAGCGACAGCGACAGCGACAGCCACGACGACGACGGGAGCGGTCCGGTGACCGAGGTGCGCGTCCTCAACCCGAACACGAGTCAGCTGATGACGGACGCCGTCGCGTCGGCGGCCCGCGCGGTCGCCCGACCGGGCACCACAGTCACGGCCAGCTGCTCGTCCACCGCCCCGGTGTCCGTGGAGACCGCCGTCGACGAGGTCTTCGGTGCCGCCGGCGTCCTCGCCCAGGTCGAGCGTGGCGAGGCGGACGGCGTCGACGCTTACGTCATCGCCTGCTTCGGCGACACCGGCATCGACGCGGCCCGCGAACGCGCCGCCGGACCCGTCGTCGGCATGACGGAGGCCGCACTGCAGGCCGCCGCGCTCGTCGCCCACCGCTTCACCGTGATCACGATGCCGCCGCGGACGATCGCGATGACCGACCGTGTCGTCCGCGCCCTCGGGCTCGGCCACCGGTGCACCGTCCGGGCGGTCGACGTCGCGGTCGCCGACATCGAGTCCGGTGCCGGTCCGGCCTACGCCGCGTTCGCCGAGGAGGCCCGCACCGCCCTGGCGACGGACGGCGCGGAGGCCGTGGTGCTCGGGTGCGCCGGCCTCACCGGACTCGTCGGCGCCCTCCGCACCTCGCTCGGGGTGCCGGTGATCGACGGTGTGGCCGCGGCGACCGTCGCCGTCGAGGGACTCCTGGCGCAGGGCATCACGACCTCCCGCGCCTCCACCTTCGCCGAGCCCGTCGGCTCGGCCACCACCGGGGAGGTGTGGGGATGAGCGTCCTGTTCACCGACGTCCTGCTGTGGGCGCCCGACGAGCCGTCCGGCATGACCGGCCCGACGGACCTGCTCGTGACCGGGACGACGATCGCCGTCGTGGGTCCGACCGCGCGGGCCGCGGCGCCGGCCGACGCCCGGGTCGTCGACGGCCACGGGCGCCACATCGTGCTGCCGGGGCTCGTCAACGCGCACTTCCACTCGCCGGCGAACCACCTCAAGGGCGCGTTCCCGAGCCGACCGCTCGAGACCTTCATGCTCTACGAGTCCCCGTCGGACCCGGCACTCACGCCGACTCCGCGGGAGGCGTACCTCCGGACGATGCTGGGCGCCCTCGAGATGCTCCGTACCGGGACGACCAGCGTGCAGGACGACGCGTTCCTCATGCCAGCACCCGACCCCGAGGTCATCGACGCCGTCATGCAGGCGTACGCGGACAGCGGGATCCGGGCCTCGGTCGCGCTCGACCAGCCGGAGCTGCCCGACGTCGAGAAGCTGCCGTTCCTCCGCGACATCAGCATCGACGGGCTCGACGAGGCGACGACCCGAGCGCTGCACGCCCCGGCTCCCGCAACCGCCGCGGAACTGCTCGACGCCTACGACCACCTGTTCCGGAACTGGCACGGGGCGGCCGACGGTCGGCTCACCGCGGCCGTGTCGATCTCCGCACCCCAGCGGGTCTCGCCGGAGTACTTCGGCGCGCTCGACGACCTCAGCCGCACCCACGACGTGCCGCTCTTCGCCCACATGCTGGAGACGCGGACGCAGCGTGCCCTCTCGCACCCGTCGAGCGGCCAGCCGCGGTTCGCCGGACGGAGCCTGGTCCGCTACACGGCCGACCTCGGGCTGCTCAGCGACCGGGTGAACGTCATCCACGCGGTGTGGGTCGACGACGACGACCTCGACCTGATCGCCGCGGCGGACGCGGTCGTCGCGCACAACCCGGTGTCGAACCTGCGGCTCGGCAGCGGCGTGATGCCGTTCCGCGCGATGCGGGACCGCGGCATCCGGGTGGCGCTCGGCGTCGACGAGGCGATCTGCGACGACACCGTGAACACCTGGG
Source organism: Curtobacterium sp. MCPF17_047 (assembly GCF_003234045.1). Lineage (NCBI taxonomy): Bacteria > Bacillati > Actinomycetota > Actinomycetes > Micrococcales > Microbacteriaceae > Curtobacterium > Curtobacterium sp. MCPF17_047. The sequence goes on along the minus strand of NZ_QKSF01000008.1, from coordinate 168,882 downwards.
GTGTCGTCAAGCAGGCCGGTCTCATCCACACCGTCACCGGCGACGACCCGGACCGCTGGCCGCGACCGGCGGAGGTGCTCGACGCGCTCTGGGCGGGCGGGGCCGCGGCCATGCGTCGTGACGGCCGGACAACGCTCGGCACGGTCGGACGCATCGCGGTCGGGGCGGAGGCCGACCTCGCGCTCCTCGACCTGCACGCGTCCGCCTTCACCCCGTTCAACGACCTGCGGGGCCAGCTCGTCTACTGCGAGTCCGGCACCAGCGTGCGGATGACGGTCGTCGCCGGGACGGTCGTCGCCGAGGCCGGCCGGGTCACCTCGGTCGACGAGGACGCCCTGCTCGCCGAGGCCCGCGAACTGCACGCCGCCCGTCGCCCGGCCCTCGAGCGCACCTGGGCCGACGCCGACCGGCTCCGGCCCGCCTACGCCGCCGTCGTCCGCCGCGCCGCCGCGACCGACCTCGGCCTGCCCGACCGCGGCATCGCACCCGCACACCGGACCACCACGAACGGGATCACCGCATGACCGCCGACGACACCCTCCGGGCCACCGCACCGGGGCACGACCTCTGGCCCTACCGGCCGATCACCGCTCCCGGTGGCCCGGCCTGGCCGGACGGCAAGCGCCTGGCCGTCTACGTCGCCGTCGGGCTCGAGGAGTACCGCTTCGGCGTCGGCCGGACCGAGGACATCGTGCCCGACGTCGCCGCCCCGGACCTCGTCAACACCTCATGGCGGGACTACGGCAACCGCGTCGGGGCGTTCCGGCTGCTCGAGCGACTCGACCGCGCGGGCATCCCGCCGACCGTGCTCCTCAACACGGCCGTCTACGACACCGCGCCCGAAGTCATCCGGGCCGCGCGGGAGGTCGGTGCCGAGTTCGTCGGCCACGGCACGTCGAACTCGGACTCCCTGGTCGGCATGTCCGCCGCCGGCGAGGCCGCGTACGTCGCCGGGGTCGCCGCCCGCATCACCGCGGAGGAGGGCACCGCCCCGGGCGGGTGGTCGAGCCCCTGGCTCAGCCACACCACGTCCACGCTCGACAGCCTGGTCGGCAGCGGGTACCGGTACCTGCTCGACCTCCGGCTCGACGACCGACCCGTCACCGTCCCGACGGGCAACGGGGACCTGCTCGTGCTGCCCTACGCCCTCGAGGTGAACGACAGCACGACCGTCATCGGCCGCGGCGCGTCGGCCGCCGAGTTCGCCGACATGGTGGTCGACGAGTTCGACGAGCTGCTCGACCGCTCCGCCGACCAGCCGCTCGTGATGAGCGTCGTCGTGCACTCCTTCATCTCCGGCGCCCCGTTCCGCCTGCGCGCCCTCGACCGGGCACTCCGGCACATGACGGCGCACCGCGACCGCGTCTGGTTCACCCAGCCGCGGGCGATCGCCGCCCACCTCGCCGCAGCCGAGACGGCAGCCGGGACCACTGCCGCACAGACCAGGGAGCCGAGCGCATGACGACCGCGACGATCCGCGACCTGCACGTCTCCCTCGAGCGGGACGGGGCACGGTCCGAGGTGCTCCGCGGCATCGACCTCGACATCGCGCCGGGCGAGATCGTCGGGCTCGTGGGGGAGTCCGGCTCCGGCAAGAGCATGCTCGCGATGAGCCTGCTCGGCCTGCTGCCGGACGCCGCGCGACCCGAGGTCACCGGCACGGTCACCGTGCAGGGCACCGACATGGTGCACGGCACGGACGCCGAACGCCGCGCAGCGCGACGGTCCTCGCTCGGTGCAGTCTTCCAGGACCCGATGACGTCCCTCAACCCGACGATGCGGATCGGCCGGCAGATCACCGAGGCCGGACCCGACCGGGCCGGAGCCGTGGCGCTCCTCGACAGCATGGGCGTCCCCGACCCCGACCTGCGGTTCAGCGTCTACCCGCACGAACTCTCCGGCGGACTCCGGCAGCGGGTGATGGCCGCCATCGCGATGGCCGGTCGCCCCGCCCTGATCGTCGCCGACGAGCCCACCACCGCGCTCGACGTCACCGTGCAGGCGCAGCTGCTCGACCTCCTGCAGGAACTCCGCGACGACCACGGCTGCAGCGTCCTGCTCATCACCCACGACCTCGGCGTCGCGTCCCGCATCGCCGACCGGATCGCCGTCATGTACGCCGGACGGCTCGCCGAGGTCGGACCCACCGCGGCGGTCCTCAGCGCCCCGGCACACCCGTACACGGCGGGACTCCTCCGCTCACGCCTGTCGCTCGCGCTCGACCGCGAGGCCCGGCTCCCCGCACTGCCGGCAGACACGCTCGACCCCGTCGAGCGCCTGGTCGGCTGCCCCTACCGCGCCCGCTGTCCGCTCGCCGTCGCCCGGTGCGCCACCGAGATGCCCGGCCTCGACGCCTCCGTCCCCGCCCCCGACCACACCGCCGCGTGCTGGCGGGACGCCGACACGGTCCGGGCGACCGGGGGCGGGACCGCGACCGACCCGACCGCGGTGACCGACGTGGACGACGCGGGACGGGCCTCCCGGCCGACAGTGGACGTCCACACAGCGGACGTCCACACGCGGGAGGCCCGCCCACCGCAGCCAGACCGGCGCACCACCGGCGCCCCCACCCCGGCGGACGCCGTCGTCGTCGAGGACCTGGTCTGCACCTACACGACCGGCCGCGGACGCCGCGCCCGGACCGTGGAGGCCGTCCGCGGCGTCAGCTTCCGGGTGCCGGCCGGACGGTCCCTCGCGATCGTCGGCGAGAGCGGATCGGGCAAGTCCACCGTCCTCCGCGCCGTCGCCGGACTCGTCCCCGCACGGTCCGGTCGCATCACCGTCGCCGAGGGCGGCGCCCAGATGGTGTTCCAGGACGCGGGGTCCTCGCTCACCCCGTGGATGACGGTCGGCGAGACCCTCCGCGAACGACTCGTCCCCGCGCGTCTGGGCCGCACCGAGACCGACCGCCGCGTCGCCGAGGCGCTCGACGCGATCGGTCTGCCCACCAGCGTCGCCCGCCTCCGGCCCGCCGACCTGTCCGGCGGCCAGCGGCAGCGTGTGGCCCTCGCCCGCGCCACCATCGTCCGGCCCGCGGTCCTGCTCTGCGACGAACCGACGAGCGCCCTCGACGCCTCGCTGGCCGCCGTGACCCTCAACACCATCCGCGACATGCGTCGGGAGCTCGCCATGACCGTGCTGTTCGTCACCCACGACCTGGCCGTCGCCCGGCTGATGGGCGACCACATCGCCGTCGTCGAACGCGGCCGGGTCATCGAGACCGGGCCCGCCGACGCGGTGATCCACGACCCGCAGGAGCAGTACACCCGCACGCTCGTGGCGTCCGTGCCGGAGATCGCGGTGCCCGCATGAGCGCCGCCGTCGTCGCACCGCGCTGGACGCTCCGGCCGACCTCCGGGGTGCACGCCGGACGCCGCACGGCCCAGGTGCTCGTCGGGCTCCTCGTCGCGCTCACCGTCCTGGCCCTCGTCGCCCGGCTCATCGCACCCGACGACCCGATCCAGCCCGTCGCCGTGGCCCAGCTGCCGATCGGCACCCCGGGGCACCTGTTCGGCACCGACTCGATCGGGCGGGACGTGCTCTCCCGCACGCTCTTCGGCCTGCAGACGTCGTGGCTGTCGGCGCTCGCCGTGGTGGCCGTCGGACTCGTCGTCGGCGGGGTCGTCGGCGCCACCGCGGGCGTGGCCGGCGGCTGGGTGGACAGCGTGCTCATGCGGGTCACCGACCTGTTCCTCGCTCTGCCCTCGACCCTCGTGGCGATCGCGATCGTCGCAGCCCTCGGACCGGGCCTGACGAACACCCTCGTCGGCATCTCGGTCGTCTGGTGGCCGTACTACGCCCGGATCATCCGGTCCGAGGTCCGCGCCACCGTCACCCGTCCGCACGTCGAGGCAGCCCGGCTCGCCGGTGTCGGTCGTGCCCGGCTCGTCCTCCGGCACGTGCTGCCCGGCGCGGTCCCGACCGCGATCGTGACGGCGAGCCTCGACATCGGCAACGTCGTGCTGCTGCTCGCCGGGCTGTCCTTCCTGGGCCTCGGGCAGCCCGCACCGGCCGCGGAGCTCGGTGCGGACACGGCCGCCAACACGCAGCTGCTGCTCAGCGCCTGGTGGGTCCCGGTCGTGCCGGGCGCCGCCGTGCTCCTCCTGAGCCTCGTGTCCAACCTCGCCGGCGACGGCGTCCGCACCCTGATCGCCCGGAGGTAGCGCCGTGGTCTCCTCCGTCCTCCGCCGCATCGGCTCGCTCGTCGTCGTGCTGCTCGTCCTCAGCGTCGTGGTGTTCCTGCTCCAGCAGGTCTCACCCGGTGACCCGGCCCGGGCCGCGCTCGGCGCCAACGCGTCCCGGTCCGCCGTCGAGGCCGAACGCCAGCGGCTCGGGCTCGACGACCCGCTGCCCGTGCAGTTCCTGCGCTTCGTCGGGGGCGCCCTGCACGGGGACTTCGGGACCTCGTTCCGGACGCACCGCCCGGTCGCCACCGACCTGGCGTCCGCCGTGCCCGCCACCGTGCAGCTCGTGCTCGCGGCGTTCGCGATCGCCCTCGTCCTCGCCGGGCTGTTCGCCGCGTCCGGTGCCCTGCGTTGGCCGTTCTCCGGCGTCTACCGCGGCGTGCTGCTCGTCGGGGCGACGGCGCCGCCGTTCCTGCTCGCGCTGGGCGGGATCATCCTGTTCTACGCACAGCTCGGGTGGCTGCCGGCCTCCGGGCAGGGTGACGGCGGAGTCGGATCCGAGCTGTCCCACCTCGTCCTGCCGGCCACCGTGCTCGCGATCGCCCCGGCGCTGGCCATCGGCCGGATCCTGCGCTCCGGGCTCGAGACCACGCTCGTGGCCGACCACGTCCGGACCGCCCGGTCGAAGGGCCTCGGCGAGGAGACGATCCTGGCGCGGCACGTCGTCCGGAACGCCGTCGGCCCGGCCCTGGCGATGTCCGGCCTGCAGCTCGGGTTCATGTTCGCCGGCGACGTCGTCGTCGAGCAGGTCTTCAGCTGGCCCGGCATGGGCAGCTACCTGGCGAACAGCATCCCGACGTCGGACTACCCGGCGATCGCCGCGGTGACGCTCGTGCTCGGAGCCGTCTACGTCGTGGTGAACACCGTCGCGGACCTCCTGCAGACCGCCGCTGACCCCCGTCTCACCTGACCCTCCACCACCCCGCACCCCTCATCCGCTCCACCTGTGCTCCACCGCCCTGAAGGAGATCCCCCGTGCAGCTCACCACCCTCCGGCGACGCACCCGCGCCGCCCTGGTCGCCGCGGCCGCCGTGCCGTTGCTCGTCCTCACCGCCTGCTCCGGAGCCGGTGCCGCGGCGCCGCACGCCGCCCCGACCGACGGCACCCTGACGGTCGGCCTGCTCGGCGACATCGGTCAGCCGCCGGACCCCGACATCTACTACGCGAACAACGGCCTGGCCATCGTGCTCAACGCGTACGAGGGGCTCGTGCAGTACGCGAACGACACGGACGAGGTGCAGATCGCGCCGCGGCTCGCGACCTCGTGGCAGGTCAGCGACGACAACACCGAGTACACGTTCCACCTGCGGAAGGGCGTCACGTTCCACGACGGCACCCCGTTCACCTCGGCGGCGGTGCAGACGGCGTTCGACCGCCGGATCGCCGTCAAGGGCGGCGCGGCCTACATGGTCGAGGGGGTCGAGAGCGTCGCGACCCCGGACGCGCAGACCGCGGTCGTCACCCTGAAGAGCCCGAACTCCGCCTTCCTGGACTACCTGGCGTCACCGTTCGGACCGAAGATGGAGTCGCCGACCGCGCTCCGTGAACACGCCGGCTCCGACGACGCGCAGACCTACCTGCAGACCCACGACGTCGGCACCGGCCCCTACGAGATCAGCGCCGCCGACCCGGGCAGCTCGTGGACCATGAAGCGCTACGCCGGCTACTGGGGCACCAAGTCGCCGTTCACCACGGTGAAGCTGCCGATCTACTCGGACGTGTCCGCGCTGCAGCTCGCGTTCGACCGCGGTGACGTGTCGACCATCGTCGCGGCGCTGCCGTCGTCGAGCCTGTCGAAGTACGAGGACAGCAAGCAGTTCTCGAGCGCGATGCTGCCGACGCTCCAGTCCGCGCTCGTCACGGTGAACCCGACGAAGTCGTTCTTTGCCACGAAGGAGGCCCGGATCGCCTTCCTGCAGAGCATCGACCAGGAGAAGATGGTCGATCAGGTCCTCGGCAGTCGCTCCGAGCCGGCGACCACCCTGTACGCCAAGGGCATGCTCTCCGACGGCTCGGACAAGCAGGAGACCACGTACGAGCCCGAGGCGATGAAGACCTACGCCAAGGGGCTGCCCGCCGGCACCACGATGACGATCGGCTACGCCAGCGGGAACACCAACGCGCAGCAGATGGCGAACATCCAGGCGGCGGCACTGCAGGGTCTCGGGATCAAGGCCACCGCGAAGTCGTACCCGACCTCGCAGGTCTTCGGGTGGATCAACGACCCGACCAGCGGACCGGACGCCTTCTTCGACGGCAACAACGGCCCGGACGGCGGCTCCCCGTACATGTGGGGCCACGTGTTCTGGGACAAGTCCGGCGGCATCAACTACTTCGGATGCGACGTCCCCGCGGTCGACAAGACGCTGGACAAGGCGCTGCAGACCGGTGACGAGGCGCTCTACGGCCAGGCCGCGCAGCAGTACGCCGAGACAGGGTGCTACTACAACCTGTCGTACAACAAGGACTGGGTCGTCTCGCAGAAGTGGCTGACGGGTGTGGCCGCGGCGCACAACATCGGTGCCAACGAGCTCGACTTCAGCAAGCTCGGACTGAAGAAGTGACGAGCGGGGCACCGGGGACGACCCCGGTGCCCCGTCCGGTCCCCGGAAAGCCCGGTGGACCGCCGCCCGAGTCTGCGAAGGTTGACCCGATGACCACCACCGAGCCCGCACTGTCGCTCCCGCGGCAGATCCACGCGCGCCTCCGCGAAGCGATCATCCGCGGCGAGTACCCCCAGGGGCACAAGCTCGCGGAGACCCGGATCGCCGAGGAGCTCGCGGTCTCCCGCGTCCCCCTGCGGGAAGCCGTCCCGATGCTCGAGGTCGAGGGCTTCGTGACGAGCACACCACGACGCGGAGCCGTGGTGTCGACCTGGACCTCCCGGCTCATCCACGAGCTCTTCGACCTGCGCGAGGTGCTCGAGGTCGGCGCCGCCGGGCACGCCGCCCGGGCGGTCGTCCGTGGTGTCGCGACGGACGAGCTGGAGGCGGCACTCGCCTGGTCGCAGCGCGTCGTCGAGGACGGCGACCCGTACCGCATCGCCGAGGCGAGTACCCGGTTCCACGAGGCGATCGTCGCGATGACCGGCAACAGCCTGCTGCAGGCCTCGATGCGCTCCGTCTCCGGCCGGGTGCAGTGGCTGTTCTACCTGACCAGCGCGCTCGATGTCCACGACGCCTTCCACGACCACGTCGAGCTCGCCGCCGCGATCGCCCGAGGTGACGAGCGGATGGCCGAGGCGCTGGCCTACTCGCACATCGAGCGTGACCGCACTCCGTCGTTCGCGGTGCTGCACCCGCCGGCCTGAGGCCCCGTCGCCGCCCTGCCGACGCCGAGCCGACAGCCCGCGTTCACCCCGCCGACGTCTAGCGGTGCGAGCATCGTCGGCATGTCCATCCTGCATCCCACCGCGTCCCGCAGTCTTGTCGGTGACATCGAGAGCGAGTACGACGAGTTCGACCGCGACCCGGACCTCGAGGTCTCGAAGAACCGCGACGGGTGGCTCGAACCCTCCTGGTGACACCGGGCCCGTCATCGTTCGCGGGCATTCCTTCGGGGTACGTCAGCTGGATCTCCGGATCCGGCGCGACGTACCCCTTTTTCGCTGTCCGGAAGGCGTTGCACCCCGGGGTACACGTGTCCCCCTCGGTCCTGCGCCGGAGTCACACCGTTGTCATTCCGCCCCGATCGGCAGCACAGCGCGGATCGGCCGCGACGGGAGTCCGAGTGAGGTGTACCCCGCCCCGGTGTCCCCCGATGACGAAGCACGGAGAAGCCTGAGAATCGATCGGCATGGTTTGTGGGGTACACCTCCGGCCCGCCAAACTCGGTCTCAACCCGCAAGGGACCAACACCGCAAGAGGCAGGGAGAGTCACCATGGCGATCGCAACGGCCGCACCCAGCACCACCTCGCGCCGCACCAAGAAGGCAGCGACCAAGACCACCTCCGCCGAGGCCACCACGCTCGACGCCGTTGCCGATGTCGAAGCCGACGAGCAGCTGGCCGGCGTCCGCGGTGCCTCCGTCGACCAGGTCGGCGACTACCTCCGTCACATCGGCCGACTCGCCCTCCTCACCGCCGAGGAAGAGGCGGACATCGCCCGCCGCATCGAGGTCGGCCTGTTCGCCGAGGAGAAGCTCCACACCGAGTCCGGCCTCGAGAAGTCGCTCGAGCGCGAACTCCGCTGGCTCGTCCGCGACGGTGAGCGCGCCAAGGAGCGCATGATCACCTCGAACCTCCGCCTGGTCGTCAGCATCGCCAAGCGCTACTCGCAGCGCGGCCTGCCGTTCATGGACGTCATCCAGGAGGGCAACCTCGGCCTGGTCCGTGCGGTCGAGAAGTTCGACTTCACGCAGGGCTACAAGTTCTCGACCTACGCCACCTGGTGGATCCGCCAGGCGATCTCGCGTGGTCTCGCCGACAAGGCGCGCACCATCCGCATCCCGGTGCACACCGTCGAACTGATCAACAAGATCTCGCGCACCGAGCGTGACCTGACCGTCGACCTCGGCCGCGCGCCGATGCCGGAGGAAGTGGCCGCCGAGCTGAGCATGAGCGTCGAGGAACTCGTCGACCTCAAGGGCCGCTCGCACGAGCCGGTCTCGATCCACACGGTCGTCGGTGACTCGGACGACAGCGAACTCGGTGACTTCATCGAGGACGAGGACGCCGCGAGCCCGAACGAGCTCACCGAGACGACGCTGCTGCACCGCGACATCCGCTCCATCGTCGCCGAGCTGCCGAGCGACGAAGCCAACGTGATCCGCATGCGCTACGGCCTGGACGACGACAAGCCGATGACGCTCGACGAGATCTCGAAGATCGTGCACACCACCCGACAGGCGGTCAGCCGTGTCGAGTCGCGTGCGAAGCTGCGCCTGTTCGCGAAGGCCGTCTCGCAGGACATGCAGCTGTACCTGACCGAGTAGGTCAGCAGACTTCGGCTGGACCCGTCAGGGTCCGGTGCGGGGATCCGGGCCGTCCGTGGGACGACGGCCTGTGGGGTGATGGGAGCGAAGGCCCGTCCGGTGCGAACCGGGCGGGCCTTCCGTCGTCCCCGCGGGCCTGCCCTGTGGTCGTCGGTCGGGAGGCGCGGATCGCGTCAGTCCTCGGTCTCCCGGTGCAGCTTCTGCCGCAGGTCGTGCGGGATCAGCTCGATGAGCTGGTCCGGTCGGAGCGGCAGGTCCAGCAGGCCGAGCTTGAGGCGCCCGGTCCGACCGTGCCGCTCGGCGTCCAGCCGGACCACGCTGCCGGCGTCCTTGCGGAGCCGGACCTCCAGCTGTGCGCCGGTGGCGACCTCGCCGACGACGAGCCCGTCGACCTCGAGGGCCGCGCTGCGGGTGCCATCGGCGATGTCGAAGCGGTAGCGCTCCCGGGCGGCGAGCACCACGGAGCGGTCGATCCCCGCCATCGGTGCCACCGGGGTCACCACGGAGCCGGAGAGTGCCGGGGAGAGCACCGGGCCACCGGCGGCGTAGTTGTAGGCGGTCGATCCGGCCGGCGTCGACGCGACGATGGCGTCCGCGCGGTAGTAGCCGTAGCCGAGTCCGCCGACGCTGAGGTCGGCGGAGACCTGCCCGGCGCCGGGGCGTCGGACGATGGTGATGTCGTTGAACGCGAGGTAGTCGGTGCGGGAACCGCCCCACGACAGTCGCGCTTCGAGGGCGTGGTGGGGTTCGAGCTGGTAGTCGCCGGCGGAGAGCCGTTCCAGCGCGGACTCGAGCTCGGGTGGTTCGATCTCGACCAGGAACCCGACGTTGCCGTAGTTCACCCCGAGCACCGGGACCGGGCGCCGTGCGACGAGGCGCATCGCACCGAGCATCGTGCCGTCACCGCCGAGTGCCACGACCAGGTCGACCGTGTCCGTGAACTCGTCGTCGTCCACCGCGTCGATCGCGCTGCCCAGGCGAGCGGCGTCGATCCGCCGGGCGACCAGACGCCCGGCTCCGGACGCGTTCCAGCGGTCCAGGACGTCGACGGACTCCTGCACGTTCTTCGAGGGGTGGACGACGAGGCCGACGACGGGCTGCTCCATGTCCCGGATCGTACCGGCGAGCCCTCGGAGCCGGGCGCGAGTGCCGCCGGACGGGAGGCGTCCCGGGGACCCGGGACGGGCCTCCAGGCCGCTGCGCGCAGCACACGCACGGGGTTCACGCCCACGGCGAACAGGGGCAGCCCTGACGGGGAGCGCTGGTTAGTCTCGATGTACGTGACCGGACTCACACGAGTCCGGCTGTCGGCCCCGGTTCGTTCGGGGCCAAGGGAGAGCACATGTTCGAGAGATTCACCGACCGGGCCCGTCGTGTTGTCGTCCTCGCTCAAGAAGAAGCGAAGATGCTCAACCACAACTACATCGGTACGGAGCACATCCTCCTCGGCCTCATCCACGAGGGCGAGGGCGTCGCCGCCAAGGCGCTGGAGTCGCTCGGTATCTCCCTCGATGCCGTCCGCGAGCAGGTGCAGGACATCATCGGGCAGGGCCAGCAGCAGCCGACCGGGCACATCCCGTTCACGCCGCGTGCCAAGAAGGTCCTCGAGCTGTCACTGCGCGAAGCGCTGCAGCTCGGCCACAACTACATCGGGACCGAGCACATCCTGCTCGGTCTGATCCGCGAGGGCGAGGGTGTCGCAGCCCAGGTCCTGGTGAAGCTCGGCGCCGACCTCAACCGGGTCCGCCAGCAGGTCATCCAGCTCCTGTCCGGCTACCAGGGCAAGGAAGCGGTCGCCGTCGGCGGCGAGCAGCAGCAGAACGGCCAGCAGCAGGGTTCGCAGGTCCTCGACCAGTTCGGTCGGAACCTCACCCAGGCCGCGCGCGACGGCAAGCTCGACCCCGTCATCGGGCGCGAGAAGGAGATGGAGCGGGTCATGCAGATCCTCTCCCGCCGCTCCAAGAACAACCCCGTCCTGATCGGCGAGCCCGGCGTCGGCAAGACCGCCGTCGTCGAGGGCCTCGCCCAGGCGATCGTCAAGGGCGACGTGCCCGAGACGCTGAAGGACAAGCAGCTCTACTCGCTCGACCTCGGGTCGCTCATCGCCGGGTCCCGCTACCGCGGTGACTTCGAGGAGCGCCTGAAGAAGGTCACGAAGGAGATCCGCACCCGCGGCGACATCATCGTCTTCATCGACGAGATCCACACGCTCGTCGGTGCCGGTGCTGCCGAGGGTGCGATCGACGCGGCCTCGATCCTCAAGCCGCTCCTGGCCCGCGGTGAGCTCCAGACCATCGGCGCCACCACGCTCGACGAGTACCGCAAGCACTTCGAGAAGGACGCCGCTCTCGAGCGCCGCTTCCAGTCGGTGCAGGTCAACGAGCCGTCGCTGCCGCACACCATCAACATCCTCAAGGGTCTCCGCGACAAGTACGAGGCGTTCCACAAGGTGTCCATCACCGACGGGGCGATCGTCTCCGCGGCGAACCTGGCGGACCGCTACGTGCAGGACCGCTTCCTGCCGGACAAGGCCATCGACCTGATCGACGAGGCCGGCGCTCGCCTGCGTCTGTCGATCCTGTCGGCGCCGCCGGAGCTCCGCGAGTTCGACGAGAAGATCTCGACGGTCCGCGGGCAGAAGGAAGCCGCCATCGAGGAGCAGGACTTCGAGAAGGCCGCGAGCCTGCGCGACGAGGAGAAGAAGCTCCTCGGCGAGCGTCTCCGCCTCGAGAAGCAGTGGCGCGCGGGTGACGTCGCCGCATCCGGCACCGTCGACGAGGGCATCATCGCCGAGGTCCTGGCGCAGGCCACGGGCATCCCGGTGTTCAAGCTCACCGAAGAGGAGACCTCGCGTCTCGTCTTCATGGAGAAGGCACTGCACCAGCGCGTCATCGGTCAGGAGGAGGCCATCTCGGCACTCTCCAAGACCATCCGTCGCACCCGTGCCGGTCTCAAGGACCCGAACCGCCCCTCGGGCTCGTTCATCTTCGCTGGGCCGACGGGCGTCGGCAAGACCGAGCTCGCCAAGGCGCTCGCGGAGTTCCTGTTCGACGACGAGGGCGCACTGATCTCCCTCGACATGTCGGAGTTCGGCGAGAAGCACACCGTCTCGCGCCTGTTCGGTGCCCCTCCCGGGTTCGTCGGGTTCGAGGAGGGCGGCCAGCTCACCGAGAAGGTGCGCCGCAAGCCGTTCTCCGTGGTGCTGTTCGACGAGATCGAGAAGGCCCACCCGGACATCTTCAACTCGCTGCTGCAGGTCCTCGAAGAGGGTCGTCTGACCGATGGTCAGGGCCGCGTGGTCGACTTCAAGAACACCGTCATCATCATGACCACGAACCTCGGTTCGCAGGGCATCGCTGGTGGCCCGGTGGGCTTCCAGGTCGAGGGCAACTCGGCCGTCGGCTACGACCGGATGCGCGGCAAGGTGAACGAGGAGCTGAAGAAGCACTTCAAGCCCGAGTTCCTGAACCGTGTCGACGACACGATCGTGTTCCCGCAGCTGTCGCAGCCGGAGCTGCTGCAGATCGTGGACCTGTTCGTGAAGCGCCTGTCCGACCGTCTGCTCGACCGCGACATGACCGTCGAGTTGTCGCTGCCGGCCAAGGAGCAGCTCATCAAGGTCGGGTTCGACCCGTCCCTCGGTGCCCGACCGCTGCGCCGCGCGATGCAGCACGAGGTCGAGGACCAGCTCTCCGAGCACATCCTGCAGGGTGAGTTGACCCCTGGCGACCACGTGAAGGTCGACTTCGTGGACGGCGCGTTCACCTTCGAGACCGGGCGTCAGCCGGGCCGCGAAGAGGTCCTCGCCGGCGCTCCCTCGCTCGAGAAGGCGCCCGAGGCGCCCACGCCGGAGATCGAGGGCTAGTCAGCCCAGCGACACGACAGACGGGAGGCCCGGTACCAGCTGGTACCGGGCCTCCCGTCTGTCTGCGGTCAGGCGATCAGGCCTGGACGTCGCCGCGCCAGCCGTCGCTGGTCGGGGCGGCCTCGACGCGCTCCTTGTAGTTCTGCAGGTCCTTCTTCACGGCATGGCCGCCGACGCCGACCGCGGAGCCGAGCTTCTCGAGGATGCCGGACGGCTCCCAGTCGATCTGCACGGTAACGCGGGTCTCAGCGTCCGCCAGCTTGTGGAACGTGACCACACCGGCGTGCTCGGTCTCGCCGTCCTTGACGGTCCAGGCGACACGCTCGTCCGGGTGCTGCTCGGTGATGAGGGCGCGGAACGAACGCTCCTGGCCGGCGACCTTGACGGTCCAGTCGGTCGTGGTGTCGTCGACCTGGACGATCTTCTCGACCTCGTCGAGGAACGTGGGGAACTCCTCGAAGCGGGTCCACTGGTCGTAGGCGGCACGGACGGGGACGTTGACGTCGACGGTCTCGATGATCTGGGGCATGTGGTGCTCCTCCTGCTCGTCGTACTGGTGTGTCTCGGACGGTAGGCCGGTGCGCCTGTGCAGGGCCCTGACGCATGTCCCCCGATGACGGCGTGTGACGTGGTGGGTCGGACGGGGCCGCCCGGGCCGGGATGCGGTGCGGCGCGGCGCGGGACGGGGTGCTGCGCGGCCGGGGCCGGCGGCGGAGACGTAGGCTGGGCCGGATGACTGAGCACGGACGGCATGCGTTCTCCGAACGGGACGACCACGGGATCCTGGTGCGCCCGGCGCTCGCGTCCGACGTCCCGCACATCCAGCGGCTCATCGCGCCGTACGTCGACCGGCGGATCCTGCTCGGCAAGGAGAACGTCGTTCTCTACGGCTCGATCCAGCAGTTCCGGATCGCCGAAGGGCCCGACGGTGTGCCGATCGGCTGCGGTGCCCTGGCCGTGTTCTGGGACGACATCGCCGAGGTGCGCACCCTGGCGCTGGACCAGGACTGGTTCCACAAGCGCGTCGGCCACCGCATGCTCGAGGCGCTCGAACACGACGCCCGCGAGCTCGGTGTCGCCCGGATCTTCTGCCTGACGTTCGAGGTCGAGTTCTTCGCGAAGCACGGCTACCTCGAGATCGGCGAGACCGTCGTCCCACCCGAGGTGTACGCCGAACTCGTCCGGTCGTCCGACGAAGGCGTCGCAGAGTTCCTGGACCTCGCCCGAGTGAAGCCGAACACGCTCGGCAACACCCGCATGCTGAAGATCCTCTGACGGGTTGACCGGCCGCCCGGCGAGGGACCTCCTCCGGGCTCGCACGGGTGTCTACCCTGTGCGCATGTCGTCGTTCCGCCATCCCGTCGGCCCCGAGCGTCCCAGCACCTACTGGCGCCGCCGAGCCCTGGTGCTCGGGGTGGTCCTGCTCGTCGTGGTCGTCGTCGTGCTCATCGTCGTCGGTCGTGGCAACGGAGCCCCCGCGGCCGGTCCGACGCCGGGTGCCGGGGCCTCCTCGGCAGCAGCCGGGTCTTCCACCGGCTCGGGCGGTTCTCGCGGTTCGGGCGCGTCGGATGCCGCCTCGGGTGCGCCGAAGCCCTCACCGACCCCGTCAGCAGCCGCCCTGAAGGACGGCGCGGCCTGTGACACCGACCAGATCGAACTCACCCCGGTGCTCGACAAGCGTGTCTACGCGGCCGGCGAGGACCCCCAGGTCGCGATGTCGATCAAGAACACCGGGACGAACTCGTGCCACATGGACCTCGGGTCCGCACAGCAGGTGCTCACCATCACCTCGGGGACGGAGCAGTACTGGTCGTCGAAGGACTGCCAGACCGGAGGCACGGACCAGGACGTCACCCTGAAGGCCGGCCAAGAGCTCACCACGCCCGCCATCGCCTGGGACCGCACCCGGTCCTCGGCGACCACCTGCGACGCCGCACGTGCCTCGGTGACGGGTGGGGGAGCGAGCTACCACCTGCAGGTCGCGGTGGGGGAGATCACGTCAGCCGAGTCGGTGCAGTTCGTCCTGAACTGAGGACATCGCCGTGGGAACGACGAAGCGCCGGGCCGGAGGATCACTCCTCAGGCCCGGCGCTCACGAAGACCGGTACTAGCCGATGACGGTGATGTTCTCCGCCTGCGGGCCCTTGCGGCCCTCGGTGATCTCGAATTCGACCTTCTGGTTCTCCTCGAGCGACTTGTAGCCGTTGCCACCGATCGCAGAGAAGTGGGCGAAGACGTCAGCGCTGCCGTCGTCCGGCGCAATGAAGCCGAAGCCCTTTTCGTTGTTGAACCACTTGACAGTTCCAGTTGCCATTTCGGCGTTCCTTACTTTCTTACGTGCGCGGCGAGAGAATTCCACCACCGCGGGTTTCGACGACGTTGCCATCGAGTTGTGTGCGGCACCCGGCATCGTGCGGGGTGACGGAGATCAGAGGTTCAGTGCAATCTGTAGGCACTGACCATCGGGCAGGTGAACGGGTCGCGCGCTGCGAGACCGACCCGGTTGAGGTACCGGACGACGATCCCGTAGGAGCGGAAGAGTGAAGTCTCCGTGTACGGGACCTCGTGCTGTTCGCAGTGCTCACGCACGAGGGCCTTCGCACGACGCAGGTTGGGCCGCGCCATGCTCGGGAACAGGTGGTGTTCTGCCTGGTGGTTGAGGCCACCCAGCAGGTGGTCCACCCACACGCCACCAGTGATGTTACGGGAAGTTCGGACCTGACGCGAGAAGAAATCTATCTTCGCCCCCTCGGCGATGACCGGCATGCCCTTGTGGTTGGGCGCGAACGACCCACCCATCATGACACCGAAGACCGCCATCTGGACCGCGAGGAACGCGAAACCGATGCCCAGCGGCATCACCGCGAAGACGAACCAGGCGAGCAGACCGAAGCGTGCGACGAGGAGCACGGCCTCCAGGCGGCGCTCCTGCGCCGTGCCCTTCGCGGCCTTGCCGGTGATGACGGCACGGACCGACAGCCAGTGCAGGTTGGCGCCCTCGAGCGTCAGGAGCGGGAAGAACGCCCACCCCTGGACCATCGCGAGCTTCCGGAGGAACCCGCGCCGCTGCTGGGCATCCTCCTCGATGAAGACCACGCCGTCCGGGGCGATGTCGGGGTCCTTGCCGATCGTGTTCGGGTTGCCGTGGTGGCGGTTGTGCTTGTTCATCCACCACGAGTACGACAGGCCGACGACGAAGACGCCGATCCAGCGACCGGCGTGGTCGTTCCACTTGCGCGAGGCGAAGATCTGGCGGTGTGCCGCCTCGTGCGAGAGGAACGCGAACTGCGTGAAGAGGACACCCAGGACCCCGGCGGGGATCAACTGGAACCATGACGCGCCGAGCAGGGCGGACACGCCGAGGGTCGCGGCGGTGGCGACGACGAGGGACGCGAAGACCGCCCAGTAGAAGCCGGTCCGGCGTTCGAGGAGACCTTCGGTCCGGACCCGCTCGAGCAGGTCCTTGTACGTCGAGGTCGGTGTCGGCGCTCCGGGGGTCCGGGGAGCGGTCGAGCGGTAGAGGGTGGGCGATGGTGCCGGCATGAGAGCTGCTTCCCCATCAGGAACAGCCCTTCGGCCGTGCAACGAGAGTTCCCGCGACTGCGATTGAGGCGAAAGTAGTGACGTTGTCTGAGTTATCACCGCGAAGCGCGCCTGCTGAGTGCGTCTACAGGACGACGGGCGACTTCGTCACGGCGGCCGCGGCGTAGCGTCACGGACATCGACGGAAGGCTGGGCAATGAAGTACCTCATCTACGGGGTCGCCTCGGTCATGACGAGCGACGAGGCGGCCTACGCCGTGCTCGACTACGCCACAGCCCTGGCCCAGTCCGGACTCGCCGATCGTGTCGATGTCCCGTCGGTGGACGACTATGGCATGGCGGCCACGTCGAGCTTCATCCTCGCCCCGGCGATCGGCGTCCTGGTGCAGTCCGCGCCCGACGACGAACTCGGGCCGGAGACCGCCCAGTTCGCCGCCGACCTGCGCATCCGGACGCACGCGGTGCAGGCCGGTCGGGTGCACTGAAACGGTCCCGTCCTCCGCTGTCTGACGGTCTGACCGGACCCGTGCGCAATCGCATGCTGCTTGACTAGGGGCGATGGCAGAGAAGGAACAGCGCTTCCGGAGTGAACAGCTCGAGGAAGCCCTCGCGAAGCAGGACGTCGCTGCGGTGGCGTACGCGCTGCGCAACGACATCGTGATCGTCCCGCGGCTCGTCACCGGGAAGAAGGACATGCAGGTCCGGGTGTTCGGTCGTGAGGACTCGGACAAGCGCATCCTGCTGCTGTTCTCGTCGGCGGACGCGTACACGGCGATGGTGCCGGGCGAGAAGCTCCGGCAGGTGATGGTCTACGACGCCGCTCGGCTCGAGGAGTTCCTGGCGGCACACCTCGACTCGCTCGAGGGTGTGTTCTTCGACATCGCCGGGCCGCACACCATGCAGTCGGAACCGGCGGACCTGTTGGCCGCGCTGCGCGCCTGACCGGTCTGGAGGCTGTGTCTGGAAATCCAGACGGGCTGCCGATCTCAGAAC
The DNA here is from genome assembly GCF_003234045.1 of Curtobacterium sp. MCPF17_047. Classification (NCBI taxonomy): domain Bacteria; kingdom Bacillati; phylum Actinomycetota; class Actinomycetes; order Micrococcales; family Microbacteriaceae; genus Curtobacterium; species Curtobacterium sp. MCPF17_047. The sequence continues at coordinate 151,364 of NZ_QKSF01000008.1, read as the reverse complement.
GCGGCGTCGAGCTCGCGCTCTCGCGGAGACCGCGTCATCGAGAACGCGACCCGCAGGGCTTCGCGCAGGTGCTCGGCGTCAGCCCCGAGGACGGTCGTGAAGCCCAGACGTCCGGCCTCGTTCGCCCGCTGCTTCGCGCCGGTCGCCGCGCGGATCTCGCCGGCCAGGCTGATCTCGCCGATCGCGGCGAGGGTGTGCGGGTACGGGCGGTCCCGAGCAGCACTCGCCAGGGCGAGCACGATCGCCAGGTCGGCGCCCGGCTCGGTGAGCTTCATGCCACCGACCGTCGACACGTAGACGTCGGCGTCCGACAGCTTGATGCCGGCGCGGCGCTCCAACACCGCGAGGAGCATCGCCACCCGGGACGCGTCGACACCGTTCACGACCCGACGTGGCTGCGGCGCGGAACTCGGGACGACGAGCGCCTGGATCTCGACCGGGAGGGCACGTCGGCCTTCCATCGCCACGGTGATGCACGTGCCGGACACCGGGGCGCCGTTGCGGGACATGAACAGGCCGCTGGGGTCGGGGACCTCGTGGATGCCGTCGCCGGCCATGTCGAAGCACCCCACTTCGTCGGTGGGACCGAACCGGTTCTTCAGCGCTCGGACGAAGCGCAGCGCGGTCTGTCGATCGCCCTCGAAGTGGCAGACCACGTCGACCAGGTGTTCGAGCAGTCGGGGGCCGGCGATCGTGCCGTCCTTCGTGACGTGTCCGACGATGAGGACCGGGAGGGCTGCCTGCTTCGCGACCCGGATGAGCGTCGATGCGACCTCGCGCACCTGGGACGTGCCGCCCGCGATGCCGTCGACCGAGGCGGACGAGATGGTCTGCACGGAGTCGGCGATGAGGAGGTCCGGTTGCACCTGCTCGATCTGCCCGAGGATGACGCCGAGGTCGACCTCGCTCGCCAGGAACAGGTCGTCGTGCATGGCACCGGTGCGCTCGGCGCGGAGCCGGACCTGGTCGACCGACTCTTCAGCGCTGACGTAGAGGACGCGCTTGCCCATCGCGGCCGCGCGTGAGGCGACCTCGAGCAAGAGGGTGGACTTGCCGACGCCGGGCTCACCGCTCAGCAGGACGGCCGCGCCCGGCACGATGCCGCCGCCGAGGACCCGGTCGAACTCACCGATGCCGGTCTGCCAGCGTTGGAAGGAGCCGCTGCGGGCTTCGGTGATCGGTCGGGCGATGCGGTTGCCGGTGACGGCGATCGACGCGGTGCCGCGGGTGCTCGCCGTCGCGGCGGAGGCGTCCTCCACCGTTCCCCACGACTGGCACTCGCCGCAGCGGCCGACCCACTTGATGCTGGTCCAGCCGCACTCGGTGCAGCGGTAGGACGACTGGGGGCGGGCCATGGGACGAGGTTAGGCCGCTCCGCCGACATCGGTCGGCTCGTCGTCATCGGTCCGGCCGGGCAGCGGGAGCGACCCGGTGACGCGCTGTCGCAGGCGGTCGAGTGAGCTCGGACGGTTCGCCGTGTCGAGTGCTTCCGCGCCGTCGGTGTCCTGCTCGGCGCGGGCGTGGGCGACCTCACCGGCCTGGCGACCGAGGTCCTCGGCTTCCCGCGCGGACAGGTACCGCCGGATGGCCGCGACGGTGTCGACCCGGGCGTCGACGGCGGGCTCGAACGCGCTCGCCCAGATCTCGTACCCACGGTCGTTCGGGTGGAAGAGATCGCCGTAGGAGTTGAAGAACGTCCGACGGATCCCGACCCGCTTGGTGATCGCGTGCAGCGGCGCCACGGTCAGACCGAGTTCGTCGGCCACCCGGTGCACGATCTCGTTCGCGACGGCCACCTTGCGCTCGCGGTCGGGCACGAACATGCACGGCAGCTCGGCGACGACGGCGTGCGACGGGACCGCGCCGTAGATCTCGCGGATGTTCCGCTCGAACTTGTCCGGGTGGAAGTCGGCGATGTCGTTCGCGCCGATCGAGACCGTGCAGACGTCGGGGGTGAACTGCCGGAGCTTCGGGAGCTGGTCCTTCTTCGCACCCCACGTCGTGGCTCCCGACACACTGAGGTTCACGACGCGCACGGTCATCCGTGACCGATGCCGGATCCGACGGCTGAGGAGCCCCACGTACCCACGGCCGGGAGTCGTCGCACCGACGCCCTGTGCCGCCGAGTCCCCGATCGCCAGGTACGTCAACTGGCCCTCGTGGTGGAGCCGTTCGCGCCACCAGTCGGCGTGCACCGGGAGCATGTCGACCACACGCTGCGACGCAGCCCGCTGTCCCCGGATCCCCGCTCGTGCGCCGAAGCCAGCTGCTCCGCTGACGACTGCGGCGCCGGCGAGGGAGGACAGCAGGGCGACGAGGGTGCGCGTTCTCATGCCGGAGACGGTACGCGCGGACCCTCGGGTCGAGGTCACCGTCGTGACGGTCTGGGGACGAGGCGCCGGAGGTGCGCGCCTGTGGAGGGGAGGCGTGCTGGGGTGTCGCCGGGGGCCTCCCGGATCGTGTAAACTCTTTCCCGGTACCGTGTCCGAGCGGCCGAAGGATCATGTCTCGAAAACATGTGTGGGGGCAACTCCACCGTGGGTTCAAATCCCACCGGTACCGCCATAGAAAACCCCCGTTCACGCGGGGGTTTTCTTCTTTCCGAGAGCGGCTCTGGTGCACGTTTGGTGCACATCTCGAGCGCATGACTCGTTGCCGTCGTCGCCTCCTCCTCCTCGGCAGCGTGGTCAGCCCTAGTTCGTCCGACCCGGTGCCCTAGGCACCCTCGCCTGTCCCTCGAGTGCGGCAGCGAAGCAGAAATCGCGTGTCGGCATGTCCAAGCGGGCGCTTCGCGGAGGTGGAGCAGCCACGTGGTTCCACAGCGGCGAGCTGGACAGGCATCCTCGAGGGATGTCGATAGACGACCCCCGCCTTCGGTTCCCGCTGTGCGGCTACCAGGTTGCGACTGCGCCACCGGGTGTCGATCCGCCGGGGAGCGGTCGAATGCGGCGACGTCCGAAAGCCCGAGCCCTCAGCTCGCTCTTCCGAGGATCCCCAGTCAGAAGCCGGGGACCACGCGGACTCCATCACTGCGGCGCGGGGCAGCGCGGGCACCGCCCATGCTCCCTCCGACTTCCGCGCACACACGCTCTCCGAACGAATTGGGCGGTTCTATGACGCCGCCGGTCTGCGCGACTGGTTTCAGATCAGCAGCGAAGCAGTCGGCGCGCAGGTTCGAAGCGGAGAGCTGCTCGCCGTTGTGACTGCGGACGGCTTCCGCCTCCTTCCCGCGTTCCAGATCGACGAGGGCGGCCAGCTCCTGCCTCGACTGCGCGAGGTACTCTCGGAACTCGATCCGGCACGGGTTGACCCGTGGGGCAATGCCGTTTGCCTGAACGCGCCAAGCGATGACCTCGACGGCCTCACCCCCGCAGCGGCGCTCCGAACTGAGCGAGTTGATGACATGATTCGTCTCGCTCGTCAATCGGGAGCGTTCCGACTTGGATGAGGCACGCTGGCCTCCGGTGCACTGTTGCAGTCCGCTTAGACCGTTGAGATACAGCTGCGGCGCGATGCGCTCCTCGTCGACGACGACCACTTGGACGGGGCGTGCGCCTGGCTTCGGGATCAAAACGCAGGCCGGTGAGAATCCCGGGGTCATTCGGTGGCGCTCGTGCCGTATCGAGGCAGCAACTCGGGGTAGTCCTGCGGGTCGATCCGCCATGCAGTGTCGGCCTGGGGCCAATTGGTGGCGCGCGGTTGAGACGGAGCCCCGAACCGTGGGGTCAATTGGTAGCGCGCGGTTGAGACGGAGCCCCGAACCGTGGGGTCATTTGGTGGCGCGCGGTCGAGATTGACCCCCGAACCGTGGGGTCATTTGGTGGCGGTCACGTTCCGGGGTCATCCTCAACCGGCGTGCTCGAGCGGTTGCCAGTGGCTGCGCGTGTGCGCGTTTCAGGCTTCGCCGTCGCGGAGCCGCTGTTCGACGCGGCTATGGACCACGTCCGAGTAGCCACTCCGCTCGATTTCACGGCGGATGAGGACCCGTATCGACATACCCGCGTCGTGCTGACGCTCCCACCAATCGAGAGTACGGACGTGTCGACCTTCGGGATCGAGATTCGCTTGCGTTCGGACGTGCCGACCGTGCTCTCCGTGCTGGCCATCGTGTCCTCTTCTGATCAGGGGCCTCACCACAGTGTCCCGTCCGCGTCGGGTGCCGTTATAACGACAAGCCGAGCCACCCGCGTTCGCGCCCCGAGATGGGGGTTCGTGCAGGGGTATCGACTCTGACTGGATGGACACATGGATACGCACGAGGGGAGCTCGGCCGGAGCATCAGCACAGCGTGGCTGTCGTTCGTCGCGGCGCCGACGTCGCCTATCAGGCCCGCGTCCATGGGACGATCCAGGCGCTGCCGGGCGGAGCCGACCGGAGCAACACGATCATGGCCCGCGCGGGGCTCACCCACGAGCGGTTCCTCGAGCTGCTCCGGTCGACGCGGCGCGTCACCCGCGATGAGTTCCAGAGCTTCGCCAAGGCGCTGCGTGTCTCACCTCGATGGCTGGCCATCGGAGCTGGCGAGCCCGCCGACGGCGTGGCGGGTTGGGTCGCACCCCCTGAGGGCTGGCACACCTTCGGCTCCCCCGTCGATCAGCCCGACGTCGAGCTCGAGTTCTCCGAGGCCCTCGACCCGGACGACCTGATGCCGCGATGGAAACGCCCCCGCACGACGGTGGCCGCATGACGGCGCGGATCCTGATGACCGGGAGCCGCGAGTGGACCAACGTCCAGTTCGCCGGTGAGGGTGCAGCATGCCCCTTGTTCTCATTCACCACCCCAACGGGCGCTTTCATATCCTGAAAGAGTCCAGGCCCTCCAAGGCTACGTCGGAAGCAAGTTCGATTGTCCCGAGGTCCTGTCCTGCAAACGGCAGTTTGATGGTCGCCACTTCTTCTTCATGAGTCGAGAAAACATCAGTCGCGGCTAGCCGCATTGCCCTCCCCTCCAGCTTGTAACACAAGACTTCCGAATTTCCTGCCCAGCCGAGTGGCACCCAATCAAGGTCGGCCGGATACTTGAGGGAAGCAACGATTTTATTTTTTTCAACGTCAAGGACGGTGACGGTGAAGTCAACCACTTGCCCGACATTGACATGCACGCCGAGCAGATGACTCCCCGACGCGTTCCATGACGCTGAACTGGTAATCTCAAAGCCGTATCGGCGTCGACCCCACGACCCATCGAAGTTGATTATATCGACTGCTGGGACTGGATTTCCCCACCATTGAAAGTTGATGGCCAACTGTGTACCTGATGGGGAGAACTGTACTGGCCTACCACTCCAGTTGGATCCCCGAAGAAACGTAGTGGGCAGACGATAGAGTCCATCCTCGGGCACTATCGGTACAGGATCCGGCGCGATCGATTCCTCGGGATTCGGGAGTGATATTCGATAGGTGCTTCTCGTGAACTGCGTTGCTACCACATCGGTCATCTCAACGAAACATGCACGATCGCCCGGGCCCAAAAACACCTCCTCGTGCAACGGAAGCGGCGTTTCCTCTGTTTCCTCGCCTGTCATCAAATTCAAGACCCAGCGCTGTGACAGCGTGCCGGGAAGGCCATTCGAGCGGTACCGCAGAGCCCGGCCGTCCCGCTGGAGCTCAAAGTGGAGCCCGTCGAGGAGGGCCGCGAAAGGACGGACAACTTTCACGAAGCCATGGCCCGTTTCCCACACCCAGGCGCCGGCAGGGCCAGTGACAAGGAAGGCTGCGGGACGCGCGAGCACGGTTGGTCGTTGCGCTTTGGGGGGAGTCACGGTTCCTCTTCTGTCATTGAACGTCTCGCAGATACTCGCACGTGCATGCTCTCGCCGTGGGTGACCCCTGTTTGGGGAGTACTGCCCGAACCTGAGTATCCGCTAAAAATTAGCCCAAGCGGTGCCAGGGGCGTCACCCGTAGTGCGTCGTCGACCGCCTACACGAACTCGTCGCTCGGCCTCATGACCGAGAACACCTCTGCAGGAGTCACTGCTTACACTCGAAGCAACAGCGGTGAGATTGTCGGCAGCCGAGCTCCGAATGCAGCAAATGTCTACTTCATTCTCGATTCCCTCGGATCCGTCGTTGGTTTGTTCGACAAGGCCGGATCGTTCTCTGGCGGGTATTCCTACGCACCGTACGGCGAAACCCGCTCTTCCTCAAATAGCTCGGTTACGAACAGCAATTTCTTGCGCTATATCGCGAGTTACTTCGATTCTTCCGTCAATCTGTATCGACTTGGCGCAAGGTACTACGACACAGCACAAGCGCGATTCACACAGTTCGACCCCTCGGGGCAGGAACGCAACCCGTACGCATACGCGAGCGGAGATCCCATCGGAGCGAGCGACGCATCAGGTCTCATCACAGATGCGCAAGCCGATCTGGTGGCCACAGGAAACCCCCGCTTCGGCGGGGGTTTTCTTCTTCCGCCCGTTCGCTGCGGCGCGTTCTTGGTGCTCCTTGTAGCGGTCCGTGCGCGCTCCAGTCTTGGTTCCGACCACCTGGACGCAGGCCCGCCCATCCGTCGGCCGCGCGGACGAGGTGCACACGGCCGTGTTCCCGGAACGACGGTGGAGGACAACGTCGGTGCATCCGGACGGCATCTCGTCCCGCCCATCGGGCTGACGAGGGGTGCTCTGGTGGAGCATCTCTCCGCGCACCGCCGCGGCCTACCGTCGGACACGGCCGCGCAGGTGGCGGCCGGCGAGGAAGGGAACGGCACCATGCCCATCAGTGACGCAGCACGGCAGGAGGTGGCGGCGCTCCTCCCCGGCAGCCCGTCCGACCTCGCCACGACGGACCCGGAGTTCATCGAGCTCCACCAGGACTTCGCCTTCGACGAGGTACTCCGCCACACCTCGCTGTCCCGCGTGGACCGGTTGACGATGCAGCTCGGCGCGATCATCGCCGTCGGCGGCCAGACCGAGTACCGCACGATGCTCGGCGCGGCGCTGAACGGCGGCGTGACCCCCGTCGTCGCGAAGGAGGTCGTCTACCAGACGACCGCGTACGTCGGCGCGGCGCGGTCCATCGACTTCCTCCGCATCACGAACGAGGTCCTCGCGGAGCGCGGCGTCCAGCTCCCGCTGGAGGGCCAGTCGACCACCACCCCCGCCGACCGCCTCGCCGTCGGACGGGCGACGCAGAGCGAGATCGTCGGAGCGGGCGTCGTCGACGGCATGTACGAGACCGCTCCTGCCGACGCTGTCCACGTCCAGGAGTTCCTGTCCGGCAACTGCTTCGGTGACTACTACACCCGCACAGGGTTGGACGTGCAGCGCCGCGAGCTCCTGACGTTCGCGATCCTCGTCGGCCTCGGCGGAGCCGATGCCCAGGTCGCCGGACACGTCGCGATGAACCGCAACGTCGGCAACACCCGGCAGGACCTGCTCGACGTGCTCACCGTCCTGGTGCCGTACGTCGGCTACCCCCGCACCCTCAACGGCCTCGCAGCCATCAACGACGGCGCTCCCGCCGGCAACGGAAAGGAACAGGCATGAACATCGAACCCCGCACCCCGACCCGGAAGAACCCGCCGGAGCAGTTCGCGGGTGACGTTTGGGTGGACATGATCGTCACGCCGCGCGAGGCGGGCCAGCACGCCACCGCGGCGCTCGTCCGGTTCGCGCCCGGCGCCCGCACCGCGTGGCACTCCCACGAGAAGGGCCAGTACCTGCACGTCACCGCCGGCATCGCTCGGTTCGGGACGCGCGACGGCGAGATCATCGAGGTCCACGCCGGGCAGACCCTGTACACGGCCCCGGGCGAGGAGCACTTCCACTCGGCCCCCGAGGACGGCTTCATGGAGCACATCGCGTTCCTGGAACTCGGAGAGGACCCGAGCGTCGCGACGACCTGGAAGGAACACGTCACCGACGACGAGCTCGCCGGTCGCTGATCGCGACGCGGGAGGGTCGCCGGACGGACGGACGGACGGACCGACGGACCGACGGGCGGGAGGCGCGGTGCCAGGTGGCACCGCGCCTCCCGTCCGTTCACGGGGAACGCGTCGTCGTCGCCGTGACGCCGTCGTCGGTCAGGACCAGTCGCCGTCGGCCGTGCCGAGGTGCTCGCGTCCCAGGTCGGTGATCGGGACCGCGGCGAGGCTGGTCAGCCCGATGTCGAGCAGCGTCGCGCGGGAGACGCCGGATCCGCCGAGGGTGGACATCCCCTCGATGACCGCGCAGAAGTACGCTCCCAACGAGCCGGAGTTGGCTGTGCCTTCGATCTCCCCGGCGTCCTGCGCCTCGGCGATGCAGGCGCCGTAGTGGTCCCGCATGGCGTCGAACGAGGCAGCGACGGTGGCGGCGACCTCGGCGTCCTGCGTCGCCAGCTCGACGGCGGCCTTCGTGAAGAGGGACGGGGGAGCCTGCGATGCCCCGTGTTCGACGGCGACCTTCACGAGCTGCGCCCGGATCCGCCCGATCGGGCTGTCCGAGCCGTGGCGGATCGACTCGACGGCGTCGACCGCCTCGGCGGCGTCGCTGAGGAACGCCCGCATGAACAGTTCCTTCTTGCCGCCGAAGGCGTTGTAGAGGCTCTGTCGGGCGAGACCGGTGGCCTCGAGGAGGGTGTCGAGGGACGTGCCGGCATAGCCCGTCTCGGCGAACGCCTTCCGGGCGCGGGCGACGACGTCGGCTTCGTCGAACGTCCGAGGTCTCGGCACGGTCGTCCTCCTGGTCTGCTGCGGGGCTGTCGTGACCATCATGACGCAGCGGGCACGGCCTCGGCTCGGGTGGTGCACCACCCGAGCCCGGTCCGGCGCCGGCCTCGCCGTCAGACGATCGAGGCTCCGCCGTCGACCAGGACCTCGCTGCCGGTCATGCCCGAGCTCTGGTCCGAGACCAGGAACAGGACGGTGGCGGCGATCTCCTCGGGCCGGAGCAGTCGACCGAGCGCGACCCCGGAGGCGATCTGCGCCAGGAGGGCGTCCGGGTCGCTCGGCGCGAGGCCCTTGAGGCCGGGCGTCTCGGTGGGGCCGGGGACGATGGTGTTGATGCGGATCCCACGAGGAGCCAGGTCTGCCGCCCACGTGCGGGTCATCGCCGCGACTGCCGCCTTGGAACCGCCGTAGAGCCCGAAGTGGCGCTCCGTGCCGGACGCCGCGGTCGAGCCGGTCACGACGATCGCGGCACCCTCGTTCAGCAGGGGCAGGGCGCCCTGGATCGTCAGCGTGGTGCCGCGCACGTTCGTTGCGAAGGCGTTGTCGATGTCCTCGGCCGTCACCTCGGCGAGCGGCTTGAACTCGCCCAGTCCGGCATTGGCGTGCACCGCGTCGAGTCCGGTGCCGCGCGCTGCGATCACCTCGAAGAGCGTGCGCACGTCGGCCGGGTCGGAGGCGTCCGCCCGGACGGCGGTGACGGCGTCACCGAACTCGGCCTGGACGGCGTCGAGCTGCGCCTGCCGACGGCCGGTGACGAAGACGTGGGCGCCCTCGTCGACGAAGCGGCGGACGACCGCCTCGCCGATCCCCGAGGTGCCGCCGGTCACCAGTGCGGTCTTGCCGGTGAGTGCTGCGTTCATGTTGAAGCTCCGTTCGTGTAGTGGACTGATCGGTCTCGAACGTACGCTTGCTGGACCGATCAGTCAAGAACTCGAACAGGATGACGCGCGCGGTGTGGAGCCGCTCACGCTGACGGCGGCCGGGCGACACACCGCTCACGCAGCAGGCAGCGGACCCGTCCCCGACGCCAACCCGACGACGAGCCCGTGCACGATCCGGGCAGCCCGGGCGGCTGCATCGTCGAGGTGCTGCCGGAACTCGTCACCGTCCGGCGCGCACAGGTCGCTGATGCCGCGGACCGACACGAACGGCATCGCGTGCACGTGGGCGAACTGGGCGATCGCCGCCGACTCCATGTCGACCGCGGCGACCGTCGGGAAGGCCTGGCGGAGGTCGCGGGCGCGCCCCTCGGTCACGAAGACCTCGCTCGACCCGATCGGTGCCAGACGGACGACGTCGGAGGTCTGGACGTCCTGCGCACGGCGGACGAGGTCGGGGTCCCCGGTGAACCCGGCGGGCATGCCCGGCACCTGGCCGAGCGCGTACCCGAAGGCCGTGGCGTCGGCGTTGAGGTTCACGTACCAGTCGCCGATGACGACGTCGCCGAGCTGGACGTCCCGCGCGAGACCGCCCGCTGTCCCGACGCTGATGACCGGGATGCCCGAGCCGAAGTCGTGGAAGGCGTGGGCGACGGCCGCGGTGGCGTTCGTGAAGCCGATCCCACTCCGGCGGACGGCGACCGCGGAACCGTCGACGTCGAGCAGGTGGTGCTCGTCGTGGCCGCCGGTCGGCCCGTGCAGGACCGGCTCGCCGCCGATCAGGTCCGTGAAGGCCGAGACCTCTTCGCTCATGGCGGCGATCACCACGGCCACGGGTCGTCGAGGGGCATCCACCGGACGATCCTCCCACAGGGGCGTGCGCGATCCGGCGCTGCGGGCCAGCGTCACGAACCGCAGCATTCCGTAAGCGGCGGTCATCTTCCCCCGCTCGTGCACACCGCGTGGCACCTTCTCGGCATGGCCTCCATCTGCTTGATCCTGTCCGCGGCCGCGCTGCTCCTCAACGGCCTCACCCTGCTCGGACGCGTCCCCGGACGCGACAGCGGGGTCTCCAACGTCCTCATCGGCGGGCTGCAGCTGCTGCTCTGCACCGCCGTCGCTGTCACGGCCGACGGGTCGCTCCCGGCCCTGCTCGCGATCACCGGGACGTTCCTGTTCGGCCTGACGTACCTGTACGTCGGGGTGGACGCGCTCGCGGGCCTCGGATCGGCGGGGCTCGGTTGGTTCTGCGGCCTGGTCGCCGTGGCCGCGGTGGTGTTCGCCGGGGTCCACGTCGTCGACGACCCGGTGCTCGCGGTGCTGTGGGCCGGGTGGGCGCTGCTCTGGTCGCTGTTCTTCGTGCTCCTGGCGCTCGGCCGGGCGTCGATCACGGCGTACACCGGCTGGGCGCTGGTGCTGGCCAGCCCACTGACCGCACTCGTGCCGGCGCTGCTCGCCCTCACCGACCGCTGGCCGACGGGATCGGCCGCCGCCGGCGTCGCGGTGCTCGGCGAGCTGGTCGTGTTCGGCGGGGCAGCCGCCCTGGCCCGCCGCAGCGCACGGAGCACGACCGTCCCGGCCACCCGGACCGCCGCGACCGACCCGGCCACCCGGACCACCGCGACCGACCCGGCCACCACGCCGGCCGGTGCGTCCCTGCCCAGTGCGACCGCAGCCTCCTGACCGCCCGCCACACGAGATCGGACGAACCATGACCACGACGACCATCACCCCGCGCACCGTGCCCGACACCGTTCCCGACTACGAGACCCTCGCCGCGCGCTTCCGACCGCTCTTCGACCGGATCGCCGCCGGGGCCTCCGAGCGCGAGCGCACGCACACCCTCCCGACCGCCGAGATCCGCGAACTCGCCGCCGCCGGCTTCGGTGCCCTGCGGGTCCCCGTCGAACACGGCGGCGCCGGTGCCACGCTGCCGCAGCTGTTCCGGCTGCTGACCGAGCTCGCCGCCGCCGACAGCAACATCCCGCAGGCCCTCCGCGGCCACTTCGCCCTGGTCGAGGACCGTCTGGTCGGCCGTTCGGGGGAGAGGGTCGGCTGGCTCGACCGCTTCGGCCGCGGCGAGATCGCCGGCAACTCGTGGACCGAGGTCGGCGCCGTGCAGATCGGCGACGTCATCACGAAGGTCACCCCGCAGCCCGGCGGCACGTTCCGGATCAGCGGGCAGAAGTACTACTCCACGGGCAGCGTCTTCGCGGACTGGATCGACACCTACGCCGAGCGCACCGACACGGGCGAGCGGGTGATCGCGATCGTCGACGCCCACCAGGACGGCGTCACCCACGGCGACGACTGGGACGGCTTCGGCCAGCAGACGACCGGCTCCGGCACGAGCACCTTCGTCGACGCGCGCGTCGAGCCGGACGCGGTCACCCTGTTCGACGACCGGTTCAAGTACCAGACCGCCTTCTACCAGGGGGTGCTGCTGGCGGTCCTTGCCGGGTCGGTCCTGGCCGCCGAACGGGAGGTCGCCCTCGCCGTCCGCACCCGCAACCGCGTCTTCTCACACGGCAACGCCGACACCTTCGCCGCCGACCCGCAGATCCTGCAGGTCGTCGGCGAGGTCTCGTCCGCCGGCTTCGCCGCCGCCGCGATCGTCGACCGGGCAGCGGAGGCGCTGCAGGCCGCGTACGAGGGAGCAGCCCTGGACGAGGCCGAGGACGAGCGCCGGAACGACCGTGCCGAACTCGCGACCGCGCAGGCGCAGGTCGCACTCACGTCGCTCGCGACGCAGGCGACCTCGCACCTGTTCGACGCGCTCGCCGCGTCCGGCGTCAGCACGACGAAGAACCTGGACCGGCACTGGCGGAACGCCCGGACCGCGGGCAGCCACAACCCGTGGGTGTTCAAGGCGCGGATCGTCGGGGACCACGCCGTGAACGGCGCGGAGCCGCCGCGGGTTTGGGCGATCGGCGCGACGCGCGCGCGGTAGCCGCGACCGACGGACGGGAGGCCCGGTACCAGCTGGTACCGGGCCTCCCGTCCGTCGCATACGCGAGCTCTTTGTCCGGAGAACGGGTGCGCAGCGTTGCGGGAGCACGCAATGTTCCCCCAGAACAGGTGCCCGCCCCGTTGAGAGGGACCGAGCAGGAGCTACCGTGAGCGAGCCCGAAGCATTGACACAGTCTCAATAAAGGATCGTCATCGTCATGTTCAGCAAGAAGGTGCTCGTCTCGATCTCGTTGGGGTGGGCCGTGGTCCTGGTCGTAAGCGGCTGCAGTACCGCTGCATCCAACGTCCCGGCGGGTTCCGTCGCCGACCAGTCGGCGTCGTCGGGCTCATCCAGCGGCCAGTCGTCGAGTGTGCCAGTGCCGACGAAGTCGGCTGTGAGCACGGTCGCTGCGCTCCCCTTCAACGCCAGCGGGTACCTCGCGGGGAACGTCACGCCGACGTTGGACGCTGGTGAGGCTGGTGCCGTCTCGGTTGTGTCCACTGCGGCACTGAAGCGCGACGACGCGGTGCTCGGCGGAGGCACGTTGCCCTTCGCGTTCCGCAACAACACTGGTGCGACGATCTCGCACATCGACTTCACCGGGACCGCCACCGTGGACGGCAAGGTGGTCGCGACCGGAGCCAGCCAAGGCACGGTGCCCGCGCACGTCAAGCCCGGGGAAATGGGGTTCAGCTACCTTTACTTGGAGGACGTCAAGTCGCTCCCGGACTCCGGTGCGCAGTACGACTTCCGGGCCTCGACGATGCCTGCCGACAACTCGTCGTTCAACACTGCGCCCCTCAAGGTCACCCAGGCTGACAACAACGGCTCCGCCATAATCGGTTCAGCGGTGAATTCCACAGGCAAGCCGCTGTCCGGGCCGTACGCGGTGGACGTCTACTGCTTCACCGACGGCGCACTCTCGTCCGCTGGCACGATGGACTTCGCAACAGAAACCGGTGATGTTGCACCCGACGGGACGGTCTCGTTCAGCCACGATCTCTACGACTCGCCCTGCGACAGCTTCGTCGTGGGCGTCTCCGGGTACTTCGCATGAAGCGCATGATCGGACCGGTCATGATCGCTGCAGTTCTCGTCCTGAGCGGGTGCAGCGCCGCTGGTTCAACGAATTCCGGTGCCGAGTCGAAGCAGTCCTCGACCGCGGCGGCGGACACTTCGACGACGACTCCCACTCCCACTCCCACCGCGCCTGATCTCGTCGGTACCTGGAAGCAGAACAACTCAGCGAGTGCGGACGGGTACACCAGCGCAACCATCACGGCAGACACCATCACGGTGGAGTTCGTGACGGACAACGGTGACACCAGGTCCCTCTTCTGGGTCGGGACGTATACGCCGCCGACCGACGGATCCGAAAAGTACACGTGGACGTCGAAGCGCGATGAGGCGGCGACGGCTTCGGCCCTCCTGGCCTCCACTGATCCCACGAAGGACTTCGTCTACGACGACGAGGAGATCAGCTTCCCCGTGACGATCGCGGGTACCACAGCCACCGTGCGGATGTCGAAGGACTGAGTCGCTTCAGGTCCTCGGCTGCGGGGAGGCACGATGTCAGACCGGACGACGTGAGCGGCACCGCGGCGGTGACCGAAGGCTCTTCTTGTAGGCGGATCTCGCCGTGCGACGGACGGGAGGCCCGGTACCAGCTGGTACCGGGCCTCCCGTTCCGTTTCTGCTCGCGCTGGGCGTCAGGCCGTGGCAGCCGTCTCGCTGCGCTTCGGGAGCACCCAGTTCGGGCGCACGAAGTGGCACGTGTACCCGTAGGGGTCCTTCTCGAGGTAGTCCTGGTGCTCCTCCTCGGCCTCCCAGAACGGGCCGACCGGAGCGACCTCGGTGACGACCTTGCCCGGCCAGATGCCCGACGCGTCGACGTCCGCGATGGTGTCGAGCGCGACGTCACGCTGCTCGTCCGAGGCGAAGAAGATCGCCGAACGGTAGCTGACACCCACGTCGTTGCCCTGCCGGTCCTTGGTGGACGGGTCGTGGATCTGGAAGAAGAACTCGAGGAGCTCGCGGTACGAGATCACCGAGGAGTCGAAGACGATCTCGACGGCCTCGGCGTGCGTGCCGTGGTTGCGGTAGGTGGCGTTGGGGACGTCGCCGCCGGAGTAGCCGACGCGTGTGCTGATGACGCCCGGGCGTCGGCGGAGCAGCTGCTGTGCTCCCCAGAAACATCCGCCGGCGAGGATCGCGGTCTCGGTGGTGGGCATCGGTACCTCCGTGGTTCGTGACGCTGGCTGCGACAGTACCGGGTGCAACACCGAGGGGCCCCTGCGTGTTCCACGACCGGTCGCCCGAGCCTGGGACCGGGTGCATCCGGGCTGCGTTCACTGGGACGGTGAAGGACATCCACTACGCCGGCCGGGCGATCCGGACCACGAACGGTGCTGCCGACGCCGTCATCAGGTACGCCGCCGTCCTCGGGGCGAACCGGAAGACCGACACCGTCGACGTCCCGACGGTCGACGAGCGCGGACGACCCAGCATCGAGACGCTGCTGCTCGGTCCCGCCAGCCAGATCACCGTGGGGCCCGCAGCGGACGACGCACGGGAGGGTTCCGTCGACGACGCGGGGGTCGACGACGCGGGTGTCGACGACGCGGACTTCATCGAGCAGGTGCGTCGGCTGGCGGTGCTGGCCGGGCCGGTCCGGCCGGTGCACGAGGACCCGGACCTGCGCGCTGAGGGGTTCGACGGCTTCGACTGAGACGCGGAGCACGCGGGCGCGCGGCGCACACTGTGGTGCGCTGCTGCGCGGCCCGCCGCCCCGTCAGCGCCGCAGGGTGTTCCGCGGGTACTCGCCGTAGGCGTTCCGGTACGCGGCGGAGAACCGGCCGAGGTGCGCGAACCCCCACGCTCGGGCGATCGCCTGCACCGACCCCGTCGTCGCGTCCGTCTCCAGCAGCTCCCGTCGCACCCGTTCGAGTCGCACGTGCTGCAGGTAGCGGAGCGGGGTCATCCCGACGTGGCGCTGGAAGGCCTCCTGGGTGGCGCGGACGCTGAGCCCCGCGGCCCGGGCGACGTCCGAGACGTTGAGGGGCTCGGCGACGTGCTCGTGCACGAACTCGACCGCGGCACGCAGGCGTGCGCGACGGGGCAGGAACACGGCGGGCGGCAGCGCGGTGACCGTCGGCGGGTACATCCGGAGGAACGCGGCGGCCGTCCCGCGGGTCAGCGTGTGCCACAGGAGGCTGTCCACACCGCCGACACGGAGTTCGCGGGACAGCAGGGCCAGGCTGTTCCGCCACTGGGTCACGGCGGCGGGGTCGAGGGTGCGCAGGTGGTCGATGCCGAGGTCGGGGACCTGTCCGGTGTGGAACAGCTCGTCGGCGACCTCGTGCACCAGTCGGCGGGACATGTGGACCACACGCTGGTCGTAGTCCTCGTACTCGAACACGAACTCGCGAGCGGTCGGGAAGAGCATCGGGACGTCGCCGGCCATCGGGACGCGGTCGTGGACGACGTCGGGGATCCCGTTGCCGGCGGTGAGCCACTGCACGATGTAGTCGTCGGACGCGCCGATCAGGCCGCGGATCGATCCGGAGATCTGGGAGCGACGGAGCGTGACGTCGGCATCGCCCACCGCCGTGTAGCGGTACGAGAAGGGTCGGTCCGTGGTCCGCGCCGACCAGTGCCGTCCCGCGTAGAAGCCGCTGAGGTCCACGACGGCGGTGTCGGGCGACCCGCCGATCGCCTCGATGCGGACGGTGCTGCGGTCGCCGGCTGTCGAGCGGTCGGGCGCGGTGTCGTCGATCGTGGTCATCCGCGTCCTTCCCGTCCGGGCGCGCAGACAGAGCGCACCATCGAAGACCGTACGGACGGCAGCGTCCTGTCCGCGAGGGGTTGACTCGCCATGTCCGGATGCGCTAACGACTGTGTCCTGCTGGGCATCCCGAGCGGGATGGGGCAAGGTCAGAGGATGCGCACCGAACCTGCCTCCGCCTTCCGCGCCGCCCGAGACGTCCTGCTGCACGCCCGCTCCGACAGTGCCGCGGCACGCCGGGACTTCCGCTGGCCCGACGTCGGCGAGACGTTCAACTGGGCGATCGACTGGTTCGACGTCATCGCGCAGGGCAACGATCGGGAAGCACTGGTGATCGTCGAGGAGGACGGCCGCGAGTCGCACACCACCTACGCCGAGATGTCCGCGCGCTCGGACCGACTGGCGGCACGGCTGCACGACCTCGGCGTCGGCAAGGGCGACCACGTCCTGCTCATGCTCGACAACCAGCTCGAGCTCTGGGAGTCGATGCTCGCGGTGATGAAGGTCGGCGCCGTGATCCTGCCGACCTCGACCATGCTCGGGGCCGCGGACCTGCAGGACCGGATCGACCGCGGACGGGTCGCCCACGTGGTCACGACGTTCCGCGAGACCCCGAAGTACGCCGACGTCACGGGTGACTTCACGCGCATCGTCGTCGGGGGGAGCGCAGACGGGTGGACGTCGTACCCGGCCGACCTCGGCGAACCCGCGCCCGCGGACGAGTGGCGCCCGGAGGTCGTGACCGCGGCCTCCGACCCGTGCCTGGTGTACTTCACCTCGGGCACGACCGACAAGCCGAAGATGGTCGTGCACACGCAGACCTCGTACCCGGTCGGACACCTCACGACCATGTACTGGATCGGGCTGCAGCCGGGCGACGTGCACCTGGCGATCAGTTCGCCCGGCTGGGGCAAGCACGCGTGGAGCTGCTTCTTCGCCCCGTGGATCGCCGAGGCCACGGTCTTCGTCCACAACCAGGAGCGCTTCGACCCGGCCGCCCTGCTGCACCAGCTCGAGCGGGCCGAGGTCACCTCGTTCTGCGCTCCGCCGACCGTGTGGCGCCTGCTCATCCAGGCCGACCTCGGCGCGCGCCCGCGGGCACTGCGCGAGGTGGTCTCCGCCGGTGAGCCCCTCAACCCCGAGGTGATCCGCATGGTCGAGGAGGCCTGGGGTCGGACGATCCGTGACGGCTACGGCCAGACCGAGACCACCGCGATCGTCGGCAACGCCCCCGGCGACACCGTCCGCCCCGGGGCGATGGGCCACGGCCTGCCCGGCGTCGCGATCGAGCTCCTGGACCCGGTGACCGGGGAACCGGGTGTCACCGAGGGCGAGGTCTGCCTGGACCTGACCACCCGGCCGCTCAACCTGATGGCCGGGTACCTCGATGCCCCCGAGCGGACCGACGACGCCCTGCGCGGTGGGTTCTTCCACACGGGTGACGTCGCCACCCGACACGAGGACGGTTCGCTGACGTTCGTCGGGCGCACCGACGACGTCTTCAAGTCCTCGGACTACAAGGTGTCGCCGTTCGAGGTCGAGAGCGCCCTGCTCCAGCACCCCGCGGTCGCCGAGTCCGCCGTCGTCCCGGCCCCGCACGAGTCGCGGCTCAACGTCGTGAAGGCGTACGTCACGCTCGCCGCCGGGTGGGAGCCGACCGCCGAGACCGCGCGGAGCATCCTGGCGCACGCCCGGACCGCGATGCCGGCCTGGCAGCGGGTGCGCCGGGTCGAGTTCGGTGCGCTGCCGAAGACCGTGTCCGGCAAGATCCGCCGTGTCGAACTCCGCGCCCGGGAGCAGGCGGCGGTGGGCGGCGCGCCCGTCGAGGGCGAGTGGCGCGACGACCAGTTCGAGGGCCTGCGCACCGGCCGTCGGGACGACTGACCCGCTGCGGGCGGGACGACTGACCTCCCGCGCACCACGACGCGCGTAGCGTCCGCGCCATGAGCGATGCAACGAACGGAACCGGCCCGGATGGCGTGACCGACCAGGAGGCCCAGCGCACCGAGGACCTGCCCGACGGCTCCGCCTCGGGGAACGCCACCCAGGACCCCCAGCAGGACAGTGACGTGGACTCCGGCGGCGAGCCGGCGGAGCCCGAGGAGGGCTGACCGGTGCCCTGGAACCCCACCGTCCACGACCGTTCGACGGGGGTCCGGCCGCCCGGTGAGGACGGGGGCTTCCGCCTCGCGCTCCTCGACCGTGGTGCCGACCTGCTGCAGCCGACGGACCCCCTGAAGGGGTTCGACGTGTACGTCGTCGGCTTCCACTGCGTGAAGGGCGAACCCGACGTGCAGATGGAGGCGCACCACTACTGCAAGGTGGTGAACGCCGAGATGCTGCAGTGCGTGCTGTTCGACGGCAACACCGCGGACGCCAACCTCATCGGCATCGAGTACATCGTGTCCGAGCGGCTGTTCGACTCGCTGCCCGAGGACGAGAAGCCGTCCTGGCACCCCCACAACCACGAGGTGTTCTCCGGCGAGCTCGTCGCCCCCGGCCTGCCGATCCCGGTCGAGACCGAGCTGATGGGCCACCTGGTCAACTCCTACGGCAAGACCTGGCACACCTGGCACAGCGCACCGATGGGCGGGCACGAGGCCGATCCGCTGCCGGTCGGCGACCCGATGCTGATGTGGTCGTTCAACCGCGAGGGCGAGGTCCAGACCGCCCTGCAGCAGGACCGGAACACCGCCATGCACACGGACCCTGAGCCGCGGAAGGCGTCCCGCGCGAAGCACCTCGACCGCGCACACCCGCAGCGCGGTGTCGGCACGATGCGTGATGACTTCTCCGGCACCACCCCGACCCCGGGCGTCGTGGACGCGGAGGACGGCCGACCCTGACGAGTCGCCCCGATGTCACCGCCCCCCAGCGGACAGCGCCGCCCAGCTCCCAGCCACGCCGGAGTTCGCTGGCATCCGGTTCCTCGCCCGTCCTCCGCGGGTGTGTCGGGCTGCTGAACCGGAAGCGGTGCCCTGATGCTGTCGCTGATCTACTCCAGTGTCGCGACCGACACCTTCGACGACGCCGAGCTGGCCGCCCTGCTCTCGCAGAGCCGGACCGCGAACGAGCGGAACGACGTCACCGGGATGCTGCTGTTCCGGAACGGCTACTTCCTGCAGGTGCTGGAGGGCCCGGACGCGGCGGTGCGGTCGAAGATGGCCACGATCAAGACCGATCCGCGACACACGAAGGTCACGATGCTGCTCGAGGACATCATCGAGGAGCGGCAGTTCCCGGCGTGGACGATGGCGTTCGCGCCGACGTCCGCCACGGACCTGGAGGACGTGCCGGGCTACCGCGCCACGTTCGACGACGTCGAGTCGATCTCCACGGAGACCCCGGCACCGGACGCGGTGCCCTCGAACGCCTCACCGGCGCTCCGCGAGCTGATCCGCTGGTTCCAGGCCCGACCCGACCGGTTCCGCACCGCCGGCTGACCTGACCGGAGACGGACGGGAGGCCCGTGGCGACCCCGCCACGTGCCTCCCGTCCGTCGTGCGCTGTGCTCGGCCCGGTGGTCCGCGCTCAGCGCCGCGATCGGATCAGAGGCCGCTGATCACTGATTCGAGGTCGAGCTCGCCATCGCGGGTCTGCATGCCAGCGGCGAGCAGGACGTGCGCGCGGTCGGCTGCGGCCGGGGTGAACAACGGGCCGAGGAGCGCGTTCTCCGCGGCCAGGCCCGTCCGGGTGATCGCACTCGGGGCGGCGTTCACCGCCTCCTTGACCGCAGACACGACCGCGGGCTGCAGGCCGGCGATCCGACGGGCCAACGCGTCGACGAAGGCGTGGATCTCGTCCGCGGGGAGCGCTCGGTTGACGAGGCCGTACCGCTCCGCGAGTTCGGCATCGACGAGTTGCGCACCGAGGAGGATCTCGAGTGCACGCGCCCGCCCCACGAGTGCGGTGAGGTACTGGGTGCCTCCACCGCCGGCCATGATGTCCATCAGCACCTCCGGCTGCGCCTGCCCGGCCGTGCCGATGGCGGCGAAGCGCATGTCGAGGGCCATCAGGAACTCGTTGCCACCACCTCGGGCGAGGCCGGTGAGCTTGCCGATCGTGACCTGCGGAAGCGAGCGGACCTCCTCGTGGACGACCTGCATGAGGTTGAGGTCGGCGGGGAACTCCGCGTCCGGGTTCGCCTCCATCGCCGCGGCGACCGCTGTGGCCATGACGTCGGGTTCGGTGATGAACCGGGTGTCGCCGTGAGCGATGAAGATGTCCGGGTCGGCGCTGTCGAAGACGATGACGCGCACGTCCTCGTCATCACGGACCTGGGCGACGAACCGGCGGAGCGACGGCAGCAGGGTGCCGTCGGAGAGGTTCAGCGGCGGGTTGTCGATGGAGACGTTCGCGACGCCGTCGGTGACGGTGACACGAAGAGCGGGCAGGTCGTAGGTCATGGGGCTTCTTCCTCAGGAGGTACAGCGGTGACGCCGAGCGTCGAGTCTGACACTGAGTATCACCATAAGCACTCCGTACCACGACTGCAAGTGAGTCCACCTGCTCGTAGGATCGACGCATGAACGCCATGAGCACGCGAGCGATCGGACGAGCGGCGGTGCGGGACGAGCTGGGCAGCATCGGACTCCGTTGCTTCCTGGAGTCAGGCTTCGATGCCGTCACGTTCGAGGACCTGGCCGGCCGCGCGGGGGTTTCGCGGAGCACCTTCTTGCGCTACTTCGGCAGCAAGGAGGACGTCGTCCTCCACGTCTTCGACCCCCTCGGCGAGCAGATGGCGCACGCCCTCCGGGAGCGTCCGGACTCGGAGGACACCTGGACTGCTCTTCGTCATGCGGTCCGGCCCGCCGTGACCCTGATCGAGGACGACCCAGCGACAGGCCTGGCGCGACTCGACCTGGTCTGGTCGACGCCCGCGTTGTGGGCTCGGCTCCACGAGAAGCAGGCAACCTGGCGAGCAGGACTCGCTGCCCTGCTCGTCGAACGTGCGGCCGGCAGCCAGTTGCGACGCATCGCGGTGCAGACACTCGTGATGGCTGCCCTCGGGTGCGTCATCGTCGCGTACGACGGATGGGTCGAGAGTGGCGGAGCTGAGCGCCTCGGCGACCTCGTCGAGGACGCCTTCGCTGCCCTCGCCCCGGGAACGCTCCGCTGACGGACCGCTTCCGTGCACGCCAGCGTGCGCTGACGGCGACCCCGTCCCGGTTGGGGATCGGATCAGCCCGTGACGTCGAAGACGACCACCCGCGCGCTCCGCGCCCCGATGTGGTCCGCCACCGGCTGGTGCGCCGGGTGCGGCAGGTAGGCGTCCCGGGCGGCGGCGTCGCGGAAGCGGACGACGAGCGCCCAGTCGAAGCCGCCCTCGAGCCCCTCGGGGCTGACGCTCGGCCCGGACGCCACGGACACGACCCCGTCGATGGTCGGCAGGTGTTCCGCGACCAGGGCGCTCGCGCGTTCCGGCGCGGTCCCGTCCTCGCCGTCCCAGTCCACGAGCACCACGTGCAGGATCTCGGTCATGGTCGTCCTCCCGTCACGTCCCGCACCGTCGGCGGGGGATCACCCCGAGCCTCCGCCGCCGTGCTGGATGTACCCCGAACCCGCCCGGGGCTGGGTCGTCGCGGGCACCCGGCGGCCTAGCGTCCAGGGCACACCACGACGAGAGGAAACACCATGGCAAGTGGAGTCGCAGCAGTCTGGGTCCCGGTCAGCGACATGGAGCGCGCCGTCGCGTTCTACCGCGACACGCTCGGTCTCACGGTGAAGGACCAGTCCGAGGACTGGAGCGAGATCGACGCCGGCGGTGTGATGATCGGTCTCAACGGACGCGAGTCCGCCAGCCAGTCGAGCGACGGCGGCGCGGTCGTCTCGTTCCAGCCGGACGGCAGCATCGAGGACGAGGTCGCCTCGCTCAAGGAGCGCGGTGCCGACATCCAGGGCGAGATCAGCGAGCACCCGTGGGGCAAGATCATCCCCTTCAAGGACAGCGAGGGCAACGACCTGCAGCTGTACTCGCCGCCGCAGGGCTGACGACGGAGTGGCCGTGCGACGTCGCACGGCCGGACCGCATGACGGGAGGCCCGTGACCATCTGGTCACGGGCCTCCCGTCATGCGTCAGCGCGGTGCGCGGACCGTCACCGTGTTCAGCGGGCGGTCCGGGCTCCGGCGCGCGGCAGGACGATGCCGAGGATGATCATCGCGACGGCGAGGACCAGGTGCAGCACGTTGTCGGCGCTGTTCAGCGGCACGAAGTTCGCGGCGCTGGCCATGCCGGCGGTGAACAGGCCGTAGATGAAGAGCACGGCGTAGATGATGCCGCCGACGAGCAGGTACTGGCGGGAGAAGCCGTGCGAGCGAGCGGCGATCAGGCCGACGATGCCGAACAGCAGGTGCACGATGTTGTGCAGGACGGAGACCTGGAACAGGCCCAGGAGCTGCGCGTTCGAGTCGTTGCCGGCGGCCATCATGCTGCCCATGTCCATGGTCAGGCCGGGGATGAAGCCGGCGATGCCGACGATGAGGAAGACGACGCCGAAGACCAGCGCGCCCTTCTGCGTGAGCGTGCGGCCGTAGCCGTGGTCGGTGCGGGTCGATGCGTTGGTGGTCATGAAGGAACCTTTCGTCAGGAGTCGACGCGGTCGGTTGCCATGCGCCTCGCAGGACATTCGGAGTGGACCAGCAGTCGGTTTGGTGGGAGAACCCAGCAGTACACGAGGCGGAGCCGTCACGACCGGACGAGGCGTTTGATGGCCAATGTCGCTTCCTGGATCTTCTGTTCGGCCTCGTCGCCGCCCTGGGCCACCGCGTCGGTGACACAGTGACGCAGGTGGTCCTCGAGCAGGCCCATCGACACCGCCTGCAACGCCTTCGTCATCGCGGACACCTGGGTGAGGATGTCGATGCAGTACTCCTCGTCCTCCACCATGCGCTGCAGCCCACGCGCCTGGCCCTCGATGCGGCGCAGCCGCTTGCGGTAGTCGTCCTTCGCGGAGATGTAGCCGTGGTGGTGCGCGCTCTGTGCTGTCTCGTCGCTCATCGGGAACACATCCTCGTCGTCGGCGTTACGGTAGGGGTACCCCCCATGGGTATGTGCACATCGTACCCGTCCGACGGGCGACACGAGGAGGACCGATGACCGAGCAGCAGACCGTGACCTACGGCATCGACGGCATGACGTGTGAGCACTGCGTCATGAGCATCGACGAGGCGTTCCGTGAGTTGCCGGGCGTGACCGACGTGCAGGTCGACCTGGTCGCCGGCGGCCGCTCCACCGCGACCGTGACGAGCGCGGCACCCCTGGACGGCACGGCCGTGGACGCCGCGGTCGAGGACGCCGGCTACACCCTGGCGGAGCGCTGACCCCGGTGGCGGCACCTGCTCCAGCGGTCGAGCTCGCGATCGAGGGCATGACGTGTGCCTCGTGCGCGAACCGCATCGAGCGCAAGCTCAACAGGATGCCCGGGGTGTCGGCGACCGTGAACTACGCCACCGAGACCGCGACGGTCTCGCTGCCTGACGGCACCGCGGTGGACGACGCCATCGCGACCGTCGAGCAGGCCGGCTACGGAGCGCACCGCCCCGAGCCCGAGCAGCCCGACGTGGACGCCCTCGCCCCGCTCCGACGACGCCTGGTCGTCTCCACCGTCCTGGCGGTCCCGGTCGTCGCGCTGTCGATGGTCCCCGCGTTCCAGTTCCCCTGGTGGCAGTGGGTCGCGCTGGTGCTCGCCGCCCCGGTGGCGACCTGGGGCGCCTGGCCCTTCCACCGGGCCGCAGCACTGAACGCCCGGCACGGCACCGCGACGATGGACACCCTCGTCAGCCTGGGCATCGTCGCCGCCGGACTCTGGTCGGTGTGGGCGCTCGTGTTCGGCGGCGCCGGTGGGCCCGACATGCACATGACGTTCGCGTTCACCGCGCCCCGTGGTGCCGCCCCCGAGCCGTACCTCGAGGTCGCCGCCGCCGTGACCGTGTTCCTGCTCGCCGGCCGGTACGCCGAGGGGCGGGCGAAGACCCGGTCCAGCGCCGCCCTGCGGGCGCTGCTCGCCCTCGGCGCCAGCACCGCCCGGGTGCTCCGCGACGGTCGGGAGGTCGAGGTCCCGGCCGCGTCCCTCCGTGTCGGCGACCGGTTCGTCGTCCGACCCGGTGAGCGGATCGCCACCGACGGCACCGTCGTCGACGGGACCAGCGCCGTCGACACGAGCGTCATGACGGGGGAGAGCGTCCCCGTCGAGGTCGGCCCCGGCACCGCGGTGACCGGTGCGACCGTCAACGTCGGCGGGCTGCTCACCGTCGAGGCCGTCCGGGTCGGTGCGGACACCGAGCTCGCCCGGATCGGCAAGCTCGTCACCGAGGCCCAGACCGGCAAGGCCGACGTCCAGCGCCTGGCCGACCGGGTCTCCGGGGTGTTCGTCCCCGTCGTGCTCGGGCTCGCCGCACTGACCCTGGTCGGGTGGCTCGTGCTCACCGGGGACGTCGAGGCCGCCCTGACCGCCGCAGTCGCGACGCTCGTCATCGCCTGTCCCTGCGCGCTCGGCCTCGCGACACCGACGGCGCTCCTCGTCGGCACCGGCCGCGGGTCCCAGCTCGGGATCCTCATCCGCGGCCCGCAGGTCCTCGAGGCCACCCGCCGGATCGACACCGTCCTGCTGGACAAGACCGGCACGGTCACCACCGGCACGATGCGCGTCACCGACGTCCTGCCCGCCGAGGGCGAGGACGCCGACGCCGTCCTGCGCGCCGCGGCCGCCGCCGAGTCCGGCTCCGAGCACCCGATCGCCCGGGCACTCGTCGCTGCCGTCCCGGATGCGGCACGACCGGAGTCGTTCGCGTCGAGCGCCGGCCTCGGCGTGCAGGCCGTCGTGGACGGTGTCCTCGTGCTCGTCGGTCGACCGGCCTGGCTCACCGACGAGTGGTCCGTCCCGATGCCCGGGTCGCTGGCCGTCGCCGTCACCGATGCCGAGCAGGCCGGGCGCACCACGGTCGCGGTGGCGTGGGACGGCCGGGTCCGCGGGCTCGTCGTCGTCGCCGACACCGTCGCCCCCGGCGCGGCCGAGGCCGTTCGCCGGCTGCAGGAGCTCGGCCTCGACACCATGCTCCTGACCGGTGACGCCGCCGGGGTCGCGCACCGTGTCGCGGCCGAGGTCGGCATCAGCCGGGTGACGGCCGGCGTCCGACCCGAGGACAAGTACCGCGTCGTCACCGAACTGCAGGCCGCCGGTCGCACCGTCGCCATGGTGGGCGACGGCGTGAACGACGCGGCCGCGCTCGCCGCAGCGGACCTGGGCATCGCGATGGGCACCGGGACGGACGCCGCGGTCGAGGCCGCGGACATCACCCTGGTCCGCGCCGACCTCCGGGCGGCCGTCGACGCCGTCCGGCTGTCGCGCCGCACGCTCCACACCATCCGGACGAACCTGTTCTGGGCCTTCGCCTACAACGTCGCGGCGATCCCGCTCGCGATGGCCGGGCTGATGAACCCCGTCATCGCGGGTGCCGCCATGGCACTGTCGTCGGTCTTCGTGCTGACGAACAGCCTGCGCCTCCGCCGCTTCCGGTCGGTCGACGGGAGCGCACGGTGAGCGGGCACGCGCACGACACGACCACGTGGTCGACGGCGGCCCAGGCGACGCTGCACTGCCTGACCGGCTGCGCGATCGGCGAGGTCCTCGGCATGGTCATCGGCACCGCCACGGGGCTGCACAACGCCGGCACCGTGGTGCTGTCGATCGTGCTGGCGTTCGTCTTCGGCTACGCCCTGACCATGCGTGGGGTGCTCCGCTCCGGCCTGTCGTTGCGCGCGGCTCTCCGGGTGGCGCTCGCCGCCGACACGTTGTCCATCGCGGTGATGGAGGTCATCGACAACACGGTCGTCGTCGCGATCCCGGGCGCCCTCGACGCGCAGCTCGACCAGTGGCTGTTCTGGGGCTCCCTGGCGCTGTCCCTCGCCCTGGCCTTCGTCGTCACGACCCCCGTCAACCGGGCACTGATGCGCCGCGGGCTCGGCCACGCGAAGGTGCACGGGCACCACTGAGCGCACCACGGCGCACACACATGACGGGAGGCCCGGTACCAGCTGGTACCGGGCCTCCCGTCATGTGGTCAGCGCGTGTTCGCCGTCCGGTCAGGCGTCAGCGTCGCCCGCAGCGGCGTCACCGTCGGTGGCGTCCTCTTCCGGGTTGAAGTGCGAGTCGTCTCCGACGAACCCGGCGGCCACGCCCTCGGGCTCGTTGGGGACGGTCCCGTCGTCGCCGAGGCCGTCCGGCTTCGGCGTGCCCTCGGGGTCGTGCGACGTGGTGTCGTTGCTCATCGTGTGCTCCTTCGCAGTGCTGGCCGGACTCGGACGTCGGTCAGAAGGCGGGCGTGCCGCCCGCGACCGTGATCGTCGAACCGGACTGGTAGCTCGATTCTGGACTGACCAGGTGGACGTACGCCGCGGCCAGCTCGGCGGGCTGTCCCGGACGCCCGTAGGGCGCCTGCTGCCCGAACGTCGACACCGTCTCGGCGTCGTCCGATCCCGGCTGCAGCGGTGTCCACACCGGACCCGGGGCGACCGAGTTGACGCGGATGCCCTTCGGCGCGAGCTGCTGGGCGACCGCCTCGGTGAAGAGCTTGATCGCACCCTTCGAGACGGCGTAGTCGATCTTGTCCGGCGACGGGGTGGACGCCTGGATCGAGCCCGTCGTGACGATCGTCGAGCCGGGCTCCAGGTGCGGGACCGCGGCCTTCGTCAGCCAGAACAGCGAGTAGATGTTCGTCTTGAAGGTCGAGTCGAACATCGACGTGTCGAGGGTCAGGATGTCGTCGTTGCTGTCCATCCGGCCGGCGACCATGACGAGCGTGTCCAGGCCGCCGAGCTCGTCGACGCCCTTCTGCACCAGGTCGCTGCAGTACTGCTCGTCGGAGATGTCCCCGGGGAAGAGCACGATCGTGCGGCCCTCGCCCTGCAGCAGGTCGCGGACCTCCTCCGCGTCCTGCTGTTCGTCGGGCAGGTACGAGAGCACCAGGTCGGCGCCCTCCCGCGCCAGGCCGATCGCGGCGGCGCGGCCGATACCGGAGTCGGCACCCGTGACGATGCCGCGGAAGCCCTCCAGCCGGCCCTTGCCGACGTAGCTCTCCTCGCCGTGGTCCGGCTTCGGGTCCATCTTCCACGCGGCCCCGGGCAGCGACTGCTCCTGCTTCGGGAACGGTGGCACCGGGTAGAGGGTGGTCGGGTCCTGCTTCTCGTACTGGCTCATGGACTCACTGTCCTCTCGGGCTACTGCAGGGCCGTGAAGGAGGCGTCGCGGACGAGCAGGGTCGTCGCGTCGTCGTCCACGGCCTGGTCGGGGTCGCTCGACAGGCCGAGGGACCACGAGCCGCCGCCCGGACGCTCCGGCAGGGTGAACTCGACGGTCGTCTCCGAGGCGTTGAGCAGCAACGCGATGCTGTCGTCGCCCTGTCCGAGCACCAGGATCACGGCCCGGTTGCCGCCGTCGGTCCAGTCGCCGTCCTCGAAGTCGTTCGCGTCGGCACGGAGCACCGACACCGTCGAGGGGGAGATGCCCGGCGCGGTGCGGTACCACTCCGGACGGAGCGCGACGTGCTGCTTGCGGAACGCGATGGCCGCGGTCGTGAAGGCGAGCAGGTCCTGGTCGGCGCGGGCCCAGTCGAACCAGGAGATCTCGTCGTCCTGGCAGTAGGCGTTGTTGTTGCCGCCCTGCGAGCGGGCGATCTCGTCGCCACCGAGGATCATCGGCACACCGGCCGAGAGCAGCAGCGTGCCGAGGAAGTTCCGCCGCTGACGGTTGCGGTAGTCGTTGACGCTCTCGTCGTCGCTCGGGCCCTCGATGCCGCCGTTGAACGAGGTGTTGTTGCTCTCGCCGTCGTTGTTGTCCTCGCCGTTCGCCTCGTTGTGCTTCTCGGCGTACATGGTGAGGTCGGCCAGCGTGAAGCCGTCGTGCGCGGTGACGAAGTCGACCGAGCAGAGCGGCGACCGGCGCGAGCCCTCGTAGACGTCGGGGGAGCCGAGGACGCGCTGCACGGCGTCGCCGAGCGTGCCCTCGTCGCCGCGCCAGAACGAGCGGAGGTCGTCGCGGTACTTGCCGTTCCACTCCGACCAGTCGGCCGGGAAGCCGCCGACCTGGTAGCCCGCGGTGTCCCACGGCTCGGCGATCATCTTGACGTCGCGGAGTACCGGGTCCTGGTGGATGATGTCGAGGAACGCGGAGTGCTTCTCGGCCTCGCCGTCCTGCCGGGTCAGCGTGGTGGCGAGGTCGAAGCGGAAGCCGTCCACGTGCATCTCCTCGACCCAGTAGCGGAGCGAGTCGGTGATGAGCCCGAGCGCGTTCGGGTGCGACACATTCAGGCTGTTGCCCGTGCCGGTGGTGTCGAAGTAGTTGGCCTCGTCGCCCTCGACCAGGCGGTAGTACGACTGGTTGTCGAGGCCCTTGAAGGAGAGCGTCGGGCCCATGTGGTTGCCCTCGGCGGTGTGGTTGTAGACGACGTCCAGGATGACCTCGAGCCCTGCGGCGTGCAGGGCCTTGACCATCTCCTTGAACTCCGTGACCTGCTGGCCGGCGGTGCCCGAGGCGGAGTACTCGTTGTGGGGGGCGAAGAAGCCGATGCTGTTGTAGCCCCAGTAGTTGCGGAGGCCCTTGTCCACGAGTGTGGAGTCCTGCACGAACTGGTGGATCGGCAGCAGCTCGACGGCGGTGATGCCGAGGTCGGTGAGGTGCTTGATCGCGGCCGGGTGTGCCAGGCCCGCGTAGGTGCCGCGGATCTCCTCGGGCACGTCGGGGTGCTGCTTGGTGAAGCCCTTCACGTGGACCTCGTACACGACGGTGTCGGCGAGCGGGGTCTCGAGTCGGGTGTCGCCCTGCCAGTCGAACGAGCGGTCGGCGACGACGGAGCGCGGCATGGCGTCGGCCGAGTCGGACTCGTCCATCTGCTCCGGCTCGTTCATGTCGTGGCCGAACAGCTCCTGGCCCCATCGGTAGTCACCGTCGATCGCGGTGGCGTACGGGTCGAGCAGGAGCTTCGCCGCGTTGTGGCGCAGGCCGTTCGCCGGGTCCCAGGCGCCGTGGACGCGGAAGCCGTAGCGGGTGCCGACGGTGACGTCCGGCACGACGTCGTGGAAGGTGTAGCCGGTGCGCTTCGTCAGCTCGGTCCGGTGCTCGGTGCCGTCGTCGTCGAACCGGCAGAACTCGATGCGCTCGGCAGTGCTGGAGAAGACGGCGACGTTGGCGCCGCCGTCGACGAGGGTGACGCCGAGCGGGTTCCGCGTGGAGGAGGTCATGACTCCTTCTACCGGTCGGCGACTGTGCTCGGCATCGATCGGCGTACCCCGAGGCGGCGCATGACGGCGTACCCCGACGGCGGACGACGGGCGGCGCGGTGCTCGCGTGCGGCGGACGGGCATGGGAACATCAGGTCGTGACCCATGTGCGCCCGAGCTCGGGGACCCCCGACGGCTTCCGCGCCGTCCGGTTGGCGGGGACGAGTGCGACCCGTCCTGCCGTCCTCGACGACAAGTACGGTACCGGCGGTGGCATCGGCGACGAGCGCTCCGCGTTCCGCTACACGGGCGCGGGCGACGCCGACCTGTCCCTGAGCGGTTCCGCCGTGGAGGGCCCCCGCACCGGGACGATGGAACCCCGACCGTCGCACATCGTGTTCTGGATCGGTGACGGCAGCGCCGTCATCACCGGGGAGGACGGTGTCCGCTCCGCGGTGCGTCCGGGCCAGCCGTTCCTGCTCGCCGCCTCGCTCCGGTACGAGTTCGAGGCCGCGACCAGCCGCGTGTCGATGCTGCACCTGTCCGATCGGCTGCTCCGCTCGGCGCTCGCCGCCGACGGCGTGCAGGTGGCCGGCCCGCTGCGGTTCCGCCGGGTCGAGTCGGACACCGACCTGGCGCCGCTCCGGTCGGCGCTGCAGACCCTCGGCACGGCGATCACCGCGCCGGAGGTCGAGGGTCGAGCGCGTGCCGAGCTGAACCTCCGCGTCGCCCGCGTCGTCGTCGCCACCTTCCCGGTGGACGTCCCCGCGACCACGAGCAGCGAACGGCTCCGCGATGCCCTGACGTACATCCAGGAGCACGCGCACGGCGTCGTCACCCTCGCGGACATCGCCGCTGCCGCCGGCATGAGCCCCCGCGGCCTCCAGCAGTCCTTCAACCGCTCGGTCGGGGTCTCCCCGCTCGCGCACCTGCGGAACGTCCGGCTCGACGCCGTGCACGAGGCGCTCCGGTCAGCGGACCCGTCGACCGCCGCGGTCGCCGAGGTCGCCCGGGACTGGGGCTTCGCCCACCTCGGCCGGTTCTCCGGCGCGTACCGGGAACGGTTCGGGGAGCTGCCGAGCGTGACGCTCCGCGGCGGCGTGCACGCCGAGGACTGACCGGCTCACCGCTCGGCAGGCCGCGGCACGCACGGCACGGCCGGGAGGCCCTGGGCGCGCCCGACCCATCGCCCGCGTCAGCCGCGGTGTCCGTCCACTGCGGCCCGTGCCGCCCGCACCACCTCGGCATCGGTCTCGAAGTGACCGGTCCCCGCGTCCCCTGCGCCCATCGGGACGCCCCCGTGCGCGGTGTCCGCCAGACGTTTGGCCGAGAGGTGCACGGCGGCGGCGCCGGTGGCGAGGAGCACGGGGACGTCCGCCGGGGTGACCCCGGCGCCGGTCATCACCTGGACGGGACCCGCGGCCACGACCATCCGGGCGATGGTGTCGGCACCGGCGAGGGCGGTCGGGGCGCCACCGGAGGTGAGGACCCGCGTGAACCCGAGGCCCGCGAGTCCGGCTACGGCGGCGACCGGGTCGGCGGCGTGGTCGATCGCCCGGTGCAGCGTGACCTCGGCGTCGGGGCGTTCGGTGCGTGCGGCGGCCACGAAGCGCGTCAGGGTGTCGGCGTCGAGCGTGCGGTCCGGGCGGAGCGCGCCGACCACGACGCCGGTGGCCCCGGAACGCAGGACGGCGACGAGCTCGCGCTCCATCAGGTCGACCTCGTCGGGGTCGTGCACGAAGCCGCCCGGACGGCAGCGGACCAGGACGTGCACCGGGATCCCGGTGGCGACGGCGGCCTCGACGAGCCCCTGCGACGGGGTGAGCCCGCCGAGTTCCAGGGCGCTGCAGAGTTCCACCCGGTCGGCACCCCCGGCCAGTGCGGTCGCGGCCCCGGTCGCCGAGGTGACGGCGATCTCGAGCGAGCGGGTGGCGGGGCGTCCGGTCATGCGTGGGCTCCGAGCGGTCGGTCGGACGCGGGGATGATCCGGGCGGTCAGGTCGGGCGGCTCGGGGAAGGTCCGGTCGAAGGGGAAGACCGGCCGTTCGATCCGGTGGTGGCCGAGGCGTTCGAGGTCCTGGTCGACACCGCCGGGGGTGAGCGCGAGCATCCAGTCGGCGGCCATGTCGTACAGCTCCGGCTCGAGGTACCCGATCTTCACGACGACCAGGTCGGCACTCCGCGGGTCGAGGTCCAGGTCGGTGAAGTCGTGCTCGTGGTGGTATGGCTTCCGCAGCTCGGTGAGGATCGCGAAGACGCTGCCGACCTGCAGCACGACCTCGGTCCGCGCGTCCCGGTCGCCGGTCTTGACCGCGTGCACCCGCCCGGTCATGGTGAGCGGTCCGGCGTGCAGGTCGTCGACCTCGGCACCGGCGGTGACGGTGACGATCGCCCCGACGCCGGCCTCGACGCAGGCGGCGACCGCGGCGGGGCCGGGGACGCTGGCGTAGAGGACGACGGGGCCGTCGGCACTCCGGAACTCGTCGCGGGCGAGCAGCTGCGTCAGGCCCCAGGTCATGTCGCCCGAGCCGCCGGCGGTCGGGTTGTCGCCCGAGTCGGAGACGAAGTACGGGCGGGCGGCCCCGGGGGCGAGCGCGGCGGCCAGGCACTCGTCGAACGACCCGGTCGGTGCGACGAAGGCGAAGTCCTCGCGGGCGTCCCAGAACGCCCGCGCCAGCCGTTCGGCCCCGGCGCTCACGGCGTCCTCGTCCCACCCGGTGACGACGGTGACGGCACGGTTCCGGGGCTGGTCGGCCCAGGCGTAGCCGACCCAGATCGCGGCGTCGAGCACGCCCTCGCCTCGTTCGACGTCGGAGACCTGTGCGTAGACGGACGCCGCGGGTTCGATGCGGGTCGAGGTCTTCTCGCCGGGCAGCAGGACCGGCACCGGGATCCAGGCCTTCAGCGGCCGTTGTGCGCCGACCGGCCGGGTGGTGAGCACGTCGACCAGGTTGCGGACCGCGCGCTCCTTCGTCTCGAGGGCGTCCTCGTGCGGGGCCATCCGGTAGCAGGTGATGAGGTCGCACTGGTGGGCGAGTCCGCGCGAGACGTTGCCGTGCAGGTCCATCGACGCCGACACGACGACGTCCGGGCCGACCACCGCGCGGATCCGTTCGAGCAGCGTGGTCTCGGCGTCGTCGAGCCCCTCGACCACCATCGCGCCGTGGATGTCGAACCACAGCCCGTCGATGGTGGTGTCGGCGGCGATCGCGGACAGTCGGTCGGTGATCTCGGCGCTGAGTTCCTCGAAGGACTCGCGGAGCACGACCCCGCCGGGCAGCGCGTGGCCGATCAGGGCGCCCCGGAACTCGGCACGCTCGGACAGCGGTGCGAGGAAGTCGTACCGGGCGACGACCTCGTCGCCACGGTCCGGGTGGAAGGCGGCGGCCGGGGTGCGGGTCGGCGTGAACGTCGACGTCTCGATGGCCAGGCCGGCGATCGCGATGACCGGACGTCGGGTGTCGGCGGTGGTTCCGGTGTCAGACACGGGTGCTCCTGTTCCTGGTGGTGCGCAGCGGGACGGGGGTGGACAGTTCCTCGAGCGATGCCGCCAGCCCGCGCTGCAGGGCGAACTGGCCGGCCCCGACGAGTCCGGCGTCGGCGCCCAGCGATGCGCGCTCGATGACGAGGTGCTGCGTCACGAGCGGGTGGCAGCTCTCGTAGAGCTGGCTCCGCACGGCGGCGACGAACGGATCGAGGGTGGAGAGGATGCCGCCGAGGGAGACGGCGTCCGGGTTGAAGAAGTTCACGTTCGCGGCGAGCACCTCGCCGAGGTACCGCCCGGCCAGGCGGACCGCGCGGGTCGTCTCCGGGTGCGCCTCCGACGCCAGCCGGACCACGTCCTGCGTGGAGCTGACGTCCACGCCGGCTTCACGGAGGATCCGGACGAGTGCGGCGCCGGACGCCACCGTCTCGAGGCAACCGGTGTTGCCGCACGAGCACGGGGTGTCGCCGGCGGCGTCGATGCGCACGTGCGTGATGTCGCCCGCGGCACCGGTCGAGCCGCGGTAGAGGTGGCCGTCGATGATGATCCCGGCGCCGATCGCCGACCCGGCCTTCACCGTGATCGCCTGGCGTCGGGTGGACGGCTGCACGGTCTGCTCGCCCGCGGCCATGCAGTTCGCGTCATTGTCGATCGCGGCCGGCACCCCGAAGTGCTCGGTGAGCCACGCGGCGACCGGGAAGCCGTTCCATCCGGGCATCCGGCTCGGCAGGTCGACGACGCCCGCCTCGACGTCGACCGGGCCCGGGAGGCTCAGCCCGACTCCGCGCAGTCCGTCCCGTCCGCGTTCGGTCACCAGGGCGTCGAGGAGCTCCGCGAGAGCCGCCAGGCCGGCGGTCGGACCGTCGGCGAGCGCGAACGGGACGGTCGAGACGGACTCGAGCGCGCCTCCCGGCAGGACGATGCCGATCCGGACGTGACCGCCACCGAGGTCGGCGGCGACCGCGTACTCGTCGGTGCCGCCGATCCGGAGGACCTTGCGGGGCCGGCCGCCGGTGGAGACGTCGGTGCCCTCCTCGGCGAGGATGCCGTGCGTGAGGAGCTGACCGACGACGTGGGACACGGTCGAGGGGGCGGCACCGAGCACCTGGGCGATCTCGGTGCGGCTCGACGCCTGTCCGCTGGCGATGAGTTCGAGCACGCGCGAGCTGAGGTCCGGCACGACTTTCTCCAATCGGCGTCAACCGGGCGCGGTGACCGCCCGACGTCACCGAGCCTACGGGGCAGAAGTGTCGGTCCGCGCTTTCCGCCGTTCCGCAGAAACAGACTATTTACACGAGAACGTTTGTTTTTCCAACGACTTCGGCCATTGACTGTGCACGTGCCACCGGGGCCTGGTCCTGGTCGCACTCCCGTCCCTCCACCACGCCGACGATGGCGTCCTCGCGCAAGGAGACACGCATGACCAAGCCCCGTCGCTGGGCCCTCCTCACCGGAGCCGCGCTCGCGGTGAGCGCACTGCTCGCCGGGTGCTCCGGGGGCGGTTCCGCCACCACCGGCACGAAGTCCGACGAGATCGACTACGCGCTGCCGGCGAACTTCACGCCGAACTGGATCCTGCCGATCGGCACCGCCGCGCACCTCAACACCAACAACGGCTCCATCGCGCAGTCGCTGTACGAGCGCCTCATCGCCTACGACGGCTCCACCGGCAAGATCGGCTGGGACAAGCCCGGGTCCGTCGCCACCGCCGCCGACTTCGCCTCGGACAGCAAGAGCGTCACGATCACGCTCGGCGACCGGCACTGGTCCGACGGCGAGCCGATCACGAGCCGCGACGCGGAGTTCTGGTTCAACCTGATCAAGGCGAACGCGAAGGACTGGGGCTCGTACTCCGAGGGCAAGGCGCCGGACAACTGGACGTCCTTCACGACCGTCGACGACACGCACTTCACGATCACGTTCGACAAGGCGTACAACAAGGACTGGATGCTCGCCAACCAGCTGAGCTACATCATCCCGCTGCCCCAGCACGCCTGGGACAAGACCAGTGCCTCCGGCGAGGTGACCGACGCCGACCGCACCGCGACCGGGGCGAAGCAGGTCTGGAAGTTCCTCAACACCGCCGCGGGCAAGATCGCCGACTACGACTCCGACGACCTGTGGAAGACGATCTCCGGCCCCTACGGCCTGTCGTCGTTCACCACCGCCGGCAAGGTCCAGCTCACCGCGAACCCGAAGTACGACGGGGGCGAGAAGGCATCGATCAAGACCGTCAACCTGCTGCCCTTCACCACCGCGGACGCCGAGACGAACGCGCTGCGCTCCGGTGCGGTCGACTACGGCTACATCAACGCCACCGACCTCGACCAGAAGGACTCCTTCACGTCGAAGGGCTACGAGGTCGACCCGTGGACCGGCTGGGCGATCACGTACATGCCGTACAACTTCAACAACCCGGACATGGGCGCCGTCTTCAAGCAGCTGTACGCCCGGCAGGCCGTGCAGATGTCGATCGACCAGAAGTCCCTGTCGAAGGTCGTCTTCAACGGCACCGCCACCTCGACCTACGGGCCGATCCCGCAGGCGCAGGAGTCCGACTACGTCTCGGACGTGCAGAAGGACAACCCGTACCCGTTCAGCACGAAGAAGGCCGCGGCACTGCTGACGAGTCACGGCTGGACGAAGCAGGGCGGCACCATGGTCTGCACCGACCCGGGCACCTCGTCCAGCCAGTGCGGCAAGGGCGTCGCCGAGGGCACGAAGTTCGCCATGAAGGTGCTCTCGCAGTCCGGCTCGACCGTCACCGACAACATGATGAGCGCCATCCAGTCGTCCCTCGAGAAGACCGGCATCGGCTTCTCGATCAAGACGGCCCCGGTGTCGAGCGTCCTGTCGCAGACCCCGACCTGCACCGCCGACGAGCCCAGCTGCGACTGGGACCTGTCCTTCTTCGGCACCGCCGGCAGCTGGTACTTCCCGGCCTACCCGACCGGTGAGTCGCTGTTCTCCACCGGCGGTTCGGCGAACTTCGGCAGCTACTCGAACAAGCAGGTCGACTCCCTCATCGACGCGACGACCACCTCCACCGACGCGAGCGCCGTGCAGGACTACAGCGCCGCGGTCGCGAAGGACCTGCCCGTGATCTGGCTGCCGAGCCCGGACTACCAGATCTCCGTCAAGAAGAGCGGTCTGACCGGGTTCGACCAGGACTCGCTCGCCAACTTCCACCCCGCGCAGTGGAAGTGGACCAAGTAGCCCACTGAGCCCCTTCCGGAGGCGCGGTGCGGGTCCGACCCGCACCGCGCCTCCCGGGAGTCCCGTCAGCATCCGACCAACGGAAGCAGCATGACCACTGCCCTCTACCTCACCCGCCGCGTCCTGCAGGCGCTCGCGGTGATCCTCATCGTCACCGTCGTGGTGTTCTGCCTGCTGCACGCGCTGCCCGGCGGACCCGCCCGCGGCGTGCTCGGCGTCTCCGCGACGCCCGCCCAGATCGCCGCGTTCAACCAGACGCAGGGCCTCGACCAGTCGCTGCCCGTGCAGTACCTCCGGTTCCTCGGACGGTTGCTCACCGGTGACCTCGGCACCTCGTACACGCTCAACGAACCGGTCTCGCAACTGATCCAGGAGCGCATCCCGAAGACCCTCGTCCTCACCGGACTCTCCGCCGTGCTCGGGATCGTCATCGCGATCCCGGTCGGCATGTGGCAGGCAGCCCGACGCAACGGAGCGATCGACTACGCCGCCACCGCATTGGCGTTCGTCTTCTACGCGACGCCCGCGTTCTTCCTCGGCCTCGTGCTCATCATCGTGTTCAGCCAGCAGCTGCCGTGGCTGCCGTCGCAGGCGCCGAGCGGCACCACCCTCGCCGAGGTGTTCCAGCAGCCGGCCGGCCTCGTCCTGCCGGTGCTCACCGGCGCCCTCGCGATGATCGCCGTCTTCAGCCGCTACATGCGGGCGGCGACGTTGGAGAACCTGCAGGAGGACTACGTCCGCACCGCCCGCGCCGGCGGTTCGTCGACGGCGACGATCCTGCGCCGACACGTCTTCCGGAACTCGCTGACGCCGGTCGTGGCGATGCTCGGCTACTACCTGCCGGTGCTCTTCGGCGGGGCGCTCGTCACGGAGCAGCTGTTCAACTACCCCGGCATGGGGCTGCTGTTCTGGAACGCGGCGCAGACGTCGGACTACCCGACGCTGCTCGGCTGCGTGCTCGTGATCTCCGTCGCGACCGTCATCGGCACGCTGCTCGCGGACGTCGCCCAGTCCCTCATCGACCCCCGTGTGAAGGCAGGCCGCGCATGACCACCGTCCAACTCGCCCCCGAGACGCCCGGCGCCCCCGTCACGGTCGCCGCGACCGGCTTCCGGCTCGCCGCCCGCCGGTTCCGGCACAACACCCTCGCCGTGATCGGCCTGGCCGTGCTCGTCCTCATCGTGCTGTTCTGCTTCGTCGGACCCTTCCTGTACCCGACCGACCAGACCCACACCCTCCTCGAGCAGGCGAACCAGCGCCCGAGCGGCGCCCACCTGCTCGGCACCGACGCCGTCGGCCACGACGTCCTCGGCCGCCTGATGTACGGCGGCAAGGTCTCGCTCATGGTCGGCATCGCCGCCGGGATCCTGGCCACCGTCGTCGGCACACTGTGGGGCTCCGTCGCCGGGTACGTCGGCGGCTGGGTCGACGCCGTGATGATGCGCGTCGTCGACGCCGGCATCGCGATCCCGGCGCTGTTCATCCTGCTCGTCATCTCGGCGATCACCACCCCGGGCGTCTGGGGCCTCATCGTGATCCTCGGCTTCGTGTCCTGGCTCGTGCCCTCCCGGCTCATCCGCGCCGAGACCCTGACACTGAAGAACCGCGACTTCGTGCTCACCCTCCGCGCCATCGGTGGCTCGCACGCCCGTGCCGTCGGCCGACACCTGCTGCCGAACTCGGTGTCGACCATCGTCGTGGCCGCGACGTTCCAGGTCGCCGACGCGATCCTCCTGGTCGCCTACGTCTCCTACCTGGGCCTCGGCGTGCAGCCGCCGGCCACGGACTGGGGCGGCATGCTCTCGGCGGGACTCACCGCCGCCTACTCCGGTCGCTGGTGGCTGATCGTGCCGCCGGGACTCGCCGTGATCCTCGTCGTCTGCGCGCTCAACGCCGTCGGCGACGGACTCCGGGACGCATTCGACGTGAAGGGCCGCGGATGACCGCCACC
The DNA here is from genome assembly GCF_003234045.1 of Curtobacterium sp. MCPF17_047. Taxonomy (NCBI): domain Bacteria; kingdom Bacillati; phylum Actinomycetota; class Actinomycetes; order Micrococcales; family Microbacteriaceae; genus Curtobacterium; species Curtobacterium sp. MCPF17_047. The sequence continues at coordinate 113,239 of NZ_QKSF01000008.1, read as the reverse complement.
GAACCGATCCTCGCCGTCGACGACCTGGGGGTGCACTTCAGCACCGAGTCCGGCGACGTGCACGCCGTCCAGGGCGTCTCCCTGGCCGTGGCCCCCGGTGAGACCCTCGCCCTCGTCGGCGAGTCCGGCTCCGGCAAGTCGACCGTCGCGCTGGCCGCGATGGGGCTGCTCTCCGGCAACGCGACCGTCACCGGCAGCGCGGTCGTCGACGGCCACCAGGTCGTCGGTGCGCCGGAACCCGAACTCCGGCGGCTCCGCGGCCGCACGGTCTCGATGGTGTTCCAGGAGCCCGCCACCGCCCTCGACCCGCTCACCCGGGTCGGGGCGCAGATCGCCGAGGTCATCCGGAACCACCGGCAGGTGTCCGCCGCGTCCGCCGCGACCGAGGCCGTCGAACTCCTCCGCCGCGTCGGCATCCCGTCCCCGGAGGAGCGCGCGAAGGCCTTCCCGTTCCAGCTCTCCGGCGGTCAGCGGCAGCGTGTGGTCATCGCGATGGCGATCGCCAACGAGCCGGCGCTCCTCATCGCCGACGAACCGACCACGGCGCTCGACGTCACCGTGCAGGCCGAGATCCTCGAGCTGCTCCGGGCGCTCGCCGTCGACACCGGCACCGGGGTACTGCTCGTCACCCACAACATGGGCGTCGTCGCGGACTTCGCCGACCGGGTCGCCGTGATGCTGCAGGGTTCCATCGTGGAGACCGGCGGCGTCGAGGACGTCCTGCTCCGGCCCCAGCACGAGTACACCGAGCGGCTGCTGGCCGCGGTGCCGCGCCTCCAGACCGCCGCGTCGGTCGCCGACGGCTCGGCCGACGCACGCCCGGCCATCGCGGACCGGCCGGCGTCCGCCGACGATGCGGACGGGAGGCCCGCCGCGCCCCCGGTGGTCGACCTGCGCGACGTCTCGGTCACCTTCGGCCGCGGCGCCCGCGCGGTGCACGCCCTGCGCGGCATCGACGTCACCGTGCACGCCGGGGAGACCGTCGGCCTGGTCGGCGAGTCCGGCTCGGGGAAGTCCACCGCCGCCCGGGTCGCCCTCGGCCTGGTCCGCCCCACCGCCGGCAGCGTCCGGCTCTTCGGCTCGGACCTCCGCCGTACCCGTGGACGGGACCGCCTGGCGCTCCGTTCCGGCATCGGCGTGGTGCTGCAGGACCCGGTGGCGTCCCTCGACCCACGGATGTCCGTCGGCGAGTGCATCGCCGAACCGCTCGCCATCCACCGGCGGCGGACCTCGGGCGCCGACCGTCGCCGCCGCGTGGACGAGGTCCTGGACGCCGTCCGCCTGCCCCGCACCCTGGCCACACGGGCTCCCCGGGAACTCTCCGGCGGGCAACGCCAGCGGGTCAGCCTGGCCCGGGCGCTCGTGCTCGACCCGCGGCTGCTCGTCGCCGACGAACCGACCAGCGCGCTCGACGTCAGCGTGCAGGAGGCCGTGCTCGAGGTCCTCACCGACCTGCAGGCCGACCTGGGCTTCGCGTGCCTGTTCGTCTCGCACGACCTCGCCGTCGTGCAGCAGTTCGCCGAACGGGTCGTCGTGATGCGCGCCGGCGCGGTCGAGGAGCAGGGCCCGACCGGCTCGACGCTCCTGCACCCCACCACGGACTACACCCGACGGCTGCTCGCCGCCGTGCCGGTCCCGGACCCGGTGGTGCAACGACAGCGTCGGACCGAGCGCCTGGCCTCCCTCGCCGCGGTGACCCCGTGACCGCGGAGGTCGTCGCCGGCATCGACGTCGGCGGGACGAACACCAAGGTCCTGCTCGCCACCACCGACCTCGAGGTCCTCGACCGCATCGACCTGCCGACGCCCGCGCACGACGGCGGCGACGCGATCCTCGACGCGGCCGAGGCGGCGGTGCGGTCCCTGCTCGACCGGCACCGGGCCTCCCTGGCGGGTGTCGGGGTGGGCGCTGCCGGTGTCGTCGACCCGACCACGGGCACGGTGCTCGTCACCGCGAACTCGTTCACCGGCTGGGCCGGGTACGGCGTCACCGACGCCGTCACCGCACGGCTCGGGGTGCCGGCCACGCTCGACAACGACGTCAACGCGTTCCTGCTCGGCGAGGTCGCCACCGGCGCCGTCGCGGGGGAGTCGGACGTGCTCGGCATGACGCTCGGGACCGGCGTGGGCGGTGCCCTCGTCCTGGGCGGCTCGCTGTTCGGCGGACCGCACGGTGCCGCGGGCGAGATCGGCCACGTGCCCGGCTTCGGCGACACCCCCTGCACCTGCGGGCAGCGCGGACACCTCGAGACCGTCGCGGGTGCCCGCGGGATGGCGGACCGCTACGCCGCCAGCACCGGCCGACGACTCGGCACACACCAGGTCGCCGAGGCCGCACGTGCCGGGGACCCGGACGCGCAGGCCGTCTTCACGACCGCGGGGTGGGGCGTCGCCCGCGCCGTCCTGCTCACGGCGGGGATCCTCGACGTGACGACGGTCGTCATCGGCGGCGGTGTCGCACGGTCGTGGGACCTGCTCGCGCCGGCCGTCGCCGCGGCCCTCGCGGCGGAACCCCCGGTCAGCGGCGCGACGATCCGGGTCGAGCAGTCGGCGCTCGGGCCGGACGCCGTGGCGCTGGGGGCGGCGGCGCAGGTGCGGCGGCTCGTCGTCAGAGGGGCGGCCGAGGCGGGGCTGAGCGCTCTCTGATCTGCCGGGGCCGGACTCTCGGCACGGCAGCAGTGCGCCGGCTGGAGGATGAGCGGATGACCGACGCGCCCACCCTGACGCCCGCCCGCCGGGAGCGCACGTCGACCGGCATCCTCGTGCGCACGCCGTACCCGCTCGCGACGCTCGCGATCGCCCTCGGCACCGTGATCGTCATCACGATCGTCGGGTTCGTCCTCGGCGACGTCGACTTCGGCCTCGCGCACGCGCTGAACACCCTGCACACCGGACCCCTCGGGGCGTTCGCCACCGCGGTCTACCACGTGATCAGCCCCGCCCCGGCGATCGGCGTCACGATCATCGTCACCGGGGTGGTCTGGGCCGTGCAGCGCGACGTCCGCCCGGCGGCCGCGTTCGCCGGGACGGTCGCGATCACCTGGGTGCCATCGGACCTCGTCAAGGAACTCGTCCAGCGCCCCCGCCCGGACACGTCGCTGCTGCCGCACCCGTTCGCCACGCAGCCCGACCCCTCGTACCCGAGCGGGCACACGGTCTTCATCGTCGCCATCGTCATCGCCCTGACGTGGGTGCTCCGCGACACCCGATGGCACACCCTCGCGGTGACGCTCGGCACCGTGGTCGTCGTGGTGGTCGTGCTGTCGCTCACCATCGACGCCGTGCACTACCCGACCGACACCGTCGCGTCGGTGGTGTGGGCGCTCGCCGTCGCGCCGGCCGCCCGGCTCGTCTGGGTGGACTGGGCGATGCCGCGCATCCCCGTGCTGCGGCGCCCGGCGCTCACCGCACGGCACTGAGCGCCGTCCGTCGCCCAGCAGGCTGTCCGTCGGCGCGGGTTACGGTGCGGGGATGACCTCCCCGACCTCCGACGACGCGTTGGCCCGGCTCGCGGACGTCGTCCTCAGCGTCGCGCGGGAGCTCGACCCGACCGGTCCGCGCGCGGTCGACGTCGTGCCACTGACCGGTACCGAGGTCCTGGTGATGCGCTGGGTCGACACGAACCCGGGGACGACGCCGAGTGCCACGGCGGACGCGACCGCGCTCCGGCGGAGCAACCTCAGCGTCGCGCTCGGGTCGCTCGTCGCGAAGGGCATGGTCGAACGCCGTACGCACCCGGACGACGCCCGGACCGCACAGCTGTTCCCGACGGCGCTCGCGGCCGAGAACATCGGCGTGCTGCGGGCCCGGTGGGCGGAGGCGCTCCGGACAGCGCTCGGGGCGCAGGGCATCGACGCTGCCGCCGTGGTGTCCGCCGTCGGCCTGCTCGAGCGGATCGAGGCGGGGCTCAGGCCGTCGCGCGACGGATGAGCTCGGCGACGGCCTGCTCGTCGGCGCCGGAGAACTCCGGCGTCACCGCGAACGAGGTCGGCCAGAACGATCCGTCGTCCAGTGTCGCCGGGTCCTGGAACCCGAGCGTCGAGTAGCGCGCCGTGAACTTCCCCGCGTCCTGGAAGAAGAACACGACGGCGCCGTCCTTGGCGTACGCGGGCATGCCGTACCAGAGCTTCGGTGCCAGGTCGGGAGCAGCCTCGAGCGCGATCCGGTGGATCCGTTCAGCCAGGCCCCGGTCGGGCTCGGGCATCGCGGCGATCTTGTCGACCACGGCCTGGGCGTCGAGCGCCGCCTTCTCGGCCTTCGTCGTCCCGCGTTTCCGGCTCGCCTTCACCTCGGCCGCGTGCTCGCGCATGGCAGCCTGCTCCTCGGCAGTGAAGGTGGTCTCGGACGCGTCGTCGCGTGCTGCCATGGGTGCTCCCTCGTCGGTGCAGCCCACGGTAGCGCCGTGGCAGGCTCGGGTCCATGACCTACATCGCTGCCGACGACCGCTACGACTCGATGACCTACCGGCGGACCGGGCACTCGGGGCTCGACCTGCCGCTGCTCTCGCTGGGCTACTGGCACAACTTCGGCGACGACGTCCCGTTCGAGACCCAGCGAGCGATCAGTCGCCGGGCGTTCGACCTCGGCATCACCCACCACGACCTGGCGAACAACTACGGCCCGCCCTACGGTGCCGCGGAGCTGAACTTCGGCAAGCTCATGCGCGAGGACTTCGCGCCGTACCGTGACGAGATGGTGGTCTCGACGAAGGCCGGCTGGGACATGTGGCCCGGCCCCTACGGCCAGGGCGGCGGCTCCCGCAAGTACGTCCTCGCCTCACTCGACCAGTCCCTCCGCCGCACCGGGCTCGACTACGTCGACGTCTTCTACTCGCACCGCCTCGATGCCTCCACCCCGCTCGAGGAGACGATGGGCGCGCTGCACACCGCCGTCCAGCAGGGCAAGGCGCTCTACGTCGGCATCTCGTCGTACGACGCCGAGCGCACCCGTCAGGCCGCCGCGATCCTCCGTGACCTCGGCACGCCGCTCCTCATCCACCAGCCGTCCTACTCGATGCTGAACCGCTGGATCGAGACGGAGGGGCTGCTCGACGCGGCCGGCGAGCTCGGGTTCGGTGTGATCGGGTTCACCGCCCTGGCGCAGGGGCTGCTCACCGGCAAGTACCTCGACGGCGTGCCCGAGGGCTCGCGTGCCGCGGCCGGGAAGTCGCTCGACCCCTCGTCGATCACGCCCGAGGTCGTCGAACACCTCCGTGCGCTCAACGCCGTCGCCGAGTCGCGCGGCCAGATGATGGCACAGCTCGCCCTGGCCTGGGCGCTGCGGGACGAGCGGGTCACCTCGCTCGTGATGGGCGCCTCCCGCGTGGAGCAGCTCGAGGACAACGTCGCCGCGCTCGCGAACACGTCGTTCTCGGACGACGAGCTCCGCACCATCGACGAGCACAGCGTCGGGATCACCGACGTCGACCTCTGGGCGGGGGCCCGCGCCGGCGAGGTCTCCTGACCCGAGCCGCCCCGACGGAAGTGTCACCAGCGGGGCACGAGTTCGACACTTGGTAGGCTAAGTGTCGAACTCGAGCCCACGCAGTGACAGGAGGACGACATGGGATGGCCCGCCGTCGACTCCGAAGAGCTGTGGTTCGAGTCCCGGTACGCCGGATTCGGCGTCGCCGCGAGCCGACGATCCAGCGTCGGGCATGCGTACAGCGCTGCCGTCCCGCCGCTCATCGTCGACCTCGACCCGGTGGTGTCGTCCGCGACGGCCGCCGTGGTCGACGATGCGACGGAGGCCCTGGTCCGCTTCGATGCGGGCCTCGGTGGCGAGATCGCTGCATTCGCGCCGCTCCTGATGCGCTCCGAAGCCGCGGCTTCCTCGCAGATCGAACACCTCACCGCGAGTGCGCGAGCCGTCTTCACCGCTGAGCTCGGCGACACGTCGCGGCAGAACGCTGCACAGATCGTCGCCAACACGCGTGCGATGCAGGCGGCGCTCGACCTGGCGGACGAACTCACGCCGGAGACGGTCCTCGCGATGCACGCCGCGCTCCTCCTTGGCGATCCGCACCACGACGCCGGAGCGTGGCGGGACGAACCGGTCTGGATCGGACGGGCCGCGGACAGTCCTCGGGATGCGGAGTTCGTCGCGCCCCGAGCCGACCGCGTCCCGGTGCTGATCGACGACGTCATGCGGTTCGCGCGGCGGTCCGACCTGCCACGGCTCGTCCAGATCGCCGTCGCGCACGCGCAGTTCGAAACGATCCACCCGTTCACCGACGGCAACGGCCGGACCGGGCGGGCGCTGATGCAGGCGATGTTCCGCGGAACCGGACTGACGAGGAACGTGACCATCCCCGTCTCCGCCGGCCTGTTGACCGACACCGCTGGGTACCACGCAGCCCTCGACTCGTACCGCGCGGGTGACGTCGAGGCGATCGTCCTCGCCACCGCCGAAGCGTGCTTCCGAGCGGTGCACAACGCCACGGTCCTGGTGGACGAGGTGCACGCGGTGCGTGAGCGCTGGCGGGAGACGGTCCGGTCCCGGAGCGATTCCGCAGTGTGGCGCGTCCTCGAGGTGATCGCCCGTCAGCCGGTCGTCACCGCGGCGACACTGGGAGTCGAGCTCGGGCCGTCCGTGAACGTCTACCGGGCCCTCGACACCCTCATCGCGGCCGGCGTGCTGCAGGCGAAGTCCGAGTACTCGCTGCGTTCGCGGGTCTACCGCAGTGACGATGTCCTCCGCGCCCTCGACGCCTTCGCGGCTCGCGCCGGCCGCCGCGGCTGACAGCTGCGCTCGCTCTGACGGAGGAGCGCCGGACGGGAGGCTCGGTGCCGGACCCTGGGTGAGCCTCCCGTCCGGCAGGTACAGTGGACGGGCAAACCAGCAACAACCGTGTATCTACCGGACGCCGGCACCCCGGCGGACAGCGGCGGCACCCGATGGGTCCGCTCCACACGAGTGGGCCGAGAAGGCACACCCCCACCATGCTCCAGGCGCGTTCCTCCGGCGCTTCCCTGATCGCCCTCGCCGGGCGGTCCTACTTCCCCATCGCCTTCGTGGCGCGACTGCCGTTCGCGATGATGGTCGTCGGCGTGCTGACGCTCGTCGTCGCCGCACGCGACTCGGTCGCCCTCGGTGGCATCAACTCGGCCTCGGTCGGCATCGGCTCGGCGCTGTTCGGGCCGCTCGTCGGCGCCGCCGCGGACAAGTACGGGCAGCGCGCCGTGCTGGTGCCCGTCGGCCTGGCCAACGCCGTCCTGCTCGGGGCGCTGCCCTTCGTCGTGCAGGGCAGCGCCCCGGACCTGGCCGTCCTGGCGATGTCGTTCCTCATCGGGGCGAGCGCACCCCAGGTGGCGCCGATGTCCCGCACCCGGCTCGTCGCGATCATCCGGAACCGGATGGAACCGAATCGGCACGAGCGGGTCCTCAGCGGCACCATGGCGTACGAGTCCGCCGCTGACGAGACCGTCTTCATCGTCGGACCGTTCCTGGTCGGCGTCCTCGCGAGCGCCATCGCGCCGTGGGTCGCCGTCGCCGGTGCCTCGGTGCTGACGTTCGTGTTCGTCACCGCGTTCGCCCTGCACCCGACCGGTCGCCTGACCCTCGGGCATGCGTCCGACCCGCGTCCGGCACCGGCCCGGCAGCTCCTGCGGCCCCGACTGGTGGTGGTCGTCGTCGGCATCCTCGGCATCGGGTTCTTCTTCGGGTCGACGCTGACCGCGCTGACCGCGTTCATGGCCGACCACGGTGGGTCCTCGCGGGCCGGGTTGCTCTACGGCCTGATGGGCATCGGCTCGGCCGGGCTCGCGCTCGGGTCGGCGGCGTTCCCGCGGGCCTTCCGGCTCGGTTGGCGCTGGCTGCTGTTCGGCGTGGTGCTGCTGGCATCCGCGATCGTCTTCGCCACCGTGGACTCCGTGCTCGCGGTCGGGATCGTCCTCGCCGTGATGGGCATCGGCATCGGCCCCACCCTCGTCACCCAGTACAGCCTGGGCTCGGACCGGTCGCCGGTGGGCCGTTCGGCGACCACCATGACGATCCTCGGCTCGGCGGTCATCGTCGGGCAGTCGATCGCGAGTGCGGTCGTCGGTGAGGTCGCCGAGCGTGCCGGCACCCCGGCCGCGATGGCGTTCCCGGCGTTCTCGGCCGCCGTCGTCGTGCTGGCCGGTGCGGCCAACCTGGTGCTGTCCCGCCGGGACGCGCTGCGCTGACCCCGCTCCGCCGTCACTCCGTGTCGTCGACCAGCAGGTCCTCGTGCCGGTAGTCGCCCGAGCGCAGTCCGGCGCGGGCGATCATGTGCGTCGACACCGGCACGAGCGCGAGCTGGAACACCATCGCCGGGATCACCATCCACAGCACGGACCAGGTCCACACCGCGACGACGACGGCCGCCAGGCAGCAGGCGAGACCGAGGACCTGCGGCTTCGACATCGCGTGCAGTCGGACCAGCGGGTCGGGGAACCGGACGATGCCGATCGCCGCGCCGAGTGACAGCGCAGCCCCGACGAGCAGCAGCGCGAGGGCGATCCACGCTCGGATGCCGGCGTCGTCGAGGAACGCCTGGAGCATGTCCGTCATCTCGGTCATCGCTGCCCTCCCGCGCTGTGGCCGTCGTCGGTGGTGTGCGCGTCGTCCGCAGCCTCTTCGTCTGCTGCCTGCACCGCGTGCTCGGGGGTGGTCGCGTCCATGCCCTCGTCCTCGGGGTCGGTCGACGGGGTGACCGCGCGCGCGACGGCGACGGTCGCGAAGACGCTCGTCGCGGCGATCACGACGAGCACCGGCACGGCGCTCGCGTCCTGGCGGACGACGATCGATGCGGCGATCACGAGCAGGACGGTGGTGAGCACCATGTCGGACCCGATCATCCGGTCGAGGATGGTGGGGCCGCGGACGATCCGGCCGACCGCGAGGACGAGGGTCGCGCCGAGCAACGCCAGGACCAGGGCGATCCCGACCGCCATGACGACGACGGCGGCGCTCACCGGACCACCTCGGGCAGCGGTTCGGACAGCTCGGAGACGTCCTGCGCCGACCCGATCGCACGGATCACGAGCGCCTCGATCCGGTGCGCTTCCCGTCGGGCGGCGTCCACCTGCTCGGGGCGCTCGGTGTCGAGCACGTGGAGGAGCAGGCGTCGACGGCGCAGGTCCTCGTCGATGACGTAGGAGCCGGGGACGAGTGAGATCGCGATGGTGGACAGCGTGAAGGTCATCTCCGACGTGGTGTGCAGTTGGACGAGGACGATCGAGCTCTTCCGGACTCCTCGTGGCCGGACCGCGACCCAGGCGACCCGGAACGACGCGAGCACGACGTACCCGGCCCAGACCAGCAGGAACCACACGACGTGCACGATCGAGAACCGTGCCGACAGCGGGACCGGCGGCAGCGGCAGCGACTGGGTGACGAGCAGCGCGACGACGACGCCGCAGAGCAACGTGAGCGGTGTCCAGTTCCCCCAGAGCAGCGCCCACAGCACCGTGAGCCCGGCGACGAGCGGCACGTCGTAGCGCCACGCCAGCGCCATCCGGCGGGCGTTCGTGAAGCGTCGGTCGTCGGTCATCGTGTCTCAACCCCGAGGACGGCCTGCACGTAGCGGTCCGGCGACTCGAGGGACTCAGCCGCACGCGTCGCGTAGCCGTAGAGGGGCCCGGCGAGGACGGTGAGGGCGACCGACCCGAGGACGGCGACGGTGGTCACGACGACGAGCATCGGCGGCAGCTTCGACCGCGCGTGCTCGGTCGACGGTGCGTCGCCGTGGTCCTGGGCGTCCGACCGCGTCGGGTCGTCGAGCGTCGCGACCGAGCCGTCCCCGGCCGGGGCGCGGACGACCGCGGCCGGCGCACCGGTGTCGGACGGGCCTCCTGTCCGGCCCTCGGTCTCCGTCTCGGGGACCGTGACCGGCGCGGGTTCCGGTGCACGCAGGTGCTCGTGCGGCTCGGCGACACTGGCGTGCGGGGCGGCGGCCTCGGCGGCCGGCTTGGGGCGCCAGAAGGCCGCGTCCCAGACGCGCATCAGCGCGTACAGGGTCAGGAGGCTCGTCACGACCCCGGCGCCGATCGTCACGAACGCGAGTGGTGAGCCGTCCTCGGCCGCGGCGCGGAACAGGCCGAGCTTGCCGATGAAGCCGGAGAACGGTGGGATGCCGCCGAGATTGAACGCCGGGACCAGGTAGAGGGCCGCGAGCAGGGGCGCCGCCTTGAGCAGGCCACCGAGGGAGCGCGTCGAGGTCGTGCCGCCGACCCGTTCCATGAGGCCGGAGACGAGGAACAGCGTGGTCTGCACGACGATGTGGTGCACCGTGTAGAACACCGCGGCCGCGGTGCCGACCACCGAACCGAGTCCGATGCCCATCACCATGAACCCGATGTGACTGATGAGCGTGAAGGACAGCAGCCGTTTCACGTCGGTCTGCGACACCGCGCCGAGCACCCCGACCACCATCGTCAACACGGCGACGACGAGCAGGACCCCGTTCAACTGCGGTCCGGGGAAGATGATCGTCTCGAGCCGGATGATCGCGTAGATCCCGACCTTCGTGAGCAGACCAGCGAACACCGCGGTGACCGGCGCCGGGGCGGTCGGGTACGAATCCGGCAGCCAGAACGCCAGCGGGAACACGGCGGCCTTGATGCCGAACCCGATGAGCAGCATGGTGTGCAGCAGCAGCTGGACGTGGTCCGGCAGCTCCGCCACCCGCTGACTGATCTGCGCGATGTTCACGGTGCCGGTCGCGCCGTAGACCAGGCCGATGGCGGCGAGGAAGATCGACGACGCGATCAGGCTCGTCACGATGTAGGTGGTTCCGGCGCGGACCCGCTGCACACTGCCACCGACGGTGATGAGCACGTAGCTCGCCACGAGCAGCATCTCGAACGCCACGTACAGGTTGAACAGGTCGCCCGCGATGAACGAGTCGAGCACGCCCGCCGCCAGCACCAGGTACGTCGGGTAGAAGATCGTGACCGGGGCGTCCTCATCGTCGTCGGCCAGGCCCTGCCCGATGGAGAACAGCAGGACGACGAGCAGCACCGAACTCGACACCGTCAGGAGCAGGGCGCTCAACCGGTCGACGACGAGCGAGATGCCGTACGGAGCCTGCCAGCCGCCGACCTGCACGACGATGGTGCCGTGCCGGTCGACCAGCACCATGAGCGTGACGGCCACCGCGACCGCGATGACGAGCACCGCGACCGTGATGGCGCGCTGCAGCTGCTGGTGGCGGAGGAGTCCGAGGGCGACGGCGGCTCCGAGGAGCGGGACGAGGACCAGGAGCGGGACGAGGAAGGTCACGGCGCGGGCCTGCTCTCGGTCGGGTGTGGGGCCGTTTCGTGCGGGTCGTCCGCGTCCTCGGGGGACTTCGGGTCGTGTCGTCGGGGGCTGTCGTCCTCGGCGAGCTCGGGGTCGTCGTCGGCGGGGTCGGCGCGGTCGGTGCGGATCGCGACGTCGGCCTCGTCCACCTCGACCTCGTCCGCACGCGACAGCCGCCAGGAGCGGTGGATGAGGGCCAGCAGGAACGCGCTGACCGCGAAGGTGATGACGATCGCGGTGAGGGCGAACGCCTGGGGCAGCGGGTCCGTGATCCCCTCGGCGGACTTGCCGATCGGCGGGTCACCGGCCGCGCCGGACATCGTCAGCAGCAGCAGGTTCAGGGCGTTGCCGAGGAGCAGGAACCCGAGCAGCATCCGGGTCAGGGACCGTTCGAGGAGCAGGTAGACGCCGCACGAGAACAGCACGGCCATCGCGATGACGAGGACGAGGGTGACGGTCATGCGGGTCCCTCCAGGGTGTCGGCGGTGGGGACGCGCCGGTCCTCGAGGCGCTGTCGGTCGACCTCGGCCCCGAGCGAGCGGAGCACGTCGAGCACGAGTCCGACCACGACCAGGTACACGCCGATGTCGAAGAACGTGGCGGTGACGAACTCGACGTGGCCGAGGACCGGGACGGTGGCCTCGAAGAACTCGGAGTACAGGGCGTCCTTGCCGAAGAACATCGGCGTGATCGCGGTGATGCCCGCCGTGGCGACCCCGAGGCCGAGCAGTCGCCCGGCACGGATCGGTGCCGCGGCCCCGAGTTCCGCCGGGCCCCCGGCCAGATACCGGGCGGCGAGGGCGACACCGGCGACGAGACCGCCCGCGAAGCCACCACCGGCCGAGTTGTGTCCAGCGAAGAGCAGGTAGACCGACAGCACGACGAGCCCGTGGAACAGCAGGCGGACGACGATGTCGAGCAGTGCCGAGCGTCCGGTCGGGATCGCGGCGCTCGTCGGCAGCCAGGCCCGCGGCTCGCCGTCGGCCCGGTCGTCACCGCTCGCGACCGAGGCCGGCATGTCCCGGAGTCGCGGCAGGGTGTCCTCCCGCGACCGCACGAAGATCAGGCTCGCGACACCGGTCGCCGCGGCCACGACGACGGTCAGCTCGCCCAGGGTGTCCCAGCCGCGCAGGTCGACGAGGGCGACGTTGACGACGTTGAGGCCGTGCCCGAAGGAGCTGGTCAGCGCCGGCAGGTCGGGCCAGAGCGGCTCGGCGGTGCGGGCGGACGCGGCGACGACGACCACGATCGCCAGGGTCAGGCCGGCGAGGGCGGCGAACAGTGCCCGGAGCACCCGGAAGCGCGACGGGTTGGCGGTGCCGATGCGCGGGGGCAGGCGACGCAGCACGAGGACGAACGCGATCAGGGTCACGGTCTCGACGACGAGCTGGGTGAGCGCGAGGTCGACGGCGCCGTGCAGCAGGAACAGGATCGCGGTGCCGTACCCGGTCACGCCGACCAGGACGGCTGCGGCGAAGCGGGTCTTCGCGGCGAGGACGGCGATCGCGGCCATCGCCATCACGACGACGACGGGCAGCTGGCCCCAGGTGTCGGCGAACCGGATGTGGAAGGCCCAGGGACCGCCGACGACCAGGTTGGCGAGGGCGCCGGCGACGAACACCGACAGGATCACGGTCAGGTAGTAGGGCAGCGAACCGCGCTGCAGGCTGGCGGTCAGCCAGGTCGCGAACCGGTCGAGCCCGCGCATCATCCGTCGGTAGTTCGCGGACGCCGAGGGGGAGCCGGCCAGGCGGTGCTGCACGGCCTCGACCCGCGTGCGGAGCAGGAACAGGACGCCACCGCCGACCAGGGTCAGGGCGGAGATGCCGAGCGCCGGCTCGAACCCGTGCCAGAGCGCCAGGTGCGGGACCTTGCCGCTGCCGTGCCGTGCGGCGGTGGCGGCGGACTCGAAGCCGTGCGCGACGAACGGGGTGGCGAGCCCGAGGACGAGCCCCGCGACGCCGAGCACCGTCGGGACGACCCAGAGCCCGTGCAGCGCGTGCGGCTCGGTCTGGGCGACCCCGGACTTGCGGGCGAAGGTGCCCCAGAAGAACCGGCACGAGTAGGCGACGGTCAGGATCGAACCGATCGTGACACCGACGAGTGCGACCCAGGCCCACCCGGCGTCCGCACCGTGCAGTTCCTCGAGGAAGCCGCCGAGCACGGCCTCCTTCGCGACGAAGCCGATGAGCGGCGGGATGCCGGCCATCGACGCCAGCGCGAGCACTGCGACGGCGGCGAGCCCGGGTAGACGGCGTCCGACACCGCTGAGCTTCCAGAGGTCCCGGGTCCCGGCGACGTGGTCGACCGTGCCGACGACCAGGAACAGCGTGGACTTGAACGTGGCGTGGGCGACGAGCAGGACGACCCCACCGAGGGCGATCTCCGGTACACCCCATCCGGCGGCGAGCACCAGGAACCCGAGCTGGGCGACCGTTCCGTACGCGAGCAGCAGCTTGAGGTCGGTCTGCCGCAGGGCCCGGTACCCGCCGACGAGCATGCCGAGCACCCCGAGCACCGTGATCGTCTCGCGCCAGCCGTCGAGCAGCGCGAAGGCCGGGGCCAGCCGGGCGACCAGGTAGATGCCGGCCTTGACCATCGCGGCGGCGTGCAGGTAGGCGCTGACCGGGGTCGGCGCGGCCATCGCGGCGGGCAGCCAGAAGTGGAACGGCACGATCGCCGACTTCGTCAGCGCACCGACCAGGACGAGCATGACGGACACCGAGACGGCCGTGCCGGTCGGGGGGGCGGCGATGATCCCGGACAGCGACGTGGTGCCGGCGGCGACCGAGATCACGACGAGCCCGGCGAGCATCGCGAGCCCACCGGCGGTGGTGACGACGAGGGCCTGCATGGCCGCGGCCCGGCTGGCCCGCTTCACGGCGTCGTGCCCGATGAGCAGGTAGGAGAAGACCGTCGTGGCCTCCCACAGGACGAACAGCACGATGACGTCGTCCGCGATCACCAGGCCGTACATCGACCCGGCGAAGGCGGTCAGGACGCCGGCGAACCGACCGAGCCCGGGCTCGTCGTCGGGGAAGTACGAGGCGCAGTAGACGAGCACGAGCGCGCCGACCACGGTGACCACGAGGGCGAGCACCCACGACAGGGCGTCCACCCGGAACGCCAGGTCGAGTGCGAGCTGTGGGATCCAGCGCACGCGTTCCGTGACGCCGTCGCCGAGTGCCGGAGCGGTCTGGGTCAGGGTGAGGACCGCGGCCGCGGTGGGGGCGAGGGCGGCGACGAAGAAGACGCGACGCCCCAGCAGGGGGGTGAGTGCGGGGACGACGAGTGCGATGACGCCGAACGCGATGAGGACGGTGAACACAGGGGCACCTCCTCGGGGGTCGGGCTGCAGTCCGGCTCTCTTGGCACCTCACAGCCTACGGAGAGCCGCATGCGCAGATCCTGTGCGACCGGACAGGTCCGTCACGGTGGTCCAGACTGCCTCCGACTCTGCCCGCTCGCGGAGGCGACCGCCCGGGTCCGGATCAGCCCTCGTACGCCCGCGACGGGATCTGGGTCGCGAGCTTGCCGCCCGACACGTCGAGCAGCGTCCCCGTCACGTACCCGGCCAGGTCGCTCGCCAGGAAGAGCAGCACGTCCGCCACGTCGTCCGGCGTCTCCCACCGCCGGATCGACAGCGTGTCGAGCAGCCGGTCCTGTGCGGCGGCCGGCATGGTCGCGAAGCCGTTCATCGCGGTCGGCACCATCCCCGGCGCGTACGCGTTGACAGTGATGCCCCACGGCCCGAGCTCGGATGCCAGGACCCGGGTGAACTGCACGACCGCCGCCTTCGACGCCGCGTAGGCCGCGCTCCCCACGCTCGGCACGATCGCCGCGAAGGACGCCGCGTTGATGATCCGGCCGCGCCCCGCCCGCTGCATGACGGGCGCCACCGCCTGGCTCATGAGGAGGGTGCCGCCGAGGTTCACGTCCATGCACCGTTGCCAGGCATCCCACTCCAGGTCGACCACCCGTCCCTCGACGTTGATCCCCGCGTTGTTGACGAGGACGTCGACGGTGCCGTGCCGGGCCACCACCTCGTCCACCGCGGCGCGCACCGACTCCGGGTCGGTGACGTCGCAGGCGAGAACCTCGAGCGGGTGGGCGGCGCCCGGGACGCTGGGCGGGCCTCCCGGCTGGTCGTCCGCCGCGCGGTCCGCGAGCGCCGCCGCCAGGTCGAGCGCGACCACGTGCGCGCCCTCGAGGCGGAACCGCTCCGCGATGGTCCGGCCGATCCCGCGGGCGGCGCCGGTGACGACCACCACCCGGTCGCTGAGGTCGAGGTGCATCGGTCGCTCCTTCGGGGCGTTCGTCGACGCCGACGCGTCTACTGTCCCACCCATGACGGACGACGGCACGGCGGACCAGCGCACGACGGACCAGCCGGCGACGGACGACCGCGTCCTGTGGGTCACGGGCGGCGGCAGCGGCATGGGTGCCGCGGCCGCGCAGGTGGCGGCACGGTCGGGCTGGAGGCTCGTCCTCAGCGGGCGTCGCACCGACCGTCTCGACACGGTCGCCGCCGGCATCCGCGCCGCGGGCGGCACCGCTGACGTCCTGCCCCTCGACGCCACCGACCCGGACGCCGTCGCCACGGCCCGCGACACCCTCCTCGGACGGCACGGTCGGATCGACGGGCTCGTCCTGTCGGCCGGGCTGAACTCCCCACGGCGGCGGTGGGACGACCAGTCGATGACCGACCTCCGGGCCGTGATCGACACGAACCTGACCGCGGTGGTGCAGGTCGTCGACGCGGCGCTCCCCGCCCTCCGGCGCTCCGGCGGGGTCGTGGTCGTCGTCTCCTCGTACGCGGGGTGGTCGTCGCAGCCGGGCGCGGGCGTGGCGTACTCGGCGAGCAAGACGGCCCTCGGCCCGGTCGTCCGCACGCTCAACCAGCAGGAGGCGCACCACGGTGTCCGGGCCACGCACCTCTGCCCGGGGGACGTCGCGACGGACTTCCTCGACCAGCGCCCGAGCGTGCCGGACGCCGCGGCACGTGCCGTGATGCTCACGCCGGAGGACGTCGGCCGTGCCGTCGGGTTCGTGCTGTCCGCCCCGGCACACGTGCGGATCGACGAGCTCGTGCTCTCCCCGGTGTCGCAGCGCTGAGCGGGCGCGGTCCGGCGCAGGACCTGGGATGATCGACAGTGGTGCGTCCGACTCGTGCCGTGGAGGGTGACCGGTGGACGCAGCAGAACAGGTGGTGCTGCAGCTCGTCGGCACCCCGTGGGCGTTCCTGGTCGTCGGCCTGGTGCTCGCCGTCGGCAGCATCGCGGTCTTCCTGCCCAGCCAGGCGATGGTCGTCGCGATCGGCACGCTCCTGGTCGGCGGTGACGGCGGACTCCTGCCGGTGCTGCTGCTGATCGTCGCGGCCACGATCGGCATGGTGCTCGGCGACCTCGCGCTCTACCAGCTGGCCCGGTCGGTCGACCTCGGCTCGAGGTCCTGGTTCGCGCGGCCCAAGGTCAGGAAGGCGCGGGAGGCCATCGACGAGCGTTACCGCGCCGCCCCCGGTCGCATCGCAGTGCTCGGGAGGTTCATCCCGATGGGCCGCCTCACCACGAACCTCGTCGGTGCCGACAGCGGTCTGGACGTCCGGCGCTTCCTGCTCAGCTGCGCGCTCGCCGACGTCGTCTGGGCCGCCTACTGCGTCGGGATCGCTGCGGCGACCGGGCACTGGAGCCGGGACCAGCCGTTCCTCGTGACCGTGCTGGCCGTGGTGGCGTCGATCCTGCTCGGGTTCGGCATCTCCGCGGTCGAGAAGGCCCTGCGGCGACGGAGCGCGGCGGCCGCGGCGGCCGCGACGGTCTGATCCGTCGGGGGCGCCGGCGCACCGGGGTGCGCGCGCACTAGCGTGGTCGCACCGTTCGAAGGAGAACCCGTGCCGAGCCTCACCGACCTCGTCCCCGACCCCACCGCGCTCGAGACCCTGCACGCCGGCAGCACGTGGGCCGAGGGGCCGTGCTGGATCCCGGCCACCAGGACGCTCCGGTGGTCGGACATCCCCGGAGACCGCATCCTGCAGTGGTCCGCCACGGACGGCACGGTGTCGGTGTACGCCGACGGGGTCGAGTTCACCAACGGCCGGACCCTCGACCCCGACGGTTCGGTGGTGCAGTGCTCGCACGGACACCGGCGGGTCGAGCGTGACCGGGACGGCGTCGTCACGCCGATCACGACGCGGTGGGGTGCGGTCGCCTACAACTCCCCGAACGACGTCGTCGTCGCCCGCGACGGCAGCGTCTGGTTCACCGACCCGGCCTACGGCATCACGCAGCCGCGCGAAGGCCACCCCGGGGAGCGTGAGTACGGCGACCACTGGGTGTTCCGCTGCGGCCCGGCCGGCGAGGACCTGCGCCCGGTCGTCCTCGACGTCGACGAACCGAACGGGCTCGCGTTCTCACCCGACGAGCGCGTCCTGTACGTGGCGAGCTCGGACGGCGACCGCCCGGTGATCCGCGCCTACGACGTCGTCACGGACGGTCCGGCGGCGTCCGGGGTGCCCGGGGTGCGGGTGAAGAACGGCCGCGACCTGGTGCGCTTCGCACCGGGCGAGGGTGTGCCGGACGGTCTCCGCGTCGACGAGGACGGCCGGATCTGGACCTCCGCCGCGGTCGGGGTGTTCGTGTACACGCCGGACGGCACCCGGATCGGGACCGTCCCGGTGCCCGAGGTCGTCGCGAACCTGTGCTTCGGCGGCGACGACGGCCGCGACCTCTTCGTCACCGCGACGACCTCGGTGCACCGCATCCGGACGACCACCCGGGACGCTGCCCGCCGCTGACGTATCCTGACTCGGCCATGCAGTGCGACTACTTCGACCGCGGGGTCTGCCGGTCGTGCACCCTGATGGGTCAGCCATACGGAGACCAGGTCCTCGACAAGGAGCTCCGCACCCGCGAACTCCTGCACGACGCCGTCGACGCCGCGGGTGGCCCGGGGACGGTCGAGTGGCTCCCGGCGATCACCAGCCCCGAGTCCGGCTACCGCAACAAGGCGAAGATGGTCGTCGGCGGCACCGCGCAGCGACCCACCGTCGGGATCCTCGACGAGCGGCAGCGCGGGGTCGACCTGCGGCACTGCGGCATCTGCACGCCGGGCATCCAGCGGGCGCTCCCGGTCCTGGCCGACTTCATCGCCTCCGCCGGACTGATGCCGTACGACGTCCGACAGCGTCGCGGCGAGTTGAAGTACGTGCTCGTCACCGAGTCGCCGGACGGCGAGCTGATGGTCCGGTTCGTCCTCCGGAGCGAGGGGCAGCTGCCACGCCTGCGGAACCGGCTCGGCGACCTGCACCGGGTCCTGCCGCAGGCCGTCGTCGTCACCGCGAACCTGCTGCCCGAGCACAAGGCCGTGACCGAGGGGGACCGGGAGGTCGTCCTCACCGAGCAGCAGACCCTGCCGATGCGCCTGGGGCCGGTGACGATGCACCTGCGCCCGCAGAGCTTCTTCCAGACGAACACCACCGTCGCGACCCAGCTGTACGCGCAGGCGTCGGAGTGGATCGACGAGGTCGGTCCGGCCTCGATGTGGGACCTGTACTGCGGTGTCGGCGGGTTCGCCCTGCACGCAGCACGCCCGGGTCGCGCGGTCACCGGCATCGAGACCAGTCGTGAGGCGATCGTGTCCGCCAAGCAGTCCGCCCGCGAGGCCGGCCTGACCGACGTCCGCTTCGCCGCCGACGACGCGACCGCCCACGCCCTGCGCGCCCGGCCCGGCACCACCCCCGAACTCGTCGTCGTCAACCCGCCCCGACGCGGCATCGGCGCCGAGCTCGCGGGGTGGTTGGAGACGTCCGAGGTCCGGCACGTCGTCTACTCCAGTTGCAACCCCGTGACGCTCGCACGCGACCTCGCGGTGATGCCGTCGTTCCGCCTGCGACGGGTGCGCGTGCTCGACATGTTCCCGCAGACGGGGCACCTCGAGGCCGTCACGCTGCTCTCGCGGGGCTGACGGACGGGAGGCGGCTCGCGGTGCCGCCACGGGCCTCCCGTCCGTCCTCGGTCGCTCGGATCCGCGATTGCCAGGGAACTCGGAAGGTCGTGTACCCGGGTACGTCCGATCGCCGCGCCCATGGGCATCGAGACGTTCAGGTTCGCGGCGGGGTACATAGCACTACTGGGTAGAACCGTTGGTCTCAGTTTGATAACGAGCATGGATTTCCTATGGTGGCCCACCGTGACGCCGGCGCGGAGGCTGCCCCCGGTGACACCATCAGACTGACCGCGATCGGTCGGGGTGGGCAGCCGGCGTCGGGAACGACGATGCGACCCCGGTGGAGCAACGACATGAAGAACCACACCCGAACCCGCGCCCTCGTCGGCGGACTCGCCTTCGCCGGCATCGCCGCCACGGGCGTCGGTCTCGCAGCTGCACCGGCCAGTGCGGCCGACGGCTCGACCTGGGACGCCCTGGCAGCCTGCGAGTCCAGTGGCAACTGGGCCACGAACACCGGCAACGGCTACTACGGCGGACTGCAGTTCTCGCAAAGCACCTGGGCCGCCAACGGTGGCACCGGCAGCCCGGCCGGTGCGAGCCGTGCGACGCAGATCGCCGTGGCCGAGAACGTCCTCGCCTCGCAGGGCTGGGGCGCCTGGCCCGCGTGCTCCGCGAAGCTCGGCCTGAGCGGCACGAGCGGCGCCGCCCCCGCCCCGGTCGCCCAGCAGGCGGCTCCGGCACCGGCTCCGCAGGCTGCTGCCCCGGCGGCACCCGCCCGTCAGGCTGCGCCGGCACCGCAGGCGGCGGCCCCGAAGGCCGTCGCGAGCACGCCGGCACCGTCGGCGACCGCGACCAAGCCCGCCGCCGTGCCGACCAGCGGCAAGACGTACAAGGTGGTCTCGGGTGACACGCTCGACACCATCGCGACGAAGCTCGGCGTCGAGGGTGGCTGGAAGCAGCTCTGGGCGGCGAACACGTCGACCGTGGACGACGCGAACCTCATCTACGCGGGACAGACCCTGCAGCTCCCGGCCTGACGCTCAGCGTCTCGCGCCGATCGGAAGCGCCCCACGACCTCGGTCGTGGGGCGCTCCGTCGTCCGGGCGGAGGGGGCGCCCGGAGTCATGGGCCCTCCGTGGGTCGTGGGACCTCCGGAGGCGCAGGTCATCCGGACGGGTGCGTCGCGAGCCAGTCCGAGAGGTCGTCGGAGCGCAGCGCGATCGACAGGCTGGAGACGGCGGAACGGTCGACCCGCACGTACGACTGACCGTCGTCACTCGTGCCGCCGCCGGCCGACGGCAGTGTCGTGGTGGCCAGGTCACCCGCGCGGAAGTCCCGGAGCGACCACCCGAGTCGGACGAGTGTCGAGAAGTCCAGGCCGGGGTCCACGGAGAGGTACTCGCTGGTCGAGGACACGAACTGCCGGATCCTGCCCGGGCTCGTCAGGGTGTCCTCGGACAGGACCCGCTGGACGAGGGCCCGCATGAACGCCTGCTGGTTCCGCACCCTGGTGTGGTCGGCGTCGGCGAAGGCGGAGCGCTCCCGGACGAAGGCGAGGGCTGCGGCGCCGTCCAGGTGGTTCGGGCCGACCGTGAAGTGGTGCCCCCGGGCGTCGAACGCGGTCGACGAGTCGACGGTGACACCACCCAGTGCGTCGGTCATGCCGGCGAACCCGGCGAAGTCGATCTCGGCGACGTGGTCGATCCGGACATCGAGGAGCTGCTCGACGGTCTGCACGGTGAGTGGGGCGCCTCCCCAGGCGTAGGCGGCGTTGATCTTCGCCTCGCCGTGGCCCGGCACGTCGACCCAGGTGTCACGGAGGATCGACAGGAGGGTGATGTCCTGCCGATCGGCCGGGATGTGCGCGAGCATCAGTGTGTCGGACCGTCTGCCGGAGACACGGTCACCGTCGGGGTCCTCGTGTGCCCGCGAGTCCGACCCGATGAGCAGGACGTCGACCGCGTCGCCGTGCTCGGACGGGCGTGTGCCACCGGGGAAGGGGTCCTCGAGCACGGTCCGGCCGGCGTCGTACCGCTGCGCGAGGCCGCCGATGAACGTGGCGGCGACGACGGCGAGCACCGCGGCGACGGCGGTGAGCGAGCCGACCGTCACGACGAGGGCGACGAGGAACGGCCGTCGGCGTCGTGCGGAACGTGCGGAACGTGCGGATCGGGCGGATCGGGCGGCGCGGCGGCCGGACATGCGGGCTCCCTGGCATCAGGTCGGCCCTGATGCCGACCCTCCCAGCGTGTCACATCCTGCATATCAGACGCAAGTGTCACCGTGCGGGAGGCGCACCCCTCGAGTTGGCGAGGATGGCCCCGAGCCGGGCGCGGAGCTCCGGGTCGTCCGGCAGGACCTCGCGCTCGATGTGCCGGGCGGTGTCCCACATCTCCCGCCCGTGGTCGGTGACGGTCACGAGTCGCCGGCGGCCGTCCTCCGGGTGCGGGCTGCGCTCGATCATCCCGTCGCGTTCGAGTCGCTCGAGGGTGCGGGACATCGTCTGCGGCTGCACCCGGGCGGTGCGGGCGATGACATCGGCGCCGGTCGGGCCGCTCCGCAGGGCGATGTCGAGTGCGATGAGGGCGGCGTGCTGCAGTCCGATGGCCCGGAGGCGCTCGTCCCACTCCCGTTCCACCGCGCGGGAAGCGGCGGCGAGCAGGCGTCCGATCGGCCACTGCGCGGACTGGTCCTCCATGGTCCGAGTCTACGGTGGGGCTGACGACGTGCCTGGTGCGGAGCGGAAGTGATCAGCATGCTGACGATCGGTGTACGCTCGCCGACGTGTCCCGCTCCCTCCGCATCGTGGTCCCCGCGCTCGTCGTCCTCGTCTGGCTCGTCGTCGCCTCGGTCGGCGGCCCCTTCTTCGGTCGCATCGCCGAGGTCTCCACGAACGACCAGACCTCGTTCCTGCCGGCCTCGGCCGACGCCACCGCGGTGCAGGACCGCAGCAGCGACTTCCGGGACGCCGGCGGGGCGCCGGCCGTCATCGTGTTCGAGCGGGACGGTGGCCTGACGGCGGCCGACACCGCCGCTGCCGGCCGCATCGCTGACGCCCTCGGAGACCGGGACGACGTCGACCAGGTCAGCCCGGTCATCCCGAGCGAGGACGGCGACGCCGCCGAGGTCGTCGCCACGCTGACCGCCTCCGCCGAGACTGGGGAAGCGGTCGCCGCCATCCGTGCGGACGTGGACGACGCCCTGCCGGACGGGCTGCGCGGGTACGTCACCGGCCCGGCGGGCTTCACCGCAGACCTGACCGAGGCGTTCGCCGGCATCGACGGCCTGCTGCTCGGGGTCGCGCTGATCGCGGTGCTCGTCATCCTGATCGTCGTCTACCGCTCGCCGCTGCTGCCGTTCCTGGTGCTCGCCACCGCCGTGTTCGCCTTGACCGCGTCGATCCTCGTCGTCTGGGCACTCGCGAAGGCCGGCGTCGTCACCGTGAACGGGCAGGTGCAGGGCATCCTCTCGATCCTGGTGATCGGCGCCGCGACCGACTACGCGCTCCTCTACACGGCCCGGTACCGCGAGGCCCTCCGCGACCACCGGGCCGGATGGGACGCCACCAGGGCCGCACTCCGCGGCAGCCTCGAGCCGGTCATCGCCTCGGGCGGCACGGTCATCGTCGGCGTGCTGTGCCTGCTGCTCTCGGACCTCAACTCGAACAAGGCGCTCGGCCCGGTGGCCGCGATCGGCATCGCGTTCAGCGTGCTCGCCGCCCTCACCCTGCTGCCCGCGCTGCTCCTCTGCTTCCGCCGAGCCGCGTTCTGGCCGCTCAGGCCGACGTTCGGCAGCGCCCACCCGGTCCTCACCGGCCCGGATGCCCGGGGGCTCTGGGCCCGCGTCGGTCGGCTGGTCGGCCGGCGCTCCCGGACGGTCTGGATCGTGTGCACCGTGGGCCTCCTGGCGATGGGCACGGGGCTGCTCGGTCTCCGGGCGGACGGGGTGCCGCAGAGCGAGCTGGTGATCGGGCAGTCGCAGGCGCGCGACGGTCAGACCGTGCTGGCCGACCACTTCCCCGGTGGTTCCGGCAGCCCCGCCCTCGTACTCGGCGACGCCGACCGGATCGACGAGCTCGCCGACGCGGTCACGGGTGTGGACGGGGTCGACGGCGTCACCGCGGCGGCCGAGGACTCGCCCTCCGGCACCACGACGGTCGGCGCGGGCGACACCACGAGCACGACGCCCGGAGCCCCGGCCGCCGACCCCACCGTGTCCCGGGGTCAGGTGCTCCTCGAGGCGACCCTCGCCGACCCGGCGGACTCCGGCGCGGCCGAGCGGACCGTCCGCGAACTCCGCACCGCGGTCGAGCGCGTCGACCCGGGTGCCCGTGTCGGCGGTGTGACCGCGACGGCGATCGACACCGACGACACCGGCATCCGCGACCGGACGCTCATCATCCCCGTCGTGCTCGCGGTGATCCTGCTCATCCTCATGCTGCTGCTCCGGAGCATCGTCACGCCGCTCGTCCTCATCGGCAGCGTCATCGTGTCCTTCGCGGCCGCGCTCGGCGTCGGCGCGCTCGTCTTCGACCATCTGTTCCACTTCCCCGGCGCGGACCCGTCGGTACCGCTGTTCTCGTTCGTGTTCCTGGTGGCGCTCGGCGTGGACTACAACATCTTCCTCATGACCCGGGTGCGCGAGGAGACCCTCCGGCACGGTCCCCGCGAGGGCGTGCTGCGCGGGCTCGGGGCCACCGGCGGGGTGATCACGTCCGCCGGCGTGGTGCTCGCGGCCACCTTCGCGGCCCTCGGCGTGATCCCGATCCTCTTCCTCGTGCAGATCGCCTTCGTCGTCGCGTTCGGCGTGCTGCTCGACACCGTGGTGGTCCGCTCGCTGCTCGTCCCGGCGCTCGTCCTCGACCTCGGCCGCCGGGCCTGGTGGCCGTCGCGCCTCTCGCGCCGACCGCGTGACATGTGACACGCTGACCGCATGCCCGTTCCCGCCACGCAGCCCGCCGCCGAGCGCAAGCTCCTCCGCGACACCGTCCAGGACAAGATCCGCGACGCGATCATGGACGGCACGCTGGAGCCCGGTGAGCGCCTGAACGACGACGACCTGATCGCCTGGCTCGGTGTCTCCCGCACCCCGATCCGTGAAGCGCTCGCCGAACTCGCCCGCGCCGGGCTCATCGAGATGGCGCCGAACCGGTACACCCGGGTCGCGGCACCGACGGCGGCCGAGGTGCTCGACGCGTACCGGACGCTCGGCGTGATCTACGGCGGCGTGGTGCGGCTGGCGGTCCCGCGCTTCACCGACGCCGAGCGCCGCGAGGTCGCGGCGACGCTCGACCAGGTGCTCACCCGTCTGGGCGAGGGTGAGCAGGCCGCACTGGCGCACGACGGCGCCGACGTCTACGCGATGTGGGCCGACGCATGCGGCAACGCCTCGCTCGCGCAGCTGTGCCGGTCGACGACCGACGGCCTGTCCTACAAGCTCCGCGTGCCCGAGATCGCCGAGGTCGTCCCCGTCGAGGCCGTCACGCCCCACATCGCGGACCTCCGCGACGCCGTGCGCGCTGGTGATCCGATCGCCGCCGAGCTCGCCATGGAGGCCGTGCACCTGCTGCCCGGACGCGACTGAGCCCCGGCGCGACTGGGCCCCTAGCGCGTCAGGCCGGCAGCATCCCCGTCGCCAGCGCCGCGCCCCACAGCACCACGATCGCGGCCAGCGCTCCGAGGTGCCACCAGCCGTGCATCACGAGCACGGCCGCGAACTCGCGGAGGAACGCACTCGGCACCGACTGCCGCGCGGTCGGCGCCCCGAGCACCCGGGCGTCCAGGCCCGTACGACGCGCCGTCATCGCCGTGCGCATCACGTGGTAGTCGTTCGTGACGACGAGCGTCCGGCCGTCGACCCCGGCGTCGCGCAGGACCTCGTGCGAGAAGCGGAGGTTCTCGCGGGTGTTCGTCGACCGGGTCTCGCGGTGCACGAGCTCCGCCGGCACACCGTGGGTGACCAGGTACTCCGCCATCGCGTCGGCCTCGGTGCGGTCCTCGTCGTCGCCCTGTCCGCCGGAGGGCACCACCACCGGCGTGCGGCCGGCGGCGACGGACCGGTGGAACACCTCGAGCGTCCGGTCCAACCGCGAACGCAGCATCGGTGAGACCGCGCCGTGCACGAGCCCGCAGCCGAGGACGACGAGTGACTCGGCCTCCTCCGTGACCCGGACGTGGCCGTAGGTCAGGGCGGCGCCGAGGAAGACGAGGAACACCAGTGCCAGGTAGCCCGCCAGTGCCAGCACCAGGACGAGCAGGGCGGTGCTCACCGTCGTGCCGACCGCCGCGAGCACCGCGACGAGGACCCCGAGCGCCAGGACGGCCAGGCCGGCGACCAGCGCGAGGAGGCGGGTCAGGCTCCGCGCACCCCGACGGAAGGCCCGGACGCCGTTCACCAGCAGAGGCACCGCCACGGCGGCGCAGCAGACGGCGACGACGGTCAGGAACACCCGACCGACAGTACGGGGCGACCATGGGTGGACGGCGGCGGTGCGCCGGCCCGCCTCCGGGCCTCCCGGCCGGTGCGTACAGGTCGTCCAGGCGGAATCCATGTCATCCGTGCGCTCCACGGTTATGGTTCTCCCCGTGACGAACGCACCCGAGGAGACCAGGCCGCGCCGGGCCGATCGCGCCGTGCCGCCCCGCCACGGACGCCGCAAGCGCCACTGGGGAGTCGTCTTCCCCGCGCTCGCCGGGGTCCTCACCATGGCCGTGTTGCTGAGCGGCGGGTACGCCGCGTACGCGTACAACCGCCTCGCCAGCAGTGTCACCAAGGTCGACGCCATCGGCAGTGCACCGCCCGCGAAGGACGACGTCGACGGCCGAGCGATGAACATCCTGCTGGTCGGCGACGACCACCGACCGGACAACGCGACGCCGGAGGAGATGGCGGAGCTCAACACCCAGTCCGACGGCGGGGCGACGAACACCGACACGATGATCGTGCTGCACATCGCCGCGGACGGTCGGAGCGCGACGATGATCTCGTTCCCACGCGACTCGTACGTCGACATCCCGGGCGTCGGCAAGGGCAAGCTCAACAGCGCGTTCTCGTACGGCACCATGAACGGCGGCGGTGACACCGGTGGCGCGAAGAAGCTCATCGCGACCATCCAGGGCCTCAGCGGGCTGACGATCGACCACTACGTCCGTGTCTCGCTGCTCGGGTTCTACGAGATCGTCAAGCAACTCGGGCCGGTGAACGTCTGCCTGAACCAGGCCGCCCAGGACGACTACTCGGGCGTGGACCTGCCGGCCGGCGTCTCGGAGCTCAACGCCTCGCAGGCCCTGTCGTTCGTCCGGCAGCGCCACGGTCTGCCGAACGGCGACCTCGACCGTCAGGTCCGGCAGCAGTACTTCCTGTCGCAGGAGGCGCGGAAGATCCTGTCCGCCGGCACCCTGCTGAACCCGGTGAAGACCACGAACATCATCGACGCGATCGGCAGCTCGGTGGAGACCGACCAGGGGCTCGACATGCTGACCCTGGCGCGGCAGATGAGCAACCTGCGCCCGTCGAACATCAAGTCGGCGACCATCCCGATCCTCGGCACCCCGACCATCTACCCGAACGGTTCGGCGCTGTCGATCGTCGAGGTCGACACCGCCGGCATGCCCGCGTTCGTCCAGGGGCTCGTCGGGGAACCGCCGGCGTACACGAAGGCGACGGCGGCAGCCGCTGGCTCCGTCACGGTGACGGTCTCGAACGGCAGCGGTGTCACCGGCGCTGCGGCGGCCGCCTCGACGGTCCTCGCCGGCCGGGGCTTCCAGGTCGGTGCCCCCGGTTCCTCGGCCACGACGGCGGCGACGATGGTGCAGTACCCGGCCGGCATGGAGGCGCAGGCCAAGGCACTGGTCGCCGTCGTGCCCGGCGCGGTGCCGGTCCAGAGCACCGCCGTGCAGGGGGTCACCCTGGTGCTCGGCACGGACGGCAAGACCCCGCAGGCGGCCGCGCAGCCGGGTACCGAGACGCCTGCTCCCGCCGAGCCGTCGAAGGAGGCCACGGCCCCGAAGCCGACGAAGGAGGCCACGGAGCCGAGCCCGTCGTCCACGGCCGTGCACGAGTACGGCCAGGAAGGCGTCTGCATCAACTGAGCGGGGTGGCGTGCCGGGCGTCCCGCTGCTGTCCAGACTGGCATGTCACATTGCACGGTGTGGACGACGAGTTGCGCCGACGACGGGACGAGGAACGCGCACTGCTGCTGCGGGTCGCCGCCGGGGACCGGGAGGCCTTCCGCCGGATCGACGAACGGTTCCGACCACTCGTGCTGCAGGTCGTCCGCCGGCAGCTGCGCGACGACTGGCTCGCCGAGGACGTCACGCAGGACGTGATGCTCGAGGTCTGGCGACTCGCACCGCGGTACGACTCGGCGCACCCGGCGATCGCCTGGATCCGGACCATCGCGACCCGGCGGGCGGTCGACCGGGTCCGGAAGGCCCAGGCGGACCGCGACCGGGACCGGCGCGTGGGGATCCGCGACCACGAGGACGTCGACCACGGTGCCCTCGACCGCGCCGAGTCGGTGCTCGACCGGATGACGCTGCGTCGGGCGCTCGAGGCGCTGCCGGAGCGACAGCGCCACGCGGTGGCCCTCCGCTACCTGGCCGACCTGACCGGGCCCGAGCTCGGTCGGGTGCTCGGCGTCCCCACCGGCACGGCGAAGTCCCGGGCCCGCGACGGCGTGCTGACGCTCCGGCGGACGCTGGTCGGTCCGGCAGGCGAAGACAGCGGAGGCTCCGGGGACCGCGCGGGTAGGTTCGACGGGTGACCAGCACCGCACGCCCGATCACCCTCATGACCTACAACATCAAGAACCCGGACCCGGTGCACGACTGGCCCGCTCGACTGCCGGTGGTCCTCGACGTCATCCGCCGTCACGACCCTGACCTGCTCTGCGTGCAGGAGGCCTTCGACCACCAGATGGACGCCCTCCGCGCGGGCCTGCCGGACCACGACGCCGTCGGCCAGGGGCGCGAAGGCGGCACCGCGGGCGAGCACGCCGCGGTGTTCTACCGACGCGACCGGTTCCGGCCCGTCGAGTCCGGCTCGTTCTGGCTGTCGGACACCCCCGACGAGCCCGTCTCGAACACCTGGGAGAGCCTGTACCCGCGGATCGCGAACCACGCGCGGTTCCTCGATGCCGAGGGCCCCGCCTTCACCCTGCTGACGACCCACATGGACCACGAGCAGGGCCCGCACGGCGACGAGGTCCGTCGACGCAGCGCATCGCTCATCGTGCAGCGGCTGTCCGTGGTCGACGGTCCGGTGCTCTTCGCGGGGGACTGCAACGAGCCGGCCGGGGCCGGTGCGGCCGCACAGGTGTTCGCGGACGCCGGGTACACCGACGCATGGACGGTGGCGGGGGACCCGGACGACCACACGGCGTCCTACAACGACTGGCAGCCACCGGTCGCGACCGGGGAGCGCATCGACTGGGTGTTCACGCGTGACGTCACCGGGGTCGACCGGGTGCAGATCGACCACGACGGGCCGGAGACCTGGTTCGCGAGCGACCACTTCCCGGTGATCGCGACGATCCGGGTCTGAGACTCAGCAGCCGCGGGCGGGGCGGATCGGCATCGGCGAGCCGATCACGGTGACCGTGGATTCGTCGGTCAGGACCGAAACCCCGTTGGTGCCGTCGTCCGAGCGTTCGTCGTCGTCCGACCAGCCGCGCTCGAGCAGCAGCTGCCACGCCTGGGCGTCGTCCGACCCGAGGGACTCTCGCTCGCTCTTCGACGCGTCGTCGATCTGCCGTGCGACGTCGTCGCCGACCTGGACCCCGTGCGGGCCGGAGAGCTCGATGACCGCGCCCAGACGGGAGCGGACGTGGTCACGGAGCACCCGGACCTCGACCCGGTTGCCGGCCCTGCCGGGCTGGGACAGGGCGGCGACGCGGATCGCCCCGCCCCACGTCGAGGTCGTGCTGGCCGGGACGCACCGGCCGGCGTCGCCCACGGCGGTCTGCGTTCGGGCGGGGGTGCCGAGGACGCGGTTGAGCACCCCGACGGTGTGCTTGGCGTCCCGCATGGAGATGGTGGTGACGGTGCGGTCGTCGGCGCGGAGGACGACCGACTCGGCGCGGAGCTCGACCGCGTCGACGGACTTCAGGGCGGCGGCGGACACCGGGCGCCACGTGGGCACGGGATCGGCCGTGCGGGTCACCAACACACTCGGCTCAGCGGCAGCGGCACGGTCGGTGTCCTGGCCGGACCACTGGTCGACCGCAGCGCCGTTGCCCACCACGAGGGCGAGCGCCACGGCGCTGATCGTCAACACGGTCCTGGGAGTCACTCGCTCGACCGTAGCCGCACCTCCCCCAGCGGGCGACAGGTGTTACCGAAACGGTTCCGCACCGTCACCGGACCGTGACATTCCCGGAACGCGGGTCCGGGGCCGGTACGCGGTCGCCCCGGGTAGCGTCAGCCCCATGGCGGAGTACGTGGTGGACAGCACCGGAGACAACGCGGCGCACGGCGTCGACCTGATCGACGGCGACGAACCGGCTGTGCGGATGATCGTCCACGGGGACCTGCCGTCGACGATCGAGCACGACGGCCGGACCTGGGCCCGCACCGGCGACGCTGAGGACCAGGGCGACGACGCCCCGCCGATCGCGGTCTACCGACCGGTCTGAGCGGTCGCCGGCACCGGTCCGCGCAGCACCAGCCGGACTGCGCGGCGGGGGACAGTCCCCTGAACGGAAGCGGGTGACCCGGTGCGTACCGTCGCACGCATGACGGACCAGCGGATCGACCAGTACACCATGCAGGACCCGACGAAGCTCTACGCCGACAAGAAGCCGGACGAGCAGTACCTCTCGGGTGCCGGCACCGACGCCGAGATGGCGCAGAACGTCCCGGCCGACCACGGCGAGGACACGTACCGCGGCTCCGGTCGACTCGAGGGCCGCAAGGCACTCGTCACCGGCGGCGACTCCGGCATCGGCGCTGCCGTCGCCATCGCCTACGCCCGTGAGGGTGCCGACGTCGCGATCGTCTACCTGCCCGAGGAGCAGGAGGACGCCGACCGCATCGTCGGGCTCATCGAGGCCGCCGGTCGCAAGGCCGTCGCGATCCCGGGCGACATCACCGACGCGGCGTTCTGCGAGCAGCTCGTCGAGACGGCCGTGCAGGAGCTCGGTGGCCTCGACATCCTGGTGAACAACGCCGGCAAGCAGCAGAACGTCGACGACATCACGAAGATCTCCGACGAGGAGTTCGACGAGACCTTCAAGACGAACGTCTACGGCACCTTCCGCATCACCAAGGCCGCGGTCCCGCACCTCAAGCCGGGCTCGACGATCATCAACACCACCTCGATCCAGGCCTACGCGCCGTCGCCGCACCTGGTGCACTACGCCGCCACCAAGGCGACCGTGAACAACATGGCCAAGGGCCTCGCGGCACAGCTCGCGCCGAAGGGCATCCGCGTCAACGCCGTCGCCCCGGGCCCGATCTGGACCCCGCTGCAGCCGGCTGGTGGCCAGCCGCCCGAGGCGCTGCCCTCCGCCGGGGAGCAGACCTACCTCGGCCGCTGGGGCCAGCCCGCCGAGCTCGCGCCGGCGTTCGTGTTCCTCGCGAGCGGCGAGTCGTCCTACGTGGTCGGCGAGACGCTGCACGTCGACGGCGGCATGCCGACGCCGTAGTCGTCACACCGGCGGTGACGCCGGACCGGACGGGAGGTTCCCCACCGGGCACGGCCGGCTCGCCGCTGGCGCGTCGAGCCGGAACCGGCAGGCGTGGGCCCAGTGGCTGCGCAGCCACGGGCCTCCCGTCTGTCTACGGTCGGTTCAGCGCATCCCGCAGGTGCGCGCCATCGACTCGAGCAGTTCGCGCGCCGCGAGGGCGGCGGCCAACTCGACCTCGACGGGGTTGATGCCGACGGCCTGCTCGAACTCCCGGCGCCGGGCCTGCAGGGCGACCGGGACCTCGGGCCGTTGCGGCAGGACGGCGATCGCCTGGGCGGCGGCCTCGAACGCACCCTCGGGGCGACCGAGGTGCTCCCACATGGTGCGGACGTCGTGCGCCACCTGCTCCGGGGTGCTCGCGAACTCGAACCCGGCGGACGCCATGGTGGCCAGGCCCTGTGCGGTGGAGTCGTTCGGAGACATCCCGGCATCGTCACACACCGGGCATCGGACTCGCCCGGGCAGTGGCCGCTGAGCGCCGTCGCTTGTCCCCCATGTTGCCGACCCCCGTACCGGGGATGCGCGTCACCCGTGATCTACGCCAGGATCGTCATGCGGACAGGACGTCCGCACCCCCGGACGCGACGGCCACGACCTGACCGCGTGTCCCGGACACGGAGGGCAAGATGCTCGAGGACACCAGCGCCGACACGGTGGCTGCCGCTGCGGCTGCGGCCACCCTGCACCTGCGGATCAGGATCGTGGGTGCCACGGTCGACCTGCTTCGTGACGTGCCCTTCCACGAGGCACGCGTCGAGCACGTCGCCGAGCGGCTGGACATCTCGACGTACGAGCTCCAGCAGCACTTCCCGTCGTGGGACGGACTCGTCCTGGCCGCGGTCGACCGGTGGAACGGTGCCCGGATGGACGAGGTCACGCGCGAGGTCGGCAACGGCAGCACGGTCGAGCTGCTCCGTGCGATCGTCGCCTCGAACGCGGACGACCCGGCCCTGATGCGCCTGCTCGTCGCTCTACTCAGCGTCGCCGGCAACCCCGAGCACGCCATGTCGACGTACCTGCGCTCGCGGTACCAGCTGTTCTTCTCGCAGGTGAAGCGCGGGTTGGAGCACGACATCGCGGTCGGCCGCGCCCCGCACACCATGGACCCCCGCCGCGGAGCCGAACAGCTCATCGCACTGTACGAGGGGCTGCAGCTGCAGGCCCTCCTGCGCAGTGACCTGGACCTGGTCGCGGCGTTCGACCGTGCCGTCGCTCGTCTCGAGCGCGGGTGGATGGAACGGTACGAGGCGACCGCGCAGCGACGGCTGTCGACCTGGGGCGACGTGTCCTGGTCCGACGACGAGACCTGGTCGGTCTGACGGGAGGCGCGGGCCGGCTCGTGCCGTCCGTGCTGGCCGCCGACCGCATCCGCTGGGTCGTCGCCGAGGGGACCCCGGGTACGCCGGGAAGCCCAACGGAAGGAACGATCGTGGCAGCACCGAACCCCATCCAGATCCAGAAGTACCTGAGCGGCATCGACTACCCCGCCTCGAAGGACGACGTCGTGTCGACCGCCGAGAAGGAGAACGCTCCCGACGACGTGCTCGAGGCGCTCCGTGCGATCCCGGACGGCGAGTACGACGCTCCGACCGCCGTCTCCAGCGCGGTCTCGGACGCGAGCTAGGCACCGCCTCGTTCCGCTGGGACCCGCGCTGAGCGACCGTGCGCCGGGCCACGTGCCCGCGTCGTGTCGCTCAGTGCGGGTCCCACTCGGGCGCGCGGCTCACCAGCGCGGGACGCTGCCGTTGCCCGGGTCGTAGCCGGAGTCGCGGATGACCGGCAGCGCGGTGGTGTCGCTGTGCACCGAGTGCACCTCGATCCGGCGGCCACGGCGCAGCGCACGCCGGGCTCCGGGCGTCGCGAAGAGCCCGCCGAGCACGAGTCCGGCCCCGATCGCGAGCGCCACGGTCACCGCCGACCCGAAGTCGAACACCGAGCTCGACGACCCGCTCATCACGTTGAGCAGCGCGTTCGAGACGGCGACCCCGGGCAGCAGCGCACCGCAGAACGCCGGCACCGCGATCGCCGAGACGGCCGTGCGCATCCGGACGGCCGCGTAGGTCGAGAGCACCCCGAGCAGGACCGAGGCCACGAACGTCGCCCCGAGCAGCGGGAGCCCGAACGCCTTGAGCTGCCAGAGCGCCGCCCCCGCCGCCACGGAGAGCACCACCGCGACCGGGATCACGCGAGCGCTCGCCTGCTGCACGAAGCAGTTCGCCCCGGCCGAGACCACGGTCAGGGACAGGGAGGCCCACAGCGGTAGGGCCTGCGTGACGATGCCGGACGGGTCGACCTCGAGCCGGAGCCAGTGCGTCATCGCGATGCCCGCAGGCACCCCGACGACGATCGCCGCGATGAGCATCCCGATCGTGAACGCCCGGGCGACCGCCATCGCGCGGAACCCCGAGATCGCGTCCTGCGCCCACGTGACCAGCTGCACGTGCGGCAGGAGGAGCACCACCAGGGCCGCCACCATCGTCGCCGCGCCGGTCGGGGTGAGCACGCCGGCCCAGATGGCGAGCGTGCCGATCACCGACGCCACCGCGCCCTGTGCGCCCGAGACGAAGAACTGCGGGTAGCCGCGGCCGGTCAGCCACCGCCCGGAGACGATGATCCCGAGCATCAGGACGAACGCCCCGACGCCGGCCCGCCAGCCACCGCCGGCCTGCAGCGCGATCGACGTCCCGAGGACGGACAGGCCCACGTCGGCGAGCCACATCGGCCACCGCGGCGGCATCCGGAGCACCGCCACGAGGGCGCTCACCGCACTCGTCATGTCCCGGTCGTCGTGGATGACGTCCTCGACGATCTGGTTCGCCCACGCCAGGCGCCCGAGGTCGGCGCCGTCGGAGCGCGTGCTGCGCATCTTGACGAGCGGCGGGCCCTCGGTCGGCGAGTACTGGATCGTCACGGCACTGCCGGAGAAGTCCAGGTCGAGCGGCGCGAGGTTCCACTTCGTCGCCACGGCGATCACCGCGGTCTCGACGCTCCGGGTGTCGGCACCGGAGGCGAGCATCACCTCGGTCAGGTCGAGGCAGAAGTCGACGATCTGCCGGGCCGAGTACTGCTCCCGCAGCGACCGGGTGTCGGGGGCGACGTGCTCGTAGATCGTGCCGCGCAGGCGCGCGCGGACGTCCCGCATGTCGTGCTGGGCGACGCTCCGGGCCCGGGGTCGCGGTCGGGGTGGTCGGCCCGGTCGGGGGCCGGGGAGGAGCGGTTCGGCCATCGGACCATTGTGCATCGCGCTGCCGGGGAGACGGACGGGAGGCTGCCCACCGA
The DNA here is from genome assembly GCF_003234045.1 of Curtobacterium sp. MCPF17_047. Taxonomy (NCBI): domain Bacteria; kingdom Bacillati; phylum Actinomycetota; class Actinomycetes; order Micrococcales; family Microbacteriaceae; genus Curtobacterium; species Curtobacterium sp. MCPF17_047. The sequence goes on along the minus strand of NZ_QKSF01000008.1, from coordinate 79,069 downwards.
ACCGGTGGGCAGCCTCCCGTCAGGAGCGCGCTCGGTGCTTACTGCTCGAACGTGGCGTGCAGGTCGATGTCGACACCGGTGAGGGCCTTGCTGACCGGGCAGGTCGCCTTCGCCTCGTCGGCGGCCTTCAGGAAGGTCGCCTCGTCGATGCCGGTGACCTCGCCGTGCACGGTGAGGACGATGCCGGTGAGCTTGAAGCCGCCTGCGGAGTCCGGGCCGAGCGAGACGTCGGCCTTGACGTCGAGGGACTCGACGGTGCCGCCGGCCTCGCCGAGGACGGCGGAGAACTGCATGGCGTAGCAGGCCGAGTGCGCTGCGGCGATGAGCTCTTCGGGGCTGGTCGTGCCGCCGGCGTCGTCAGCGGCGCGCTTCGGGAAGGACACGTCGTAGGTGCCGACCTTGGAGCTGGAGAGTTCGACCTGGCCGGAACCGTCGTTGAGGCCGCCGTTCCAGGCGGTGCGTGCGGTGCGTGTGGGCATGGCCGCTCCTTTCGTTCGGGTGTGAGGGCCGGGTGCGACCCTCGGTGCCGAGTCAATCGGAGAACGAGCGTTCTCGCAACGGTTCCCGGGGAAGACGCAGGATGGTGGTTCCGGCCGCTCGGGTACCGCGGCCCCAGGAGCCGCCCTTCCGCATCGAGCCGGACACCGTGGGGTTCGCCCTCGCCGACGCGCTCGAGGCCTGCCGGGAGTTCGAGGCCGGCGAGCTGAGCGGCCGCGCGGTGGTCGTCTCGACGCTCTAGCGTCCGCCGGTCGTCCGGCCCTATGGTCGGGTCCGATGACCGACGCAGCAGTCCGCACCGCACTCGAGACATGGTCCCCGGTGCAGCTACCGGACTGGAACCCGTCCTGGCGTCAGGACCTGGCGGCGTCGGCCGAGCCGGCGCTCGCCCTGGTCGGTGACGCCTCGTGGGGCGCGGCGGTCCGCGACGCCGTGCAGCTCCCCGTCGCCGATCCGTTGCTGTGGGCGAACCGACGCATCGAGCTGTCGTCCGGGCACTGGGCGATCACGGGCATCCGGTTCCGCGGGCGGGACGTCGCGAAGCCCTTCGTCGACGTGATCGCCACCGACGTGGCACCGGACGCCGCCGGGATCGCCGAACTCGCCGAGGTGCTGCCGGCCCATCGGGACTTCGCCCCGCTGTGCCTCCGTGTGCACCTGCCGGGTGACCAGCACTCGGCACCGACGTCGGACGGGTTCACCGCCGTGACGGACCTGCTCGTGGTGTCAGCCCCGGTGGCACGGGTGGCCGATGGCGCAGCGAGCACCGGTGTGGACGTCGAACTGGTCCGGGCCGAGCCGGCGGGGGCCGCGGTCCGGGTCGCCGACGCCTACGACGGACTGCGGCGGTCGGAGCCGGACCTGGACCAGTGGGCGACCGCCGCCGACGAGGACTCGCTCGCCGACGCGGACGAGGAAGGGCTGCTGTTCGACGTGGTCGTGGCCGGCCGCATCGCCGGGGCCGTCGCAGCCACGCGGGACGACGCGGACGGCTTCACCGGCTTCACGGTCGAGGAGATCGTCCTGGACGCCGAGCACCGCGGACACGGGTACGGGCCGCTCGTGCTCCGGCAACTCGCTCGTGCGCTGCCGGCCGGCCCCTCGGACGTGCTCCGCGGGCACATCCACCCCGACAACACCCGATCGCTCCGGAACGCCCTGGCGAGTGGCCGCGAAGTCGTGTCGTCGCTGGTGTGGATCACCCCCACCGGTTTCCCGGGGATGCCGACGGTGTAGCCCACCCTTGACGGCGGACCCGGGCAGCAGGAGTCTTGCGCGCATGACCCTCTTCATCAGCTGTCCGGTCGCGAGCGTCCAGCGCGCGACCGCGTTCTACACGGCACTCGGCTGGACGCAGAACGCCGAGATGTCCGGCCCGGACACGTCGTGCTTCGCGATCGCGCCCGAGCAGTACGTCATGCTCGCCAGTCGGGAGATGTACGCCAGCGTCGGCGGCACCGAGGACCTGATCGGCGGTCCGGACACCCCCTCGAAGACGACGGTGTCGTTCGACCTCGGCAGCCAGGAGGCCGTCGACGAACTCGTCGAGCGCGCGGCCGCTGCGGGCGGCACGGTCGGCGACACCGACGACTACCCGTTCATGTACCAGCGTCAGTTCGACGACCCGGACGGGTACCACTGGTCGCCGTTCTGGATGAAGACGGACGCGGACACGACCGCGGGATCGACCGCCTGACCCGCTGCGGCGACGGCGTGTTCAGCGCCCAGCCGCGTACCCCTGCGCGCCTCGCGGGTTCGCGGCCGCACCGACCACTCCGGTCTCTGGATCCCGGATGACGCACGTCAGTCGGCCCAGGCTCCAGTCGCCCGCGCGCGTGACGACGTGACCGCGGGCCTCCAGCCCGGCGATCACCGTGTCGCCGAGCCGGTCCTCGACGACCAGGCCCGCCGGCTCCCACGTCCGCGGCCAGAACGACCCCGGGAACGACGTCGTGTGCAGGGCCGGGGCGTCGATGGCCTGCTGCGGCGTGTACCCGCCGACGATCCACCGGAGCAGGAACAGCAGCTGCCACTGGTCCTGCTGGTCGCCGCCGGGAGAGCCGAGCGCCATGACCGGCACGCCGTCGCGGAGGACGAGCGTCGGGGTGAGTGTGGTGCGCGGGCGTTCGCCGGGGCGCAGGGTCGACGCGGTGCCCTCCTCGAGCCAGGTCATCTGCAGCCGCGTGCCCAGGCAGAAGCCGAGCTCGGGGATCGTCGGTGACGACTGCAGCCAGCCGCCGGAGGGCGTGGCGCTGACGATGTTGCCCCAGCGGTCCACGACGTCGATGTGGCACGTGTCACCGCGGGTGTCGCCGTCCGGTGCGACGAACGGTTCGCCACGGTCCTCGACCGGGACCTCCGCAGCCTCGTCGACCGGTCCACGCCGGGCACCGGGCACGGTGGGCTCCCCGACGCCGGCCGCACCGGTCACGTCGTACGAGGTGCGGAGCGGCGGCAGGACCGGGTCGACGCCCGGCACGTCGCCCGGGCGGAACTCGGCCGAGGCGGTGTCCGCGATGAGTGCCCGACGTGCAGCGACGGTGGCGTCGGTGAGCAGGACGTCGAGCGGGACCGTGCCGTCGCCGTAGAACGCCTCGCGGTCGGCGAGGGCGAGCTTCAGCGCCTCGACCACCGTGTGCGCGCCGAGCTCGGTCGACGGGTCCAGGCGCTCGTCGTCCAGCGGCTCGAGCATCCGCAGGGTCTGCAGGAGCGCCGGTCCCTGCCCCCACGGCCCGGTCTTCGCGATGGTGTGGCCGCGGAACTCCGCGGTCGTCGCCGGTTCGGTGGTCGCCCGGAACGCGGCCAGGTCCCCGGCCCGGAGGACGCCGGCGTGGTCGGTGCCGGACGAGTGCCGGTGCGGCTGCCGGACGAAGGCGTCGATCGTCGTCGCGACGAACCCCTCGGCCCACTCCCGGCGAGCGGCGTCGATCCGGGAGGCCCGTCCACCGTCCGCCCCGCTGTCGTCCGTGTCCGCGCCGGCCGCGACCAGCCGGTCGAACACCGAGGCGAGCGCCTCGTTCCGCACCAGGTCCCCGGTGACGGGAGGCGCGCCTCCCGTCAGCCACCGCTCGGCGGAGGTGGGCCAGTGGTCGCGGAACAGGTCCGCGACCGCCCCGATCGTGCGGACCACGCCGGCGCTCACCGGGTGGCCGTCGCGGGCGTACCCGATGGCGGGGGCGAGCACGTCCGCGAGCTCCCAGGTGCCGTGGTCGCGGAGCAGCAGGAGCCAGGCGTCGACCGCTCCCGGCACGGCCGCGGCGAGGGCGCCGGCACCGGGGACCAGGTCGAGCCCCTCGGCGCGGAAGTGCTCCGGGGTCGCCCCGGCCGGAGCCGGACCCTGGCCGACGAGGACCACGGGGGTCGGGTCCGCCGCGGTCGCGTACACCGCGGTCAGGTCCCCGCCCGGGCCGTTGAGGTGCGGTTCGACCACGTGCAGGACGAACGCGCCCGCGACCGCCGCGTCGAAGGCGTTGCCGCCGCGTTCCAGGACCGACTGGGCGGACGCGGTGGCGAGCCAGTGCGTCGAGGCCGTCATCCCGAACGTGCCCTGCAGGTCGGGACGGGTGCGTTCCGCGGCCGGACGGACGAAGGCGGGGTTCGGCTGAGCGGGCATGGGTCCCATCCTGTCCCCGGAACGCCGGGAGCACACGGACACGCGTCGCGCAACGCCCCCGGACCGGGGATGGCCCTGATCGGTTCCGCCTGCGAACCTTGATCGTCGAGTCGTACAGGGACGTCTCGACACCGGACACGCACCGCGCTGGCGCTCGGCCGCCCGCGGTGGGCCTCACCACGAGCAGGGACGACCACCACATGATCAGGGCACGAGCACGCTTCGCCGCGGCCGTCACCGCTGTCGCGATCGCGGCCGCGGGACTCGTCGCGGTCGCCGCACCGGCGCACGCAGCGACCACCTACACCGGCACCGCCCCGGCGGGCACCTGGCTCCGGGCCGGCGACCAGGTGACCTCGCCGAACGGGCAGTTCCGGCTGGTCATGCAGGGCGACGGCAACCTCGTCGAGTACGGCATCGGCAACGCGGTGCTCTGGGCGTCGAACACCTCGAACCAGTCCGGCGCCGCCGCGGTCGTCCAGAAGGAGGGACCGCTGTCGATCATCAAGAACGGCAAACTGCTGGCGCAGTGGGGTCCGAAGAGCTCCCCGACGAAGAGCCTGGGAGTCAGCGGCGACGGCACCCTCCTCCTGCTGAACACGGCGAACACGACCACCTGGAAGCTGCAGACGTTCCAGAGCCGGGTGCCTGCCGGGACGACGATCCTGCCCGGCACGGTGCTGCGCTCCGGTGCCGGTCGCGACCAGACCTTCACGATGCAGACGGACGGCAACCTCGTCCAGTACGTGAACGGCGCCGCGGCGTGGTCGTCGAAGACCTTCCGGCACCCCGGCGCGACCGCCGCGGTGCAGACCGACGGCAACCTCGTCGTCTACCCGAAGGGCGGCGGCACGGCGCTCTGGGCTTCGAACACCTCGCGCAAGGGCGGCGGAGCGCTGCTGGTGCAGCTCGACGGCAACGTCGTCCTCTACGGGAAGGCGGACACCCGTTCCTGGTCGACGAAGAAGGTCACCGGACTGCAGTGGCCGGTCGCGGGCACGACGATCACCGGTCGCTACGGTGACGACCGCGGCGCCGGCCACGTGCCGCGCTACCACCAGGGCACCGACTCGCCCGTGAAGATCGGTACCCCGGTGTACGCCTCGGGGACCGGGCGGGTGACGACGGTGGTCCGCAACAACGCCAGCTACGGCAACTACGTCGTCGTGACCTACGGCCTGACGACGGTGCTGACGGCGCACATGAGCTCGATCGCGGTCAGCAAGGACCAGGTCGTCTCGCTGAGCACGCAGCTCGGCAAGTCCGGCAACACCGGGCAGTCCACCGGCCCGCACGTGCACGTCGAGACGCGGGTCAACGGCACGCTCAAGGACCCGCTGACGATCCTCGCGTTCCGCTGACGGCCGGCGTCCCGGACGCCGGCCGTAGGGTGGTGGGGATGTCACGCCCCACCGCCGAGGACGTCCTCGTCGCGTTCGCCCGGACGCCGGGGGACGTCGGCGCCGCACGCCGCATCGCCCGGCGCTTCGCGGACCTGAACCCCGGGGAGCGGTCGGCGCTGCTCTGGAGCGAGGACCCGGGCGGTCGCCTCGTCGCCGTGGTGCTGCTCCTGCAGGCCGCCCGCGAGCGGCAGGCCGAGCACCGCGGCCCGGACCCGGACCTGACCGACGAGTACCTGTCCGCGCTCCGGGCCGAGCGGCTCGACGACCCGGCACTGGTCGACCTGGCCGCCGAGGACCTGGTCGGCACCCCGCTGCTCGGCGGCTCGACCGGGCCGCTCTTCGCCCTCGCGAAGTCCGACGTGGCGCTCGTCCGTCGCGCCGCGGTGGTGGCGACCCTTGCGTTCGCGAAGCAGGGCGACGCCGAGGTCCCGCTCGCCGTGGTCGGTCGCCTCGTCCGGGAGCGCGGCGACGTCGTGCAGTCGGCCCTCGGCCGGGTGCTGCGCGAGGTCGGCAAGCGGGCGTCCGAGGTCGAGCTCGTCGCGTTCCTCGAGCGGCAGGGCCGGTTCCTCAGCCGCGCGGCCCTCGAGACCGCGACCGAACACCTGCCGCCGGCGGAACGGGACCGATTGCGCGGCTGACCAGTCGCGGGACCCCGTCGCGCCGAACACCGCGCACCGGTCTCCGACAGGATGGTCGGACGACGACAGGAGCTCATCGGTGCACTCTCACGGCGGCACGCTCGGGACCTTCACCCTCATCGCCCTCACCGTGGCGGGTGCGGTGTACATCGTCGGGGCGTCCGGACAGCGGCGACGCGGGCACGCCGCCTGGCCCCCGGCACGGACGGTCTCCTGGATCGCCGGACTGCTGGCCGTCGCCGCGGTGCTCGTCGGGCCGCTCGGCCACGCCGGTGGGCACGACCTCACCACGCACGTCCTCGGCCACGTCGTCATCGGCATGGTCGCCCCGGTGCTGCTGGTCCTCGGCTCGCCGGTGACGCTCGCCCGCCGCACGCTCGAACCCGTCCCGCTGCAGCGCCTCGGCCGCCTGGCCGGCAACCCGCTGACCCGGGCACTCGCGTTCCCGGTGGTCGCCGCGATCCTGGCCGTCGGCGGGTCCTGGCTGCTCTACACCGGCACCACCGCGGCCGACTCGACCCGCGACCCGGCCCTGCACTCGGTCGTGATGATCGGGTTCCTGCTCGCCGGACTGCTCCTGACCGCGGGCGTGGTCGGGGTCTCGGCCGGCATCCGTCGCAGCCCGCGCTGGCTGCGGGTGACCGTCCTGGTGCTCTCGACCGCCGTGCTCTGCGCCGAGTCCGCGCTGATGGCCGCGGCCGGCGTGCCGGACATCCCCGCCGACCAGGTGCCGTCCGCATCGGCAGCGCTCTGGATCGGTGCGGTGCTGTACGCCGTCGCGCTGGGTGTCGTGGTCGCCGGGGAGCGTGCCCGCGACGAGCGCACCGCACGCGACGACCGGGTGGCCGCTGACGTCCGGGAGGCGCGCCCCGCGCCCGCCGCACCCGTCGCCTCCGACCCGGTGCGCTGACCGGCCCACGCTGGGAGGCTCCGCGAGGCGGGGGCGTACCGATGGGACGACGCGTGCCGGGCCTCCCGTCCGGCCGCGACCGCGACGAGAGGAGCGCACGCATGCGCGCACTGACCTGGCAGGGCACCGAGAAGGTGTCCGTCGAGACCGTTCCCGACCCGACCATCCAGGAGCCGACGGACGCGATCGTCCGGATCACCTCCACGGCGATCTGCGGCTCGGACCTGCACCTGTACCGCGTCCTCGGCCCGTACATCGACAAGGGTGACGTCCTCGGCCACGAGCCGATGGGCATCGTGGAGGAGGTCGGCTCGGCCGTCACGAACCTCAAGGTCGGCGACCGTGTCGTCGTCCCCTTCAACATCTCCTGCGGGCACTGCTACATGTGCCAGCGTGGGCTGCAGTCCCAGTGCGAGACCACCCAGGTGACCGCGTACGGCAGCGGTGCCGCCCTCTTCGGCTACACCAAGATGTACGGCCAGGTCCCCGGGGGTCAGGCCGAGTACCTGCGTGTGCCGCACGCCGACTACGGCCCCATCAAGGTGCCCGACACCGGTGCGGACGACCAGTGGCTGTTCCTGAGCGACATCCTGCCGACCGCGTGGCAGGCCGTGCAGTACGCCGACGTCCCCGAGGGCGGCACGCTCGCGGTCCTCGGACTCGGCCCGGTCGGGCAGTTCGCCGCCCGCATCGGCAAGCACCTGGGCTACCGGGTGCTCGCCGTCGAGCCGGAGCAGGTCCGTCGTGACCTGGCGGCGAAGTACGACATCGAGACGTTCGACCTGTCGAAGGACCTCGTCGCCGAGCTCGTCGACCTGACCGACGGCCGTGGCCCGGACGCCGTCGTCGACGGGGTCGGCATGGAGGCGCACGGCAACCCCGTCGCCGGGTTCGCCCAGCGCGCCGCGGGCCTGCTGCCCGACAAGCTCGCGCAGAAGGCCATCGAGACCGCCGGTGTCGACCGTCTCGACGCTGTGCACACGGCCATCGACCTGGTCCGCCGTGGCGGCACCGTCTCGCTCAGTGGCGTCTACGGCGGCATGGCCGACCCGATGCCGATGATGACGCTGTTCGACAAGCAGATCACCATCCGCGAAGGCCAGTGCAACGTGAAGCGTTGGATCGACGACATCATGCCGCTCGTCGAGGACCCGTCCGACCCGCTCGGCACCCTCGACCTGACGACCCACCGGGTCTCGCTCGAGGACGCCCCGCACATGTACGAGGTCTTCCAGAAGAAGGAGGACGACTGCATCAAGGTCGTCCTCGACCCCGCACTGCCCGCAGGTACCCCGGCCGCGGCATGACCAGGATCGTCGTCGTCGGCGCCAGCGGGAACGTCGGGACCGCGCTGCTCCGCCGCTTCCGGGACGCCGGCGCCGACGTCGTCGGGGTCGCGCGCCGACGGCCGGACCTGCACGCCCAGCCGTACGACAGCGCGCTCTGGCACACCGTCGACGTCGGCGCCCCGGATGCGATCGACCGGCTGACGGCCGTGTTCCGGGGCGCCGACGCCGTCGTCCACCTGGCGTGGGCGCTGCAGCCGACGCACGACATCCCGGCACAGCACCGCACCGACGTGACCGGCACCGCGAACGTCCTGGCCGCCGTCGCGGCGGCGAGCGTGCCGCAGGTCGTCGTCGCGTCCTCGGTCGGCGCCTACCGCGGGGTCGACGTCGACGGCAAGCGCACCCCGGTGGACGAGTCCTGGCCCGCCGACGGCATCCCGACCGCCACCTACTCGATCCACAAGGCCGAGAACGAGCGCGCGATGGACGTCTTCGAGCGCGAGCACCCGGAGGTCGTCGTGACCCGGCTGCGCCCCGGCCTGGTGTTCCAGCGCGACGCTGCCGCCGAGATCCGTGGCCTGTTCCTCGGGCACCTCGTGCCGATGCGGGTCGTCCGCTGGATCCGCTGGGCCGTGCTGCCGCTGCCGTACCCGTTCGTGTTCCAGGCCGTCCATGCCGACGACCTCGCTGACGCGTACTGGCGGGCGATCGACCGGAAGGCCCGGGGAGCGTTCAACATCGCCGCCACACCCGTGCTCACGCCGCCGCGGATGGCGCGGGTGTTCGGGATGCTCGGAGCGGTCCGGGTGCCACTCGGTCTGGTCCGCGGGCTCGTCACGTTGAGTTGGCGGCTGCGCCTGCAGCCCACCGACGCCGGCTGGGTGGACATCGCGGCCGGTGTGCCGATCATGCGCACGGACCGTGCGCGCGAGGTGCTCGGTTGGGCGGCACGGCACAGCGCCGAGGACGCCATGCGTGACCTCGTGGCCGGGTTCGCGGACGAGCACGGTGTGGCGGCGTCGCCGCCGTTGCGGGGCTGAGGCTCGGGCCCGGCCGACTGGGTCCGTTGAAGAGCGGACTGGTGCGCCCCTCTGCCGATGGTGAGGATACGAGGCAGTTGCAGGAGGCAACTGTCTTGTGGTTCATCGACAGAGGAGTCGACATGCAGAAGTCCATCGCCGCCGCAGCCGCGGCGACCGTCATCGCCGCTGGCCTGTTCGCCGCCGCCCCCGCCTCGGCGCTCACCGCGTCGACCAGGGTCGTCGGTGGCGAGAAGGCCCCGGCGACGTCGTCGATCGTCCAGCTCCAGGCGACCGGCGGCACGATCCCCGCGGGCTACGCCAGTTCGTGCACGGGCGAGCAGATCACGGCGTCGTGGGTCCTCACCGCCCGACACTGCATCGACGGCATCGGTGCGATGAACGTCTACCACTCGAACTCGACGGTGAACCGCGGCACCCCGGTCGCCGTCGACCGGATCAGCGCCGCACCCACCGGTGACGTCGCCCTGGTGCACCTGCGGAGCGCGTACGCGCTGTCCTCGTACACGCCGCTGGACCTGGCCGCGACAGCGAAGTCGAGCGGCACCGGCACCATCCAGGGCTACGGCCTGCGCGCGAACGCCGTGCAGTCCGACGGGCTGTACCAGGCGTCCGTGGCCCTGACCGGGGCGAGCACCGACGCGTTCGGAGGCCGGGCCCAGCACGTGACGGGCGTCTCGGGAGCCTCGAACCACGGCGACTCGGGCGGGCCGCTCATCGTCAACGGCAAGGTCGTCGCCGTGTGCTCCACCGGCGACAGCGCCGACCCGGGCGCGAACACCCGCGCGGGGTCGAACTACGCCCTGCTGGCGCAGGCGTCCTCGTGGATCCGGAGCACGGCGGGCATCTGACCGTTCCGGACGGAGAACGGGCGCCGCGGTCGACGTCGACCGCGGCGCCCGTTCGTTCAGCTCGTGGAGTCCGGTGTCGCGGGGTCAGCGGTCGCGGCCTGCTGGAACAGGCCGGTCGCCAGGTCGTTGAGGACCGCGTGCAGGTCCCCACGGTGCCCGGAGTCCACCGCGCGGAGCATGGCGGCGTAGCGCTCCCGGTAGTCCGCGACGACGTCCTCGCCGGCGGGCCGCAGACGCAGCAGTGACCCGCGCCGGTCGGACGGGTTCGGTGTGCGCTCGAGCAGCCCCGCGGTGGACAGCCGGTCGACCATGTTCGTCACCGCACCGGAGGTCAGCCCGAGGAACCCGGCGACCTCGGTGGGGGTGGAGTAGCCGGTGTCACTGATGAGCACGAGGGCGCGGAGCCCACTCTCGTGCACGCCGGCGCGGGCGCTGAGTTGCGCGACCAGGCTCGCGTTGGCGCGGACGACGGCGTCGAACGCGGCCATCAGGTCCGTCGCGTCGTGCTCGTCCTGCTCACTCACGGGCTGGTCTCCAGATCTCTCTCGTTGCGGGAGATTACCGGTCCGACACGCGTCCACCGGGCGTCTGTGCGCCTCCCGTCCGCGGTGCCCCCCGCTCTGGGGGCCTTGCGGCGGTTCCATGTTGTTGAACCGATGACTATCTTAATCATTGAGCAATCGACCGAACGGAGATTGCGAAACAGACCATCCACGAACATCGAGGTATCCCGTGTCCAACCAGCTCCGCACCTCCCCGCTGAAGCGCATCCGTTTCGCACCCGTGGCGCTCCTCGCGGGCATCTTCGCCGCCGTGCTCCTCTCCCTCTCGCTCACCGGCACCCTCTCCGGGTTCGCCGCGAGCATCACCAACAGCAGCAACACCGCCGCCAGCGGCACGCTGATCATGCAGGAGCAGAACGCCAACGCGTCCGTCACCTGCCTCAGCACCGACGGCGGCTCGGTCTCGACCAACGCCGCGACCTGCTCCACCATCAACAAGTTCGGTGGCAGCACGACGATGACCCCGGGCAACACGGTCAACACCCCGATCACCATCAAGAACACCGGTACCGCCGCCGCCAGCACCTTCACGCTGACCCCGGGCGCCACCTGCACGCAGAGCGCCAACGGCACGTCGAACGGCACCGCGACCGACCTCTGCGCGAAGATGAACCTCGTGGTCACCTCCGGCTCCACCACCGTCTTCTCCGGCACCCTCGCCAGCTTCAAGGGCGGCGCCGCGATCACGCTGCCCACCGCTCCCGCCGCCGGTGCGAGCGTCCCCTTCAACTTCGCGGTCACCCTCGACTCCTCGGCCGGCAACACCTACCAGGGCCTCGCCGCCTCGGTGCCGATGACCTGGACCTTCACCGCCTGATCCGACCCACCCAGACCGGCGACGCTCGACCGACCCCCCTACGGTCGAGCGTCGCCATTCCCCTTGACCACGACCGACCAGGACGGAGCAGCACATGAGCCTCACCTCGGCCATCCCGCTCAGCGGGACCCTCCCGCGGCCGCTCCTCGGCGGACGTGCGGTCAGCCGCTCCGAAACCGTCCTCGCCTGGTCGGTCGCCGCGATCGCAGCGCTCCTCCTCACTGCCGCGGTCCTGTTCCTCACCAACGGCGGCCGCTGGTTCGTCGTCGAGACCCCGTCGATGGGTGAAGCCGCCCCGGTCGGCACGCTCGTCCTCGACATGCCGGTGCAGGCGTCGTCCCTCCGGATCGGCGACATCGTGTCCTACCGGACCGCCGCGAACCCCGACGTCACCTACACGCACCGCATCGTCGCGATCGACCCCGACGGCGGCATCCACGCCCGCGGCGACGTGAACGGCGCGGTCGACCCGTGGACGCTCACGCAGGAGAACCTGGTCGGCGCCCCGGTCCTGCTCGTCCCGCACCTGGGCTGGCTCTTCCGGGCCGCCCCGATCCTCCTGGTCGGCACGCTCCTCATCTGGGCCCTGACCAGCGTCTTCACCGACCGGGTCACCCGCGGCAGCCTGCGCATCGCCGGCAGCTCGCTCACCGTCTCGTACGCCGCGTTCGTGCTCAAGCCGTTCGTCAACGTCACGACGATCTCGAACACGTCGGCGAAGGGCAGCGTCGAGGCGACCGTGGTGTCCTCGGGCATGTTCCCCGTCCGCATCGACGCGGTCGGTGGCAACACCGTGCACCTGGTCGACGGCGAAGTGGGCCGCGTCACCATCCACGAGCTCACCCACAACGGGCAGTACCAGCTCATGTCGAACATCGACCTCGACCCGATCGGCTGGGCCGCGCTCATCGCCGCCTGCCTGCTGCCGCTGCTGTTCTGCCTGGCGATCGGCCGCGTCGAGACGGTGCGTGCGACGTGAACCTGCGTCGACTCCATGACGGCAAGGTCGTCGCCGTCCTGCTGGTCGTCGCCCTGGCCGTCGTCATCGTGCTCAACCAGTTCGCGCCGACCCGGTCCGCGTTCACCGCGAAGGTGACCAACGGGTCGAACAGTGCCGGCACCGCCAGCTACTTCACCTGTGCGAGTGCGGTGGACGTGGACAACGCCAACGCGCTGTTCACCTACCAACTCGCCGAGGCTGCCAACGCGAGAACCGCCGTCGACGACTCCGGCAAGGCCGCGAACGGTGCCTACCAGGGGTCGATGGCCACGACGACGGCGACCCCGAAGGCCTGCCCCCGCGACACCGGTGGGGCGTACGTGCTGGACGGGTCCTCGAGCTTCGTCTCCACCCCGACGATGTACCGCAACCCGACCACCTTCAGCGAAGAGGTCTGGTTCCGCACCACCGTCGCCGGCGGACTGCTCATCGGCTTCGGCAGCAACCAGGTCGCCGTCTCCGGGCAGCACGACCGCCAGGTGTACCTCAACACCAGCGGGCAGCTCGTCTTCGGCTCGTACAACAACACCACGCAGGTCGTCACGTCGCCCAAGGCCTACAGCGACGGCGCATGGCACCACGTCGTCGCCACGATGTCCGCCACGACCGGGATGCGGCTGTACGCCGACGGGGCCCTGGTCGCCTCGAACGCTGCCTTCACCGCCCCCGAGAACGCGAGCGGGTACTTCCGCGTCGGCTACGACACCATCACGGGGTGGCCGGGCGCCGGCAACTACTACTTCGCCGGCTCGATGCGGTTCGCGGCCGTGTACAGCTCTGTGCTCTCCGCCACGCAGGTCGCGAACCACTACAACGCCGGGCGCTGAGTCGTCCCACTGACGCAGCTGCCGGCGCTCGGGAGCCCGGGAGCCCGAGCATCGGCCGCCACGACGACGACCGGCGTCCCCCTGGACGCCGGCGGCCCACTCGTGGCGTCGACCGCGGATCCCGGCCGCCGCAGGACCGTACCGGCACCGGAGTCGGGCCGGACACGGCGGGGCGCTGTCGCCGACCGCCGATGATCCGTGCGGTCAGCGGGCGCAGGAGGTGCGGCCGAGCCCGAACAGGCGGATCGTGGTGATCCGCACGGTGGACGACGATGCGGCCGTCCACGTGTCGGTGAGGTCGGTGCGCACGCTGATGGTCGACGTCTTCCAGATGAAGAAGTCCGATGCGCCGAGCGTGACGTCCCGCTCGGCGGGAGTGGCGCTGATCCCGCTCGCGGCCCCGTCGACCAGGACCGTGAAGCGTTCGGGTGCGACCCCCGAGTAGGCCCACCCCACGTCGACCGCGGCGTTGCCGACGTTCACGCAGGTGAGCCCGGTCACCGGGGTGGCGACCGCGGTGGTGATCGAGCTGGTCCCGGTGGTCGTGGCCGCTGCGAAGGCCGCTGCCGCCGCTGGTGCGGGCAGTGCGACCCCGACGACGGCACACACCGTCGCCGCGACGACGACGGCCCGGGCGCGGGGGCGGCGTGGACGTGCGGCACGGTGCCGGCCGTGGCGCGGGAGCCGGTCGGTCGGGGCGTCGGTGCGGGTGCGGACGGCAGGCACCGCGGCGAACGCGGCGAGCACGAGGACCCCGGCGGTCAGTGCGACGAGCGGCGCGGTCCGGTGCTCCGCGGCCCAGACGACCGGGAGCCCGACGAGGGGGACCCGTAGGTAGCCGACGCCGACCACCGACGACCGTGCGACGGCGGTCGAGTCCGCCTCCGGGTTCGCGTCGCCCTTGGTGACGAGGTCGCCGTGGGCGTCCACGTCCTGGAGCCGGTGCAGGCGCAGCACGCCGGCGTGGTCGGGGTCCGGGAAGAGCAGCACCTGACCCGCACGGACGTCGTGGGCCGGGACCGGCTTGCTCACGACGACGTCACCGGGCAGCAGGGTGGGTTGCATGGAGCCCGTCATCACGGTGGTGGTGTGCCATCCGAGTGCGAGCGGGGCGATGCCCCAGAACACGACGCCGACGAGCGCGGCGATGACGCCACGAGCGGCGAGCACCACCGTGAACCGGAGCCACGACGACGAGCGCATCCCGATCCTCCTGTCCGGTGGGCGTGCGGTGGTGGGTGGGGACTAGAGGTTCTGGGCTTCCCAGGTGAAGCCGAGGCTGGCGGTGGCGCCCATCAGCGTGGCCGGAGCGTCGGGGGAGACGGTGTAGGTGATCTGGAAGGTCCGCGTCTCGGGCTTGGTGCCCGCGGTCTTCCAGGTGCCGAGACCGGACGCGTAGTCCTTCCGGGTCGACACGAAGGACGCGAGCGAGCCGTCGTAGAGGGTGCCGTCGGTCCCGGTCGCCGCGGTGAAGCCGTCGCAGGTGCCGTAGCCGCCGCCGGTGCCCTGCTTGACCTGCAGGGTCACGGACGAGGCCAGGGCCTTGGTCTGGGTGACGTCCTTCGCGTACATGCGGACGGCGCTCGGGAGGCTGCCGCTCGAGGTCACCGCGATGCAGTTCGTGCCCGTGGAGCCCGGCTTCAGGTTCGACGCGGAGAACAGCGCTCCGTTCGCGGCGTCGTTCGTCAGCGCGACCGTGCCCATCGACCAGTTGTCGGCACCGTCGGAGGAGGTCGCCGAGAAGGCCGAGTAGCTCGCCGTGGAGACGGCGACGCCGGCGGCGAGCAGTGCGGCGGGGATCACGGCGAAGGTGCCGAGGCGAGCGAGGGTGCGGGTGGGGCGACGCATTTCGAGAGGGTCCATCCTGATCATGACACCTCGAATTTCGAGGCATATACGACAGTACGCCTCGAAATTCGAGTTTGTCAATCTTCGTGATGAACGGATGTCGACTATGCTCGCCCCGTGACCGCACCTCCTCGGCGCTCCTCGCCCGCCGACCTCGACAGGCTCCTCGACGAGGCCGTGGCGACCTTCTACGGCGCGCAGGTCGAACACGCACATCTCATGCAGCACCTCGCTGTCCGGCACGGCCTGAACCCGGTCGACCTCCGGGCGTTGCAGTTCCTCGGTGCGATCGACGACGACCGCACGCCGAAGGAACTCGGCGGGTACCTCGAGATGGGGACGGGTGCCGTGACCGCGCTCCTCGACCGGCTCACCCGACAGGGGCTGCTCGACCGCGTCCGGAATCCCGACGACCGGCGCAGCGTCCGGATCGAGCTCACGCTCGCGGGGATCGCGGTCCTCGGGTCCGTACGAGCCGCCTACCGCGGGGTGCTCGAGGGCGCGGTGGCGCCCGAGTCCCTCGAACTGTTCATCGACTTCACCGGTCGGATGGCCGACGCCCTGCGCGCAGCCGCACGCTCGGAGGAGCCCGAGGCCTGACGAGTCCGGACCCTGACGCGATCCGCGGCGGCTGGCCGTCCGCGGCAGACTGCCGTCCGCGGCAGACTGCCGTCCGCGGCAGACTGGGCGCATGGCACGGAAGACCGGCGTCACGGCGCCCCGCATCACCCTCACCGAACCGACGGACCTCGAGGACTGGACGCCCGGGCCCGGCGACGTCCTGACCGGCGACCGCATCGAGGGCAAGCGCATCGGCGTCCTCGACCTGTCCGGCGAACGGCTGCCCGACCTGGAGGTCGAGGAGTGCCTCATCGAGACGCTCCGTGCCGGTGACGCGGAGCTGCGCGGCTTCCGGATCCGGGACAGCGTCGTCGAGGTCCTCGACGCCCCCGTGCTCCGTGCCGTCAGCAGTGCCTGGCGAGAGGTCCGGATCGCCGCCGGCCGTGTCGGCTCCGCCGAGCTGCACGACAGCTCGCTGGCCAGCGTCGAGTTCGTCGGCATGAAGCTCGGGTTCGTGAACCTCCGCGCCTCGACGCTGACCGACGTGGTCTTCCGCGACTGCGTGATCGACGAGATCGACATCGCCGACGCCCGACTGCTGCGGGTCTCGTTCCCGGGCAGCACCGTCCGCGAGTTCGCGGGCACGAACACCCGCATCGAGGACGTCGACCTGCGCGGCGCCGACCTCGACCGACTCGAGCGACTGGACGGCATGCGTGGCGCGACGATCGGCGGCGAGCAGTTGTTCACGCTCGCTCCGCTGCTGGCTGCCCAGGCCGGCTACCGGCTCGAGTGACGGACGCACTCACGCCCACCGACCTGATCGGCCGGTGGGCGCTCGAGCGGAGGGTGCACGACCGGCTCGCCGACCTGCACGGCACCGTCACCGGCACGACCGAGCTCACAGCGGTCGACGACGACACGGTGCGCTGGCACGAGACCGGCACGATGGTCCTCGGTGACCGCACGACCCCGGTGTGGCGGACGCTGACGGTCCGACGCGGCCCGGACGGCTGTGGTCCGGACGGCCGATGGCGGGTGTCCTTCGCCGACGGTCGTCCGTTCCACGACTGGGTGTGGGGAGTGCCGGTCGAGCACGCCTGCGCCCCCGACGACTACACGGGCCTGCTCGCCGGGACGACCGACCGGTGGAGCGTCCGCTGGCACGCGCGCGGGCCGGCGAAGGACCTGCTCCTCGAGAGCACGCTCACCCCGCTGCGCTGAGCATCAGCGTGTCGCACCGGCACCGGCACCGGCACCGGCACCGGCACTGATCGCTGCTGCGACGTCCGCCCGCAGCAGGTCGCCGTGCACCATCGCCCCGGTCTGTGACTCCGCCGCGGCCGAGGCGACCACCGTGAGCATCGCGTTCGCCGCGTTGCCGGCGGCGAAGACACCGGGGACCTCGGTCTGCCCGGTCCCCTCGACCGCGAGTACCCGGCCGAACAGCACGCCGTTGGCCTCCTGGTCGACCGGCGTCAGCCCGAGTCCGGCGGCCCACTCGACCCGGGCCTCGACCCGGCTCGCTGCGGCCAGGGCATCGAGTCCGATGACGGTCCCGTCCGCCAGCTCGACCCCGGACAGCGCATCGCCGTCCGAGAGCACGCGGGCGACCGGGGACCCGATCACGCGGATGCCACGAGCGGCGAAACCGGCCAGGACGGTGTCGTCGAGCAGGTCCGGATCCGCCACGAACGCCGTGACGTCGTCGCTCAGCGCGCGGAACATCTGCACCTGGTGCGCGGCGGCCGCCATCGTGACGAGGACCCCGATGCGTCGGTCGCGGACCTCCCACCCGTGGCAGAACGGGCAGTGCACGACCCCGCGGCCCCACTGCTCAGCGAGGCCGGGGACGTCGGGCAGCACGTCGACCGCGCCGCCGGCCACGACCACGCGGCGGGCAGCGACGACCTCGCCGGAGTCCAGGGTGAGCCGGAACCCGAGCGGGTCGTCGTCGGTGACCGGCGCGGCGGACGCGGCCACGATCCTCCCGTCCGTGACGGCGACCCCGTAGCGGGCCACCTCCTGTCGGCCGATGCGGACGAGGTCGCGAGGTGCGGTGCCCTCCTGGCCCAGGAGGTTGTGGACGCCTTCGGCAGGGGCGTTGCGGGGTTCGCCCGCATCGACGACCAGGACGGAGCGGCGCGAGCGCCCGAGGATGAGTGCGGCAGACAGGCCGGCGGGGCCGCCGCCGACGACGATGACGTCGAAGTGTTCAGACATGCGGCGATCTTCGGTCGCCGGCGATCAGGGTGGCAAGTGCTGTTGCCGGTGTGGCAAGATCGGCGGCATGACACTCGATCGGGAGGCGCGCCGCACCGAACCGACGACGGCTGACGTCGTCGACGCGGTCGGCCCGCGACTCCGGGCGCTCCGCACCCGGCAGGACGTCACCCTCGCAGCACTCGCAGAGCGGACCGGCATCTCGGTGAGCACCCTGTCGCGGCTGGAGTCCGGGCAGCGGAAGCCCACCCTGGAACTGCTGCTGCCGCTGGCGCGGGCGTACCAGGTGCCGCTCGACGACCTGGTCGGGGCGCCGCCGACCGGGGACCCGCGGGTGCACCTCAAGCCCGAGCGACACGGTCGCCGTGTCGTGATCCCGCTGACGAAGCGGACCGGTGGAGTGCGGTCGTTCAAGCAGCTCATCGAGCCGAACGACCACGGCTCGGACACCACGCTGAAGACCCACGAGGGCTACGAGTGGCTCTACGTCCTGTCCGGCCGACTCCGGCTGGTGCTCGGCGACGAGGTGTTCGACCTCGGCCCGGGCGAGGTCGCGGAGTTCGACACCCACACCCCGCACTGGGTCGGCAATGTCACCGACCAGGTGACCGAGGTGCTCTGCCTGTACGGACCGCAGGGGGAGCGGGCGCACGTGCGGTGGAAGCCCGCGCCGCGGCGGGACTGAACGGCGGTCGCAAAACGCAACGTCGGCGGCGAACCGCAACGCGATCGCGTTGCGTCTCGACGCCGACGTGGCGTTCTGCGGTCAGCCGAAGCGGCGCGGTCAGGCGACGGCGGCGCGGTACCGCTCGAGCACCTCGGGGTGCGGGTCCGCCGGGATCGACGTCGTCGGGATCGACCAGCCGGGGAGCTCCCCGGTGACGACCCACGCCGCCTGTCGTGCAGCGCCCGCGGCGACGTACTCGCCGGGCTCGGGCACCAGGACCTCGCGGCCGAAGACCTGCGCCGCGACCACGCGGACGGCCTCGTTCTGCGCGGCCCCACCGATGAGCAGCAGCCGTTCCACGGTGACACCGGTCCGCTCGACCGCGGCCAGGCCGTCGGCGAGGGCGCAGAGCATGCCCTCCACCGCGGCGCGGGCCAGGTGCGCCCGGTCCGTCGTGCCGGGCGTCATCCCGAGCAGCGAGGCGGTGGCGTCCGGCCGGTTCGGGGTGCGCTCGCCGACGAAGTACGGCACCAGGACGAGCCCGTCGGCACCGGCCGGCGCCTGCAGCGCCAGGCGACCGAGTTCGGCGTGGTCGATGCCCAACAAGCCGCCGATCACCTCGAGCACGCGCGCCGCGTTCAGCGTGGTGACGATCGGCAGGCGGGAGCCCGTGGCGTCCGCGAAGCCCGCCACCGTGCCCGTCGGGTCCTCGATGGCGGTGTCGGTCACGCCGAACACCGTGCCGCTCGTCCCGAGGGACACCGCGACGTCGCCCGCCGCCAGGCCGAGGCCGAGTGCGGCGCCCGCGTTGTCGCCCGCGCCCGCCGTGACGACGAGCCCGCGGGAGGCCCGCGCACCGCCCGGCAGGTCGACGTCCTGCTCGAGCGTGCCCATCGCCTCGGACGGCGCGACCACCCGCGGCACGATCACCGCGTCGCCGTCGTCACCGGTCTCGGCTCCGCGCAGCGGACGGCCCAGGGCGAGCTCGAACAGCTCCGGGTCGTACTCACGGCGTGCCGGGTCCCAGTAGGCGGTGCCGCTGGCGTCCGAACCGTCGGTCGCCAGGGCGTCCAGGTCCGGGCCGAGCGGGCTCTCGTCCGCCGGGCCGTAGCCGCGGAGGCGCCAGGACAGCCAGTCGTGCGGCAGCGCGACGGCGGCCACGCGGGCCACGTGCTCCGGCTCGGCGTCGCGGAGCCAGCGGAGCTTCGTGGCGGTGAACGAGGCCACCGGGACGAGACCCGTGCGGGCGACCCATGCCTCCCGTCCGAGTTCCTCGACCATCTCGGCGGCGGCGGCCGCGCTGCGGACGTCGTTCCACAGCAGTGCCGGGCGGATCACGCGACCGCCGGCGTCGAGCACGACCATGCCGTGCTGCTGGCCGCCGATGCCGATCGCGGCGACGTCGTCCAGACCGCCGGCGTCGGCGACGGCGGTGCCGAGGGCGTCCCACCAGGCGGCGGGGTCGACCTCGGTGCCGTCCGGGTGCGCGGCGCGGCCGGTGCGGACGACCTCGCCGGTGCCGGCCCGGCGGACGACGACCTTGCAGGACTGCGTGGACGAGTCGACCCCGGCGACGAGGAGGTCCTCGTCGCCGGGGTCGGTCGCGCTGGAGGCGATCTCAGCCACGAGCGCCCATCAAGTGCTCGAGGGCGAGCTGCTGCAGCTTGACGAAGCCGAAGCCCTTGCCGCCGAAGTACGCGTCGGCGTCGAACTCCTCGTAGGCGGAGGTGTCGGCGAGGAAGTCGTCGTACGACTCGCCCGCGTTCAGCGTCGGCTGCGCGAGCTCGGTGACCTTCGACGCTTCGAGGGCTGCCTGCACCTCGGGGTCGGTGCGGAAGGCCTGGGCACGCTCCTTGAGGAGCAGGTACATGCGCATGTTCGCGGCGGCCGAGTCCCAGACGCCCGTGATGTCCTCGGTGCGGGACGGCTTGTAGTCGAAGTGACGGGGGCCGTCGTAGGCGCGGCCACCCTGCGGTGCACCGTGCTCGAGCAGGTCGACGAGCGAGAACGCGTTCTGCAGGTCGCCGTGACCGAAGACGAGGTCCTGGTCGTACTTGATGCCGCGCTGACCGTTGAGGTCGATGTGGAAGAGCTTGCCCGAGTACAGCGCCTGGGCGATGCCGGCGGTGAAGTTCAGACCGGCCATCTGCTCGTGGCCGACCTCGGGGTTCACGCCGAACAGCTCCGGGCGCTCCAGGGTGTCGATGAACGCGATCGCGTGGCCGAGCGTCGGCAGCAGGATGTCGCCGCGGGGCTCGTTCGGCTTCGGCTCGATGGCGAACTTGATGCCGTAGCCCTTGTCGGTGACGTACTGGGCGAGGAGGTTGACGGCCTCGCGGTAGCGCTCGAGCGCAGCCTGGACGTCCTTGGCGGCGTCGTACTCGGCGCCCTCGCGGCCACCCCACATGACGAAGGTCTCGGCGCCGAGCTCGGCGGCGAGGTCGACGTTGCGCAGCACCTTGCGGAGGGCGAAGCGGCGGACCTCGCGGTCGTTCGAGGTGAATCCGCCGTCCTTGAAGACCGGGGCGGAGAAGAGGTTCGTGGTCACCATCGGGACGACGAGGCCGGTCGACTCGAGCGCGCCCTTGAGGCGGTCGATCTGGGTCTGCCGCTCGGCGTCGGTCGAGCCGAACGCGAAGAGGTCGTCGTCGTGGAAGGTGAGGCCGTAGGCGCCGAGCTCGTCGAGCTTCTCGACCGCCTCGACCACGTCGAGCTGGGGGCGCGTCGGGCCGCCGAAGGGGTCCGAGCCGTTGTACCCGACGGTCCAGAGACCGAAGGAGAACTTGTCGTCGCGGGTGGGCTGCACTGCCATGGGGGTCTGCCGATCGTCGTCGAGCGGATTTGTTGTCAGCGAGAACATATGCGACGAAGGGGCCGAGCGCAACCCCCGGTCGGGCTGGAGGCCGGGGCCGGGCCCGAGCCGCGCCTCCCGTCCGGCGGTCAGATGTCGTAGACCCCGTCGGCGGCCTCCCCGCCGACACCGGCCGCCCAGCCGCGACGGAGCCGTCCGGTCACGTCGCGGAACGCGGCCAGGACGTCGAGACCGTCCCGCAGCATGCCCTGGAGCTGCAGTCCCTCGTAGAGCGCGAGCAGCTGGTCGGCCGCGCGCCTCGGATCGATGGTCGCGGGTTCGCGGCCGGCGAGGACGTCCTGTTCGAACAGTCCGCGCACGGTCCGGTGGAACCCCGCGTACTGGTTGCGGTAGAAGGGCGCCGCCGGGTTCGCCGCGTCGGCACCGGCCGTCAGCGTGCTCACGAGCAGTCGCATCATCCGCGGGTCCGCCAGGTTCGCCGCGATCAGGCGCTCCAGGAACACGACGGCGCCGCCGCCACCGGCCGTCGCGAGCAGCGGCGCGATCCGGCCCTCGTGCCACCGCATCACGGCGACCGCGACCAGGCTCTCCCAGGTCGGGAACTGTCGTTGCACCACCTCCTGATCGACGCCGGCGGCTTCGGACACCGCAGCGCTGTCCGGTCGCAGCGTCTCACCGGTCCGGATCAGCTCGATCGTGACCGCGGCGATGTGCGCACGGAGCCGGGCCTGCTCCAGGTGGTCGTCGACAGCCGGGTCGTTGTCGACTCCGGACTCGGTGTCGAGCGCGGTGTCGGTGTCGGTGTCGGTGTCGGTGTCGGCGTCGGTCTCGGCGTCGATCTCGTCGGCGCTTCCGGCGGAGCGGGCATCGGTGGTCATCGCAGCCTCGGTTCGTCGTGAGCCCCCCGGGTGGACGGGGCTGTGCACCGGCAGTATCCCGGCGGTGCCGGACGGTCCGCGCGCCCCAGTCCTCGGGCCACGGGTCCCGGCACGCGCTCCGGCTGCGCTCCCCGGCGGATGCGGGGCACACCGTCGAGCTGCCCGGTGAGCCCGACGCGGTCGTGCAGGCCGCCCGTGCCAGCGTCACGGCACCGGCGCTCCTCCGCAGGGTCGCCGCGCGGCTCCGCGCGCCCGATCGGCGCTGGGATACTCGGCACATGTCCATCGACCCCGCAGAACGGTCCGGCTCCCGCCCCACGCTCGACGCCATCGCGCGCCGGGCGTCGGTGTCCCTGGCCACCGTGTCGAAGGTCCTCAACGGCCGCCCCGGCGTCTCCGAACCCACCCGGGAGCGCGTCGAACGCCTGCTCTCCGGCTCCGGCTACGCCCAGCGCGACACCCCGCCCGGTCCCGGCTCCCTCGTCGAGCTCGTCGTGGAGGACCTGGCCAGCGAGTGGTCGATCGAGATCGTCCGCGGGGTCGAGTCCGTCGCGCGGGAGCACGGGTACGCCCTGTCCCTCTCCGCGCTCGGCCCGGACCACGCCGTCGGCCAGGACTGGATCACCGGCGTCCTGCACCGACGACCCGCGGCCATCGTGCTGCAGTTCTCCGCCCTCACCGCCGGCCGTCGCGACCAGCTCCGCGCTCGCGGCATCCCGTTCACGGTCGTCGACCCGGTCGGCGACCCGCCCGCCGACGTCCCCGTCGTCGGTGCGACCAACACCACCGGGGGAGCGGCTGCGACGCAGCACCTGCTGGACCTCGGGCACACCCGCATCGCGGCGGTCGCCGGGCCGCTCGACATGGCCTGCGCGGTCGATCGGTTGGCAGGGCACCGTGCGGCGCTCGCCGCAGCCGGACTGGAGGCCCGTCACACCTCCGTCACGCCCGACCCGTCCGGCACACACGATCCGTCCGTCGTCGTCGCCCGGTTCAGCCGCGAGGACGGCGAACGTGCCGCCCGTGAACTGCTGGCCGCCGTGCCCCGGCCGACGGCGATCGTCACCGGCAACGACCTGCAGGCCCTCGGCGTACTCGACGCCGCACGGTCGCTCGGGCTCCGGGTGCCGGAGGACCTGTCCGTCGTCGGGTTCGACGACGTCGCTCCCGCACGGTGGGCCCGACCCGCGCTGACGACGATCCGGCAGCCCCTGCGGGAGATGGCCGAGCGGGCCACGCGGATGGCGCTGCGCCAGCACGCCGGCCTGGGCACGGACGGGCACGCGGGTGGTGCGCCGGACGAGCCGGTCCGGGTCGAGCTCGCCACGACGCTCGTGGTGCGCGACTCGACGGCCGCACCCGGGGCCGGGTCGGGGGACGAGCCTCCCGCCCGTCGCGACGCGACCGACGTCGAGCGGCGTGACGTGGCCACCGTCGAGCGCCGTGACGTGACCACCGTCGAGATCGTGGGCGGACCCGAGGCGCTGCGCGTCGGCCTGCACGACCACGACCCGGGCTGGGCGGTGACGTTCGCGGAGCACCGTGAACGGATCCTCCGCGCGGTCGGACCGCTCGACGTGCGGGTCGAGCACATCGGGTCGACCTCGGTGCCGGGCCTCGCCGCCAAACCGATCGTCGACCTGGTCGTCGTCGTACCGGACGTCACCGACGAGTCCGCGTACCTCGAGCCGCTCCTGGGCGCCGGGTACGAGCTGCGGGTGCGTGAGCCGGGCCACCGCCTGGTACGGACGCCGGCGCGGGACGTGCACGTGCACGTCCACGAGCGAGGCGCGACGGCGGTCGACGACCACCTGCTGCTGCGTGAGCGGCTGCGGAGCGACCCGGACGACCGGGCGCTGTACGAGCAGACGAAGCGGGCCCTGCTCAGCGGGACGTGGGACGACATGAACGACTACGCGGACGCGAAGACCGACGTGATCCGCGCGGTGATGGAACGGGCGCGGGTCGCAGGGGTGTTACCCGGGTAAGGCTCGTCGCCGACCGGCTGGGCAGGGGACCGTGATGACAGTTGACACGAGTAAACCCGTGCCGCCACACTTGCTGGACGCTCCGTCGGACCCGGCGGTGTGCAACGACGCACAGGAGGACAGCACATGACGTTCACCCTCGGCATGGTCGGTGCCGGCCAGTTCTCGTCCCACTTCGCCGCCCTGTTCCAGCTGCACCCCGGCATCTCGGCCGTGTACGCCACCGACGTCATCGAGGGCCGCGCGCAGCGGCTGGTCGACGACCTCGGCCTCGCCGGCACGTACGACGACCTGGACTCGATGCTCGCCGATCCCGCCGTCGACGCCGTCGCCGTGTTCACGCAGCGCTGGACGCACGGGCCGATCGTCGCCCGCGCACTGCAGGCCGGCAAGCACGTGTACTCCGCGGTGCCGATGGCCGTGACGCAGGAGGAGATCGCCGAGGTCATCGACCTGGTCACCGCGACCGGGCTGACCTACATGATGGGCGAGACCAGCCAGTACAACCCGGCGACGGTCTTCGCGCGGCAGAAGGCCGAACAGGGTGCGTTCGGCCGGGTGTTCTACGCCGAGGGCGACTACCTGCACGACATGGACCTCGGGTTCTACGACGCGTACAGGTACAGCGGCGGCGACGACTGGAAGGCCACCGCCAGCTACCCGCCGATGTGGTACCCGACGCACGCGATCGGCGGGGTCCTCGGCGCCATGCCGCGGCACGCGACGAGCGTCAGCTGCATCGGCGTGCGTGACGACCGCGACGACGGGGTGTTCGACAAGCAGGTCAGCATGTTCGACAACGACTTCTCGAACATGACCGCCCTGTTCGAGCTCGACGGCGGGGGCTCGATGCGCATCAACGAGTTCCGTCGAGTCGGCTACCCGTCCCCGATCCGCGAGAGCCGGTTCCGCTGGTTCGGCACCGAGGGCAGCTTCGAGCAGCTCGCGGCGACCTCGGTCTGGCAGGACAAGGACGGCGTGCAGGACGTCTCGGACCTGCTCGCCTCGGAGCCCGCGATCGCCCTGGACGACCCGCTGCTGGCGGACATCGCGCCGTCCCTCCGTGAAGCCTTCAGCTCCGGGCACGCGAAGGTCCATGCGGCCGAGGCCGAGCGTCTCCCGTCCGAGTTCGACGTCGCCCCGGACGGTCACGAGGGCAGCCACCGCTTCCTGGTCGACGACTTCGTCCGCGCCGTCGACGGCGGCGCGCTGCCCACCGTCAACGCCTGGGTCGCGGCCCGGTACACGCTCCCCGGCCTCGTCGCGTTCCAGTCCGCGCTGCAGGACGGCGAGCGGCTGCCGATCCCGGACTTCGGCGACGCCCCGGTGCCCGTCGGGTCGCCGCTGCCGGTCCGGAGCGAGCTGTCCGGAGCATGACCGGTCGGGCGGCGTGGCCGCGTGTGCGCCGCCCTGGGCCGGCCTCGGTGCGGAGCCGCAGGGCATGACGAACGGGACGCCGGCCCCGCGGAAGGCGACACGACGTGACGTCGCCCGGCTCGCCGGGGTGAGCGACGCCGTCGTCAGCTACACGTTGAACGGCACGGCACCGGTGGCCGCCGCGACGGCGGAACGGGTGCGGGCCGCCGTCGAACAGCTCGGGTACCGACCGAACCAGGCGGCACGCGCCCTCCGCTCCGGCTCCGCGGACACCCTCGCCTTCCTCGTGCCCAGCAGCAGCGACCCCGTCTTCACGAACCCGTTCTTCGGCGAGTACGCGAGCACCCTGGAGGCCGCGGCCCGCGACCGCGGGTACGCCCTGTACACGACGGCCACGTCGTTCCGACCGGACGAGGTGCT
Source organism: Curtobacterium sp. MCPF17_047 (assembly GCF_003234045.1). Classification (NCBI taxonomy): domain Bacteria; kingdom Bacillati; phylum Actinomycetota; class Actinomycetes; order Micrococcales; family Microbacteriaceae; genus Curtobacterium; species Curtobacterium sp. MCPF17_047. The sequence goes on along the minus strand of NZ_QKSF01000008.1, from coordinate 52,846 downwards.
CGCCCGGTTCCGCGAGTTCGCCGCGCGCCAGATCGACGGGGTGCTGGTGCTCGCGGGGGACACCCCGCTCGACAGCGCGGCGCTCGACGGCGTGGGGCTGCCGTGGATCGCCCTCAACGTGGCCAGCCGTGAGCGCGGGGTCGCGAGTCTCGGCACCGACCTCCGCGCGGGAGCGGTCGCGGCGACGACGCACCTGCTCGAGCACGGCTACGCATCGGTCGGGTTCGTGGGACAGGACGACCCGACCGAACCCCGGTACATCGGGTGGCTGCAGGCCTGTGCGGCGGCCGGAGTGCCGGCCGGGCCGTTCGTGGCGGCCGAGGTCACCCGTCCGGGCGGTCGGGCCGCCGGACACCGGATCGCCGACGACCGGGCCCGCGTCGGCTCCGGTGCGCACCACGGGGGCCACCGACCACGTGCCCTCTTCGTCGCGTCCGACCGGACCGCGGTCGGGGTGCTGCGGGCCTTCCACGAGCGCGGTGTCCGGGTGCCGCAGGACGTCGCGATCGCGTCCTTCGACGGCTCCTCGGAAGCCGAGTACGCCTGGCCGGGTCTGACGACCTTCCGGCAGCCGGTCGACGAGATGGCGCGGAGCGCGGTCACGCGACTGCTGGCGGCCGACCGCGACCACGCGCACGAACTGTTCCCCGGCGAACTCGTCCTCCGACGCTCGTGCGGATGTCCGGACGACACGGTCTGAGGCCGGGCCGAGAAGCGGGCGTCAGAGGAAGCCGAGGTCGCGGCCGTCCAGGGCGTCGTTCCAGGTGGTCCGACCCTGGGGCTCTTCGGCGACGTGCAGTCCGCCGTGCCCCTGCGGGAGCCCGCAGTGCCAGCTGTCGAAACGACCCGGGCAGCCCTCGTCGCGGTCCGGTCCCGCACGTCCGACAGGTGTCACGGCGCGGGGATCGGTGGTCGGTCGGTCGTGCATCGTCTGCTTCCTGTCGGGACGCCCCCTCCTTGGACGGACCGACCGGGCATTCCGTCACGAATCCGTTCCGTGCGGGCGAGTCCGGGGGCGACGGTGCATGCTCGGATGCGGCCGTCGACCGGACGGACGAACCCCTGGACCGTCGGAAGGTGAGGATGCGCGACGATGACCCGCTCGGCCGCGCCGAGGACTCGACGCTCGTCGTCCGCGCCGTGGACGGCGACGTACCGGCCTTCGCCGTCCTCGCCCGTCGTCACGGTCCGCTGATGCGCGTCTACGCCGAACAGATGCTCGGATCGAACGTCGAGTCCGACGACGTCGTGCAGGAGTCGTTCCTCACCGGGTGGCGCCGTCTGTCGGACCTCGACACCCCCGCCCGCTTCCGGCCGTGGATGATGCAGATCGTCACCCGGAAGGCGATCGACCGGCTCCGCCGACGCCGGCACCACGACGACGTCGACGAGATCGAACCTCCCGCGGACCCGTCTCAGAGCCCGGAGCGTATCGTCGAGGCGCGGCTGCAGCTCGACGCGATGTGGGCTGCGTTGGACCGGCTCCCTGCCGACCAGCGTCGCTGCTGGCTGTTGCGGGAGACGGCCGGGTACAGCTACCAGGAGATCAGCGAGGCGCTCGAGCTGCCGGTCTCGACGGTCCGAGGGCTCCTCGCTCGGGCACGGCAGTTCCTGCTCCGGGAGATGGAGGCGTGGCGATGAGCGACGACGACCAGACCCTGCCTGCCGACGTCCTGCCCGACGCCGACCTCGACGGCCACACCTTCGACGAGCTCGCGGAGTACCTGGACCGCGGGCGGACCCCCCGGGACCCGGACATCGAGTCGTCCGCCGCCTGCCGCCTCGCCCTGTCGAACATGCAGCGCCTCCGCGAGCTCTCGGTCGACGCCATGCAGCGTCGTGCCGACGCCGACCCCGACCGCGAGAACGCCTGGATCGACGGCCTGCTCACCACGATCCGGGCGGAGATCACGTCCGGACGTGACGTCCCCGTCAGTCATCCGGACCCGCGGCTGCGACTCGTGCTGACCGAGGCCGCGGTCCGCAACCTCATCCGCCGCGCCGGTGACAGCACCGGCGGGATCGTGATGGGACGGTGCACCCTGACCGGTGACGTCTCGACCCCGGGCACGCCGATCACCGTCGACCTGACCGCGGCCATCGCCTACGGCCAGGTCGCCGAGCAGACCGCCGACCGCCTCCGACGTCGTGTGGTGGACGTGCTCACCCGTCACACCGAACTCGTCATCGAGCAGATCGACGTCCGTTTCGACGACGTCTACGTCCCCTAGGAGCACCCGTGGCCGACGACCAGGAGCTGTCCCGCCGCTTGACCGACGTCGCGCGCGGGACCGACGGCGTGAGCCACGTGTTCCCGGCGCAGTCGATCGTGCGGGTCGCGGCGGACGAAGTGGCGGCGCAACTCGAACTCCGTCAGCCGGGGACCATGGTGGACGTCCACCGCGGCGGTGGGGCCGTCCGGATCGCCGCGGAGGTCGCGGTCGACGGTGCTCGACCCGCGACGGAGACCGTGCGCGAGGTCGGTGAACGCATCCGCTCCGTCGTGGACGCCGAGCCCGGCCCTCGCCCCGACACCATCACGGTGGTGGTCCGGCTGGTCGACGACACCGTCGGGCTCACCGCGGACGACGTCGCGGCCGGTACGGTCTGACCCGACCGCATCCCGACGACGTCCGCCATCGCCACCCGCGACTGAGCCGGCAGGCCCTGCACTGCCGGGCCGTCAGCCCCGCACCTGCCGGTCGGGCACCGATCCGGCCGGCGTCGACGGCGTTCGCACGATGTGACGGACCCGGATGTGTCGCCGCGTGCCGCCCGCCGCCGCGGACGGCACGCCGCGACGCCGTCAGGAGCGGGTGCGGGGCATGAACCAGGCGAGCACGAGCGGGATCGCGCTCAGCCCGAAGACCCACCAGAACGTGCCGGTGAACGCGCCGGCCACCGCCGTCGGGGTGGCGGCCCCGGCGAGGAAGTGCTCCAGGATCACCGCGACCACCGTCACACCGAACGGGGCGCCGACGCGCTGGACGATGCTGAACGCCGCGCTCCCTCTCGGGGTCTCGGCCTGACTGAGGCTCGCGAACGCCAGGGTCATCACCGGGAGCGACGCCGCACCCATCCCGAAGCCCTGGACGAACTGCGCGGCCAGCAGCAGGACCGACTCCCCGCTGGCACCGGCCGTGGCGAACGGGACGATGCCGAGCATGAGCAGCACGACGCCGCCCGCCACGACGACCCGCTGGTCGATCCGGGCGGACATCTTGCGGCTGAGCACGATGAAGGCCATCGTGCCGAGTCCCTGCGGGATGAGCAGCAGCCCCGTCTGGAGCACGCTGACGCCGCGGACCTGCTGGTACCAGAGCGGCAGGAGGAACATCAGCGCGTACATCGAGAACCCGCCGACGAACGTGATGACGCTCGACAGGCCGAAACTGCGCCGGGCGAACACACGGACGTCGACCAGGGCCTGCGTCCCGCGACGGAGCGCGGTGAGGACGAACGCCACGAGGAGCGCCACGCCGACCGTGAGGGGGAGCCACGCCTGCACCGCACGGAAGCCCTCGGTACCGGTGAGTTGGCTCACGCCGAAGGCGACCAGAGCGACGCCGGGCGTCAGCAACACGAAGCCGAGCAGGTCGAACCGGTGGCCGCGCTGGCCGGTCGTCGCCGGCAGGTACCGCGGTGCGAGCACGAGTGCGGCGACGCAGATCGGGACGTTCACGAAGAACAGCCAGTGCCAGCTGATCGACTGGACGATCGAGCCGCCGATGATCGGGCCGAGGATCGGCGCGAGCTGCCCGATCAGGCCGATCGTCGCGATCGCCCGGCCGATCCGCTCGCGACCGGCGGCGCGGGTCAGGATCGTGATCGTCACCGGGAGCACCAGTCCGGCGCCGAGGCCCTGGAGCACCCGGAACACGACGAGTGAGGGCAGTGACCAGGCGAGACCGCACAGGAGCGAGCCGACCGTGAACAGGCCGACCGCGACCATCCACGTGGAGCGGGCACCGATCCGTTCCGAGAGCCAACCGGACACCGGGATCACCGAGACGTAGGCGAGCAGGTAGCCGGTCGCGATCCACTGCGTGTCGGCCACGGGTGCATGGAACACGCGGTGGAGGTGGTCGAGCGCGATGTTCACGATGGTCGTGTCGAGGAGTGTGGTGAGGGCTCCGAGCACCAGCACGAGGCTGATGGCGTTGAGCCGCCGGGCGCTCACCGGCGCGGTGTCGGTGGAGGGAGGGAGTGGGTTGGTTGTCGTCATGCTGCGCACACTACACCGTGCAGTGTAGTTCTCAGCAAGACCGGTAAGGTCAGCTATGTGGGAGCTGCCGTACCGTCGAGACCGCTCCGCCAGGGCCAGGCGGAGAAACGATCAGCGATCATGGCCGCTGCACGGGAACTCTTCGTGCGGGACGGCGTCGACCGCACGAGCATGGACGCGGTCGCCGCGCGGGCCGGAGTCTCCAAGCGCACCGTGTACGACTACTACGGCGACAAGCGCGGGCTGCTCCTCGGGGTCGTGGTCGACGCCGGCGAGTCCCTGGTCGCGTCGCTCCGGACGGCCCTGGACACGCACCTCTCCGACGAGGCGGACATCCCCGACACCGCCGCTCTGGAAGGCGCACTCACGGAGTTCGCCGTCGAGATCGGGTCGTCGATGCTCGGCTCCTCGGACTACGCCACCACCGTCAAGCTCATCTCGGAGAACCGCACGCTGCTGCCGGAGTTGGAGCAGCACCCACTGAACTCCGCCCCGGAAGAAGCTCTCGCCGAGCGGATCGCACACTTCGCGGGCACCGGCCTGCTCGACGCCGATGACCCGCGCCTGGCGTCGGACCACTTCAACGCGCTCACCACCCTGCTCGCCTGGAACAACTGGATCCCGGGTGAACCCGCGCGTGCCGAGGTCCGCGACATCATGACGAGCGGCGTGCACGCGTTCATGCGGGCGTACGGCGCACGCTGACGCGTCCGCATCGGGCGGAACGCGGTCGACGGCGCGAGACGGCGCACGAAAGTTTTCCGGTCCTCCCGTCCGGCTTGTCCCGGCCGCCCGCCCGTCCGTAGCGTCGACCGCAGACGCACGATGCGAGGGAGCATGCGATGACGGAGGACCGGTTGCGGGTCGCGATGATCGGGCACGGCTTCATGGGAGCCGCCCACTCGCAGGCCTGGCGGGTGGCGCCACGCTTCTTCCCGCTCGAGCGGGAGCCCGAGATGACCGTCGTGGTCGGCCGCGACCTCGAGCGCACCGAGGCGGCCCGCGACCGCTTCGGCTGGCAACGCGCCGAGACCGACTGGCGTCGCGTCGTCGAGGACCCCGACGTCGACGTCGTCGACGTCTGCTCGCCGGGGTCGTCGCACGTCGAGGTCGCGATCGCTGCCCTGGAGGCCGGCAAGCACGTCCTCTGCGAGAAGCCGCTCGCCAACACCGTCGCCGAGGCGGAGGCCATGGTCGCCGCCGCTTCGTCGGCCGCGACGCGCGGGGTGCGCTCGATGGTGGGCTTCAGCTACCGGCGCGTCCCCGCCCTCGCGTTCGCCCGGCAGCTCGTGCAGGCCGGCCGGATCGGCGAGGTCCGCCACGCTCGTGCGCTGTACCTGCAGGACTGGCTCACCGACGCGGACGGTCCGATGACGTGGCGGCTGGACGCGTCCCTCGCCGGGTCCGGCTCGCTCGGCGACATCGGCGCGCACGCCGTGGACCTCGTCGAGCACATCACGGGCGCGACGCTCGGCACCGTGAGCGGCACGCTCGAGACGTTCGTGCACGAGCGCCCGTTGCTCGCCGGGGGTGTCGGCCTGTCCGGTACAGCCTCGGAGGAGCGCGGCCGGGTCACGGTCGACGACGCGGCCTGGTTCCTGGGGCGACTGACGGGAGGCGCGGCCCGGCCCGGTGGGTCCGTCGCCTCGTTCGAGGCCACCCGGTACGCGACCGGGCGGAGGAACGGTCTGACCATCGAGATCAGCGGGTCCACCGGAGCGATCGCCTTCGACCTGGAGGCCATGAACGAACTCCGCGTGTACGACCAGGCCGCTCCGGCGGGCGAGCAGGGGTTCCGCCGGGTGCTCGTCACCGAACCGGAGCACCCGTACATGGCGCACTGGTGGCCGACCGGGCACACGATCGGCTACGAGCACACGTTCGTCCACGAGGTCGCCGACTTCGTCACCGCGATCACCACCGGACAGCAGCCCGAGCCGTCCTTCGCCGTGGGGTTGCACGTGCAGGACGTCCTGGACGCCGTGCAGCGGAGCGCCGCCGACGGCAGCGCCTGGACGACCATCCCCACGCGATGACCCCTCCCTCCCCCGAATCCTCAGGAGCAGCACCCATGCAACGCCAGGCACTCGTCGTCCGCGGCGGTTGGGACGGGCACATGCCCGTCGAGACCACCGAGCTGTTCAGCCCCTTCCTGCGCGACAACGGCTTCGACGTCCGTGTCGAGGAGGGCACCGCCGTCTACGCCGACCAGGCCGTGATGGACACGGTCGACCTCGTGGTGCAGGTCAACACGATGTCGACCATCGCGAAGGAGGAGTTCGCCGGCCTGCAGCGCGCCGTCCTCGCCGGCACCGGCATGGCCGGGTGGCACGGCGGCATCGCGGACTCGTACCGGGACAACGCCGACTACCTGCACATGATCGGTGGCCAGTTCGCCCACCACGCGGGCAAGCACCCGTCCGAGCGCGTCGGCGAGCAGTCCGACAACTACATCCCCTACACGGTGCACGTGACGGACCTCGGCCGCGAGCACCCGATCACGCAGGGCATCGACGACTTCGACCTGGTCAGCGAGCAGTACTGGGTGCTCAGCGACGAGTACGACGACGTGCTCGCCACCACCACCCAGGAGGCCCGGAGCTGGGACGCCTGGAACCGGCCGGTGACCTCGCCGGCGATCTGGACCCGGCAGTGGGGCAAGGGGCGGATCTTCGTCTCGGCGCCCGGGCACCGCATCGAGATCGTCGAGTCGCAACCCGTCCGCACGATCATCGAGCGCGGCCTGCTGTGGGCCGCCCGATGAGCGCCGCACCCCTCCGCGTCGGCATGGTCGGCGTCGGCAACATCAGCCGGCAGTACCTCGAGCAGTTCCCGTCGCTGCCCGACCTCCGGCTCACCGCGGTCGCCGACCTCGACACCGCCCGGGCTGCGACGGTCGCCGACGAGCAGGGCGTGCACGCCCTCGGGGTCGACGAGCTCCTGCAGTCGGACGAGGTCGACGTCGTGTTGAACCTGACGGTCCCGGCGGCGCACGCCGAGGTGGCACTCCGGGCACTCGCTGCGGGCAAGCACGTCTACGGCGAGAAGCCGCTCGCGCTGAGCACCGCCGAGGCATCTCCGGTGCTCGCCGCCGCCCGGACCGCGGGCCGGCGGGTCGGCAGCGCGCCGGACACCGTGCTCGGCACCGGTGTGCAGACCGCCCGCGCCGCACTCGACGAGGGTCGGATCGGCACGCCCGTCGCGGCCGCGGTGTCGTGGAGCGCGCCCGGCCACGAGCTCTGGCACCCGGCGCCCGGCTTCTACTACCAGCCCGGCGGCGGTCCACTGCTGGACATGGGCCCGTACTACCTGACCAGCCTCGTCACGTTCTTCGGGTCCGTCGTGCGCGTCAGCGGGAGCACCACCCGGTCGACCCGGGAACGCACGGTCGCGACCGGGCCGAACGCCGGGCAGGTCCTGGCCGTCGACGTCGACACCCACGTCGTCGCGATCCTGGAGCACGAGGGCGGGGTCGTCTCCACGCTCACGGTGTCGTTCGAGGTGTGGGCGACCGAGGCGCCGCTGTTCGAGGTGCACGGCACCGCCGGGTCGCTGTCGGTCGCCGATCCGAACCGGTTTTCCGACCCGACCCGGATCGCGGCGCCTGCGGACCGGACGTTCCGGGAACTGCCCGTCCTCGCCGGGTTCCCCGACGCCGGACGGGGCGTCGGTCTCGCCGACATGGCGCGGGCGATCGCGTCGGGGGAGCCGCACCGGGCCTCCGGTGACCTCGCGTTCCACGTGCTCGACGTCATGGAGTCCATCGTGACCGCGGGGCGGACGCACGGCGTCGTCGAGGTGGTGAGCCGGGCCTCCCGGCCGGCGGCGGTCCCGCTCGCGTAGCCCGGCGGACGGGCATCGCAGCGGCAGGTCCGGTGCGGTGATCGGTCGGTCGGCGCGAGGGACCGCGCTCCCGTCAGCCGCCGGACGCCGCCGAGATGGCGACCGGCGACCCGGCCGCGCCGCAGGCCGCCCCGACCGACGCGACGGCGTCCTGCAGCCCGACGTCGTCCGGGTCGAGCGCGAGCGCCGAATCGGTGGCCGGGTGGTCTGTCAGCCACGTCTGCAGTGCGCCGACCGACGTGCCGACGTCGCCGACGGACGGGAGCCGTTCGTAGACGAAGCGCGCGGCGTCGAGTCGGGACCGGTACGCCTCGTCCCCGAGCTCACCGCGCTGGTGTGCGTCGGCGGCGTTGAACGTGATGGTCTCGACGGCGCTCACCTGCCCGCACACCGCTGCGGCGCTGACGTCGGTGTCGCCCGGGGGCAGCGCCCGGGGCGTCGCGCTGACGGTCACGGTCTTCGTCGGTGCTGGTTCGTCGGCCGTGCACCCGCTGAGCGTCACCACCCCGACGGTGCCGATGACGAGTGCGGTGATGACGTGCGCGCTGCGTGCCCCCATGCGGTCGATCCTGGCAGGGGAACCCGCCTCCACACCCTCGTCGTCGTCCGGATGATGCCGATCCGTGATGTCCGGCCCCGCTCTTCCAGCGGCGGGCGCGTCCGATGCCGACGGGAGGTGGGCACATGGCGCGCTCCATTTGTCGGCATCGCCGACAAATGGGTTGCGCGAAGCGCTTCGACGCTGTTAACGTCGCCGTCGCAAGCTCGTCGAAGCGCTTCACAAGCCCTCCACGAGCCGCCCGACAGCAGCGACGAACGAGCACGAGGAGGTGCGCGCATGGTGACGATCCACGAGGTGGCGAAGGCCGCGGGCGTGTCGATCTCGACCGTCTCGTACGCCCTCTCCGGCAAGCGCAGCATCTCCGCCACCACCCGCGAGCGCATCGACCGGGCGGTCGCGGACCTGGACTACCGCCCGAACGCCGGCGCCCGGATGCTCGCCGGCGCCCGGACGAACATCCTCGCGCTGTCCGCCCCGATCCGGGAGGACGCGCACCTGCCGACGCACATGCGCTTCGTCACAGCGGTCGTCGAGGCTGCTCGGGCGCACGACGACGACGTCCTCCTGCTCGCCCGCGACGACGAGGTCACCGGCATCCGTCGCGTGGTCGACAGCTCGCTGGTCGACGGGGTCGTCGTGCTCGGCGTCTCCACGGACGACGAGCGGGCCGAGGTCGTGCGCCGTTCCGGTGCCGCGGCCGCGTTCGTCGGCGTCCCGGGTGACACCACGGGCCTGACCTGCATCGACCTGGACTTCGCCGAGGCCGGACGCGAATCCGTCCGGGCGCTCGCCGCCGCCGGGCACCGCAGCATCGGGGTCATCGGGCACCCCGCCACCTACGTCGAGCGGCACACCGGCTTCATCCGCCGGTTCGCCGACGCGTTCGAGGACGAGTGCCGGTCCGCCGGCATCGCGACCCTCGCCCGGTACCCGTCCCTCGACCGCGTCGACCAGCGTGCGGCCGCCGACGAGCTGCTCGCCGGCCTGCCCGACATGACGGCGCTCGTGTTCCACTGCAACGAGCCCGTCGTCGAGGCCGTCCTGGCCCACCTCGTGTCCCGGGGCATCCGTGTCCCCGAGGACGTCTCGGTCGTCGCCGCCTGCGCGAGCTACGACACCGACGCGCTCGAGGTCCCCCTGTCCACCATCCCCCTCCCGCTCGAGGAGATGTGTCGCGGCGCCGTGGAGGGCGCCGTCCGTCAGGTCGACGGTGCCCGTGAACCGGGCGTCACACTCCTCCGACCGCGGTTCATCGACCGCGGGTCCATCCGACCGGTGCACTGACCGGACACGGCTCCACCGGCGTCTTCGGCCGTGCACTGTCGAAGCGCTTCGATACTGCGACACCCATCACCAACTACGAGGAAGTAGCGACATGAAGAAGTCACGCCTGCTCGGCGCACTCGCCGGGCTCGCCGCGACCGCCGTCGTCCTGACCGGCTGTTCCGCCGGTGGGAGCGCCGACGACCGCAGCAACGAGGACGGCAAGACCCTGAAGCTCTGGCACTTCGAGTCCGAGGACTCCGCCATGGGCAAGGCCTGGAAGGAGTCCATCAAGGTCTTCGAGAAGGAGACCGGCGCGAAGGTCGAGTTCCAGGAGAAGAGCTTCGAGCAGATCCGGAAGACGGCCAGCCAGTCGCTGAACTCCGACCAGGCGCCGGACCTCATCGAGTACAACAAGGGCAACGCCACCGCCGGCCTGCTCGCCAGCCAGGGTCTGCTCAGCCCGCTCGACGACGCGGTGGAGAAGTACGGCTGGGACGACAAGCTGGCGAAGTCCCTGCAGACCACCGCGCGCTACGACGACAAGGGCGTGATGGGCTCCGGCTCCTGGTACGGCGTGCCCGACTACGGCGAGTACGTGGAGTTCTACTACAACAAGGAGCTCTTCGAGAAGTACGGCGTCGAGGTCCCGAAGACCCAGGCCGACCTCGAGAAGGCCATGGCGACGTTCGAGTCGAAGGGCGTCACGCCGCTCGCCGAGTCGGCCGCCGAGTACCCGCTGGGCCAGCTCTGGTACCAGCTCGCGCTGTCCAAGGCGGACCGCAGCTGGGTGAACGACTACCAGCTGTACAAGAACCCGGTCGACTTCTCCGACAAGGAGATCTCGTACGCCACCAAGACGATCAAGGACTGGACCGACAAGGGCTACATCTCCGGCGACTCCACCGGCATGAAGGCCGAGGACGCCGGCACCGCCTTCATCAGCGGCAAGTACCCGATGTTCTTCTCCGGCTCCTGGTGGTACGGCCGCTTCGGCACCGAGATGCAGCAGGACTGGGGCACCTTCCTGTACCCGGGCGCCGAGATGTCGCCCGGTTCGTCCGGCAACCTCTGGGTCGTCCCGACCAAGGCGAAGAACAAGACGCTCGCCGAGAAGTTCATCGACATCACGCTCCGTCCCGAGATGCAGGCGATCATCGGCAACAACGGTGGTGTTCCGGTCGCGGCGACCGAGTCCGACATCACCGACGCGAAGAGCAAGGAACTCATCGCCAACTTCAACACGCTCACCGAGCGTGACGGTCTGGCGTACTACCCCGACTGGCCCACGTCGACGTTCTACGACCAGCTGAACGCCGGTCTGCAGAGCGTCCTCAACGGCAGCAGCTCGCCGAAGCAGGTCAACGAGGAGCTCGGCCAGCAGTACGCCGACGGCGTGAAGGCCGTCACGGGTTGACCTGACGGTCTCGACCCTCCGGTCGCCCGCACCACCCCGGTCGCTGACGCGGCCACCCGGGAGGCGCGTGACGAGTCCGACTCGTCACGTGCCTCCCGGGCCCCTCACCCGCACCACCCCACTCCCCGGAAGGGAAGCCCGACGATGGCGTCCAGTCCTCCCATCGCGCCGCTCCGCGGCCGCGTGCCCCGCCCCCGCCGCCGCGACGACGGCGCGATCATGCCCGCCTCCGGCCGCGGCAGCTACTGGTTCTACCTGCTCCCCGGCTTCGTGCTGCTGGCGGCGATCATCCTCGTGCCGCTCGGGTGGAACGTGTACCTGTCGTTCACGAACTACCGCGGGATCCTGCCGCCGCAGTTCACCGGGCTCGACAACTGGCGCCGGCTGATGGCCGACGGGCAGTTCTGGATCTCGTTCCGGAACAGCATCGTGATGATCCTGGCGATGGTGATCGTCCCCACCAGCCTGGGGCTCGTCCTCGCCGCCGCGCTGTTCGACGTGATCGGCAAGAAGTTCGGCGGCAAGCTCGCCAGCTTCCTCCGCGCCACCTACTACCTGCCGCAGATCCTGCCGGCCGTCATCGCGGCGATCGTCATCGGGTGGATCCTCCGCCCGGAGAACGGCGCCCTCAACGCGGTCCTCGGCGCGGTCGGCCTCGACGGCCTGCAGCACAACTGGCTCGGCAGCCCGGACACGGCGCTGCTGTCGGTCGCGGTCGTGCTCGTCTGGGTGCAGATCGGCTACCCGGTCGTCGTCTTCATGGCGGCCCTGCAGCGCGTCGACCCGGAGCTCTACGAAGCCGCCGAACTCGACGGCGCGAACTGGTTCCAGCGGTTCCGCTCCATCACCGTGCACATCATCCGGCCCGAGATCTTCGTCGTCGTGCTCACCTGCACGATCGCGGCACTCAAGGTGTTCGGGCCCGTCTACGCCCTGACCGGCGGCGGCCCCGGCAACGCCACGATCGTGCCGAGCTACTACTCGTACAGCCAGTTCTTCCAGGCGCAGCAGGTCGGGTACGGCGCGACCATCGCCACCGCGCTGACGGTCGTCATCGTGATCGTGGCCATCGGGTTCATCGCCGCCCAGAACCGGGCCGAACGCAAGGAGGAGGCACGATGACCGTGTCCGCACCCAGCACCAGGGCGACCGTCACGGCGGACGCGGGACGGGCCTCCCGGCCGACGACGAAGCCGCGCAAGCGACCGGGCGAAGGCGGGGTCAAGCGGCCCGCCGACTGGGTCGTGCTTGCCGGTGGGATCGTCATCGCGGTGCTCATCGCCGCGCCGTTCCTGCTCATCCTGCTCAACTCGTTCAAGACGCCCGCGGACTACGCGGCCGGCGGGCCGCTCGCCTGGCCGACGCAGCTGTCCTTCGACGGCATCACGACGTTCTGGAACCGGGTCGACTTCCCGCTGAAGCTCTGGAACAGCGTGTTCATCAGCGGCATGGTGGCGCTGCTCGCAGTGCTCATCTCGATCCTCAACGCCTTCGCGATCGGCATCGGTCGGGTCCGGTACCGCACCTGGATCGTGGTGCTGTTCATGCTCGCGAACATGCTGCCGCAGGAGGTCCTGCTCTACCCGCTCTACATGATGTTCAAGGGCATCGGACTGTACGACAACGTGTGGAGCGTCATCATCGTCTTCACGGTGATCCAGTCCGCGTTCGGCACGTACCTGCTGTCGAGCGTCTACGGGACCTTCCCGAAGGAGATCCTCGAGGCGGCCGCGCTCGACGGCGCCGGCCGCTGGCGTGTGCTCTGGCGGGTCATCGTCCCGATCAGCCGCCCGACCCTGTCGGTCCTGCTCATCTTCTTCTTCATCTGGACGTGGAACGAGTTCCTCATCCCGCTGACCTTCCTGGTCAGCAACGACAACCAGACGGTCCCCGTCGCGATCTCCCTGCTGCAGGGCGACCGGCTCATGGACGTCACGACCACGAGCGCCTCGGCCCTGCTCGGGCTCATCCCCACGCTCGTGTTCTTCCTCATCTTCCAGCGCACGCTCGCGCGCGGCATCACGGCAGGAGCGGTCAAGTAATGAAGTTCACCGACGGGTTCTGGCAGCTCAGGCCCGGAGTCCACCCCGTGTACGCCGCCGAGGCGTACGACATCGACGCACGACAGACGCCGGAGGGTGACCGCCTGGTCGTCACCGCGCCGACGAAGGTCATCGCGTCGCGGGGTGACACCCTCAACCGTCCGACCCTGACCGTCTCGCTGTCGAGCCCGATGGCGGGCGTCGTCACCGTCCGCGTCGAGCACTTCCGGGCACCGCGTCCGGAGCTCTCCTTCGACCTGGTCGGCCAGGAGGCGGGGCACGGCTCCGCCACGGTCACCGACGGTGTCGGGACCCTCACCTCCGGCGACCTGTCGGCCGTCGTCACGCCCGGGGCGCCGTGGGACCTGCGGTTCGTCGCCACCGATGCGGACGGTGCGGGCCGGGTGCTCACCGGCTCGGGGCACAAGTCGCTCGGGTACGTCACCCTCGACCCCGGCGCCGAGGTCTCCCGCGGGGTGGTCGGCAACGCCCGGGTCCAGGGCGCGGACGCACCGGCGTCGGACCGGTTCGTGCACGCGCAGCTCGACCTGGGCGTGGGTGAGCTCGTCTACGGGCTCGGCGAGCGCTTCGGTCCGCTCGTCAAGAACGGGCAGACCGTCGACATCTGGAACGCCGACGGCGGCACGTCGAGCGAGCAGTCGTACAAGAACGTGCCGTTCTACCTGACCAACCGCGGGTACGGCGTCCTCGTCGACCACCCCGGGCACGTCTCCTTCGAGGTCGGTTCCGAGACCGTCGAGCGCGTGCAGTTCTCGGTGCCGGGGGAGTCCCTGGTGTTCCACGTCATCGGCGGCGGCAGCCCGTCAGCCGTCCTGGAGCGGTACACCCAGCTCACCGGTCGTCCGGCGCACGTGCCGGCGTGGTCCTACGGCCTGTGGTTGTCCACGTCGTTCACCACGGACTACGACGAGGCGACCGTCACCTCGTTCGTCGACGAGATGACCGCCCGCCAGCTGCCGGTCTCGGTGTTCCACTTCGACTGCTTCTGGATGCGCGAGTTCACCTGGTGCGACTTCGAGTGGGACCCCCGGGTGTTCCCGGACCCCACCGGCATGCTCGGACGGTTGCACGACAAGGACCTGCGGGTCTGCGTCTGGATCAACCCGTACATCGGGCAGGCCTCGAAGCTGTTCGACGAGGCCGCCGACGCCGGGTACCTGGTGCAGAACCCGGACGGCACCGTCTGGCAGTGGGACCTCTGGCAGGCCGGCATGGGGCTCGTCGACTTCACGAACCCGGACGCCACCGCCTGGTACCAGTCGAAACTCCGGGCCCTCGTCGAGCAGGGCGTCGACTGCTTCAAGACGGACTTCGGCGAGCGCATCCCCCTCGACGTGGTCTACGCCGACGGCAGCGACCCCGAGCGGATGCACAACTGGTACACCCAGCTGTACAACCAGGCCGTGTTCGAGGTGCTGCAGGAGACCAAGGGCCAGGGCGACGCGGTCGTGTTCGCCCGCTCCGCCACCGCCGGCGGCCAGCAGATGCCGGTGCACTGGGGCGGGGACAACACCTCGTCGTTCCCGTCGATGGCGGAGACCCTGCGCGGCGGCCTGTCCCTGGCGCTGTCCGGCTTCGGTTTCTGGTCGCACGACATCGGCGGCTTCGAGGGCACCCCGGACCCGGCCGTCTTCAAGCGCTGGGTGCAGTTCGGGCTGCTCTCGTCGCACAGCCGGTTCCACGGCAGCAGTTCCTACCGGGTGCCGTGGGCGTTCGACGAGGAAGCGGTCGACGTCACGCGGGCCTTCACCGAGTTGAAGCTCCGGCTGATGCCGTACCTGTACGCGGCCGGGCTCGAGGCGTCGGCACGGGGCATCCCGGTGATGCGTCCGATGCCGCTGGCGTTCCCGGACGACCCGACCGCCGCGTACTGCGACCGGCAGTACCTGCTCGGACCGGACCTGCTCGTCGCGCCGGTGTTCAGCGAGTCCGGCGACGTCGAGTACTGGCTGCCGGCGGGCTCGTGGACGAACTGGTTCACGGGCGAGGTCGTTCCCGGCGGGGTCTGGCGGCGCGAGCGGCACGGCTTCGACACCCTCCCGCTCTGGGTCCGCGAGGGCGCGGTCCTGCCGCTGTCCACCCGCACCGACCGGCCGGATCACGACTACCACGAGGCGCTCGAACTCCGCGCGTTCCCGGGCGCCGGTGGTGCCGGCACCCGTGACGTGGTGGTGACGTCCCCCGACGGCCGGGCCGTGACCTACGCGGTCGCGTTCGCCGACGACGGCACGGTCACGGCCGCCGGCTGACACGCGATCATCCGTTCGCGCTGGGCGACAGTCCTCGCGGCCGCCACCACGAGGACTGTCGCTCAGCGCGAACCGAGCGAACAGGCGGACCGAGCGAACCGAGCGGACAGCGCGGCACGCGGCCGACCTCGCCGGCCGCACTACGCTGGCGGGACGGACGATCGGAGCGGACATGTCGGAGGCGAGCACAGCCTCCCGTCCTGCGCGCACCACGGACGTCGTCCGGCGCCGCAACCTCGCCCGGGTCCTGCGACTCGTGCACGAGCGTGGACCGATGCCCCGCTCCGCCCTCACCCGTGAGACCGGACTGAACCGCTCCACGGTCGCCGCCCTCGTCGGCGAACTCGTCGACCTCGGCCTGGTCGTCGAGGGGGACGCGCCGCCCGCCACCGGCGTCGGACGTCCGAGTGCGACCGTCTCCGCTTCGGCCGAGGTCGTCGCCCTCGGGATCGTCCCCGAGATCGATGCCGTGACCCTGGCCGTCATCGGCCTCGACGGCACCGAACACGAGCGGCGGACGGTCCGGACCCCCTCGGTCCCGACACCGGACGAAGCGCTCGCCATCGCCACCGACCTGGTCGCGGCTGCGGCCGAGCGGCAACGGACCGCGGGCCGACGGGTCGTCGGCGTCGCGGTGTCGGTCCCCGGGATCGTCCGGGTCGGTGACGGTGTCGTCCGGTACGCCCCGCACCTCGCCTGGCGTGACGAGGCGTTCGCCGCTCCGCTCGCCGAGCGCACCGGGCTGCCGGTCCGGGCCGCGAACGACGCGAACCTCGGTGTCACCGCGGAGTTCCTCTACGGCGCCGGGCGCGGGGCGACCGACGTCGTGTACGTCAACGGCGGTGCGAGTGGCATCGGTGGCGGGATCATCACCGGCGGCCGCC
The DNA here is from genome assembly GCF_003234045.1 of Curtobacterium sp. MCPF17_047. Classification (NCBI taxonomy): domain Bacteria; kingdom Bacillati; phylum Actinomycetota; class Actinomycetes; order Micrococcales; family Microbacteriaceae; genus Curtobacterium; species Curtobacterium sp. MCPF17_047. Next base: position 36,340 of record NZ_QKSF01000008.1, on the reverse strand, counting down.
CCCTCGCCGGTGCCGCCGGGTACGCGGGGGAGCTCGGCCACACCTTCGTCGCGGCGAACGGGATCCGCTGCCACTGCGGGGCCGTCGGGTGCCTGGAGACGGAGGCCTCGCAGGCAGCGCTGCTCGATGCCGCCAGACTCGGGATCGACCAGGCCGACCGGCTCGGCGACGTCCTCGCCGACGGTCCCCGTCCGGAGTTGGCGGCCGTCGTCGACCGGCAGGTCACCGCGCTCGCCGTCGCCATCCGCAACGTGGTGCACACGGTGAACCCGGACGTCGTCGTGCTCGGCGGGTTCCTCGGCACACTGCTCCGCCATGTCGGCAGCCGACTCGAGGACGCCGTGCGGGCCCAGACGATGACCGCGATGGGCGAGGACCTGCGGATCGTCCCGGCGGAGCTCGTCGGCAGTGTGCTCTTCCGCGGTGCGGCCGAGCTCGCGTTCACGTCACTGCTGGCCGACCCGGCGGCGGGCTGAGCGGCGGCCGTCCCGACAGGCCGCGAGGCCTCCTCATTCGCCGGAGTGCGTCCGCTGTGCTCGCCGCTGCCGACGCCGGACCGCCCAACCGAGGTTGCCGCCGCCGAAAGCCATCCCGGTGCCACTCGCGACCGCGCTCAGCACGGGATGTCCGTCCTCCCGGAGGTCCACTGACAGTGCAGCGCCCGCGAGGAGCGTGCACATCGCCAGGAACGCTGCGAACCCGATGCTCGAGACGACCCTCACCGTCGCGGTGACTGCGCGGTTCAGCCCGGTCACGCGCAGAACGGGGCTGGCTTGCCTGAAGCGTGGACTCGCAGGACTTTCTTCCCGCACTTGACGCCACCGTTGTTGCTGATGGCGGTGAAGGCAAGCAGGACGACGACGTTGGCGATGACACACACCGCCGGACCGAGCGCACACAGCCCTTCGGCGGCGACGACTCCGCCTCCGCCGATGATCACCTGCTGGTCGAACGAGTTGAAGTCGACGAAGACGCCGTTCTTGTCCTTTCCTGCTCCGAGTCGGTGGTCCCGACCGGGCACGGTCAGATCGAGGTCCAGGTGCCCCGCGGAGATCGTCACGAGGCGAGTGCCGTCGGCGCTGGTCACATCACTCGTCAGCGCACCGGCAGCGTCTGCTTCCCGGATGGCTTCAGCGACGACACCAGGGTCGGACGCTCGCGCTGCGGCGGCCGTGTCCAGCTCGGCCGGCCGAGTGGTGGCAGAAGCCACTGCCGGCGTCCAGAGAAGGCTGCTCAGCGTCAGTGCAACGGTGGTCGCGATGCAGGTGATCGTGGTCGGGCCGGAATTCATCGTTCCTCCTGAGCGAGTGGTTGCGCGCCGCAACAACTCGACCATAGAAGACTTCCCGACGCATTTCAATGAAGAACAGCAATGTGGAATACCGGCAGAGGCACGGTGGCGGCCGCTGACGCGCCTCCCGGCCGGCACCTGGCCGAGTGGACTCGCGGACGCCCGCCGCCGTTCGGGTCAGGGGCGGGCGTCCACGGCCTGCGCGTGCCTCCGGGAGTGGCAGGCGCGAGTCGTCGCTCCGCGAGGTCAGGGTCCCTCGCGTGCCTTCCGGCTGGGCGACTGGAGCGACGCTACGCCGTCCGGCTGGACGGTGTTCGATGCGGGCCGCGAGGTTCCTCGCGCCACGTCGTCGACCGTCGCGTCAGTCGGCCCGTCGACGGCGCGGAGCGGCGGAGCGGGGCGGGGCCTCGCGGAGACGCGTCCCGACCCGTCCCAGGATCCGTGCGAGCGACTCGACGTCCGCTTCCGACAGTGAGGCGAAGAGGAGTTCCCGCACGAGCGCGATGTGTCCCGGGAACACGGCGGCCAGGACCTCGCGGCCGGCGTCGGTGATCGTGACGACGACGCGGCGCTCGTCTTCGGGCGACGGCGCCCGGGAGACGAGTCCGCGCTGGTCGAGCAGCTGCGCCTGGTAGGTCAGCCCACTCCGGCTGTAGACGACGCCGTCCGCCAGGTCGGTCATGCTCCGGCTGCCGCTCGGATCGTCGCCGAGTCGGGCGAGCAACTGGAACTGCACGTAGCTGAGCGCTCCGACGTCCTTGAGCTGCTTCTCGACCGCCGGGCGGAGCAGGGCGCTGACCTCGGTGAACGAGAGGTAGGCGGTCAGTTGCGCGCCGGTGAGCGGGAGCGGTGTCTCGGTCATGCATCGATCCTACCCATTGCTTCGAGTTCGAAGCAGTGGTACGTTCCTGACAAGTGCTTCGAAGTCGAAGCAACAACGAGAGGAAACGACCATGAAGGCAGTCCAGTTCCAGGAGATCGGCGGCCCCGAGGTGCTCCAGTACGTCGACGTCGCACAGCCCGTCCCGGCCGAGGGCGAGGTCCGGGTCCGGGTCGCCGCCTCGGCGTTCAGCGCCGCCGACGCCGGGATGCGCGCCGGGGCCCTCCCCATCCCGATCGTGCTGCCGCACGTCCCCGGCTACGACGTCTCCGGCACGGTGGACGCCGTGGGGGCCGGAGTCGAGGGGCTCAGCGTCGGTGACACGGTCGTCGGGTTCCTGCCCATGGAGCGGGACGGCGGCGCGGCCGAGTACGTCGTCGCTCCTGCCGACGTCCTCGTCCCCGCCCCGACGAGCATCCCGCTCGCCGACGCCGCCGCACTGCCCTCCGTCGCCCTGACGGCCTGGCAGGCGCTCGTCGACGACGGACGGCTGCAGGCCGGGCAGCGCCTGCTGGTCGTCGGCGCGGGCGGTGTGGTCGGCAAGTACGCGGTCCGGCTGGCGAAGCAACTCGGCGCACACGTCGTCGCGACCGCCAGTCCCCGCAGCGCCGACGCCGTCCGGGCTGCGGGAGCGGACGAGGTCGTCGACCACACCACGACGGACCTGCTGGACGCCGTCACCGAACCGGTCGACGTGCTCCTCAACCTGGCCCCGCTCGACCCGGCGGAGTTCACCCGGCTGGTCGCCCTGGTCGGTGACGGCGGCGTGGTCGTCAGCACCACCGCCTGGATGCCCGCCCCGGACGACGCATCACGCGGCGTGCGCTCCGCGGTCGTCTTCGTGCTGCCGAACCGCGACCGCCTGACACGCCTGGTGTCCCTGGTCGACGAGGGCTCGCTGCACGTGGAGGTCACGCGGCGCATCCCACTCACCGAGCTGCCGGCCCTGCACGCCGAGGCCGCCGACGGGGCCATCGCCGGCAAGGTGGTCGTCCTGCCCTGAGGCGGGACGGACGTGACGCGCCGCGTCAGCCGTCGGCCGTGGCGTCGACGGTCAGCGGGCCCGCCACCACGCCCGTGCGTGGTCACGAGCCCGCCAGGCCACCCGGAGCCGTCGCGCCCACCGGCGTGAGGGTGCGGCGCGCCGACCGTTCACGCGGAAGGTGTGGAAGGCGCGTCGTGCCCGCAACAGTGCGGACGGGAGGCTCGAGAACGGTCGCGCGGACACCCCCACCGCGAGCACGGGGTCGGCCAGCACCCGCCACGACGGGTCCAGCTGCATGCTGAGGTCGACGTCGTCGTGGACCTCCGGGTCGTCCCGGTGCACCCGGTCGCGGACGGCGAGCCAGGCGGACCTGCGGATCGCCGTCGCGGACCCGAACAGCGGCGGTCGAGCGAGGGCGCCGTGCATGAGGACGAAGTACGGCTGCATGTAGAGGACCGGCCAGGCGAGCCGGACGAGGGGCCCGGCGTCCACGGGGCGGCCCGGACCGGTGACCGCGACCACGGCGGGGTCCTCGAGCAGGTCGAGCGCGCTCGCGATCCAGTGCGGCGGCGGCACGGAGTCCGCATCGAGCCGGACGATCACGTCCCCTCGGGCCCTGTCGTAGCCGAGCGACGACGCACGGGCGATGCCGCGGACCGGTTCGACGCAGAGGACGGCGCCGGCGGCACGGGCCACGGCCGCGCTGTCGTCGGAGCTGCCGTTGTCGACGACGACGACCTCGTCCGGGAGCCGGGTCTGCGCCGCCAGAGCCGTCAGGCAGCGTCGGAGGTGCTCAGCGTCGTCGCGCACCGGGACGACGACCGAGACGGAAGGCATGGCCCGAGCCAACCGGACGGTCGCTGTGAGGGAGGGGCACGTCGCTCCTCGACTGGCGTTCTGGGGAGGGTCGAGCGGGAATCCGCGCAGATCGGAGTTCCTGGAACCCGTCCCAGACTCTTCCGCGCAGGTTCGGGTCCAACGCAGCGGGTGCACCGCCCGCCGCGACGAGAAGACCGGAAGGCCGACCATGACCACGAACCCACCCGGGAACGACTCCGGGACGCCCATCCACGACGCCACGGCTGCCGCCGAGGGTCACGAGATCCACCCCGGCGTCACGGTCCCGTCCTACGCGAGCGGTACCCCCGCCGCACGCCCCACCGGATTCGACGACCTCGAACCGCTGGACGCCATCCCCGCCGACGAGCAGCTGCCCGCGGGCACCGTCCCCGCCGGCAGCCTGACCGCGACCGGTACCGGCAGCGGCGTCAGCAGCACCGGCTCCGACGACAGCTCGAGCGGTGGCAAGGCCGACGCCGCCAAGGGTGCCGCCTCCGACGTCGCCGGCGACGCCAAGGAGAAGGCCGCGAACGTCGCGGGCACCGCCAAGGAGCAGGCCGCGAACGTCGCCTCCGAGGTGTCGGACCACGCACGCCAGCTCTACGGGCAGGCGTCCAGCACCCTCAAGGACCAGGCTGCCGACCAGCAGCAGCGCGCCGCCGGCGGACTCCGCACGATCGGTGACCAGCTCGGCAAGATGGCCGAGAACGACGACGAGCAGGGCCTGGCCTCGAAGGTCGTCCGCGACCTGTCGAACCGCGCCGGCTCGTTCGCCGGGTACCTCGAAGGCCGCGACCCGGGTTCGCTCGTCGACGACGTGAAGTCGTTCGCGGCTCGCCGTCCGGGGACCTTCATCGCGATCGCCGCCGGTGCGGGCATCCTCGCCGGCCGTCTCGCCAAGGCGCTGACGACCGAGATCAAGCACGAGAAGGAAGCCGAGGCCTCTGGCACCACCGGGACGACCGGGACCTCCGACCTCGGCTCGACGGGTGTCACCGGCACGAGCACCACGGGGACCGGCACCGCCGGGACGGGGCCGCTCGTATGACCGATCCGTTCCCCGGCGCGACCGGTCGGACGGTGCCCGGGCAGCCGAGCGCCGAGGAGCGTGCTGCATCGACGCCCCTCGGCGAACTCCTCTCCGAGGTGTCCCGTGACCTCTCGACCCTCTTCCGGCAGGAGGTCGCGCTCGCCAAGGCAGAGCTGACCGACTCCGCGAAGAAGGCGGGCAAGGGTGCCGGCATGTTCGGCGGCGCCGGGGTCACCGGGCTGTTCGCCCTGCTGTTCCTGTCGATCGCCGCATGGTGGGGCCTCGGCTACCTCATCGGCAACGCCTGGTCCGCCGTGATCATCGCCGTCATCTACGCGATCGCCGCAGCGATCCTCGCCTCCCGCGGGCGCAAGGAGATCAAGCAGATCAACGGTGCGCCGCAGACGGTCGCGACCGTCAAGGAAGTCCCCGAGACACTCAAGCCCAACAACGGGAGGAACTGATGAGTACCCCAGACGAGATCCGCGCCGACATCGAGCGCACCCGCGGCGAACTCGGTTCGGACGTCGACGCCCTGGCCGACAAGGTCAACCCGTCGTCGATCGCCCACCGCCAGACCGAGAAGGTCAAGGGCCGGTTCCAGGACGCCCGCGACTCCGTGATGGGCGCCGCAGGCAGCGCACGCGACTCCGTCATGGGCGCGGCCGGCTCGGCTCGCTCCAGCGTCTCCGGCTCCACGTCGAACGCGACCGGTTCCGCAAAGGACGCCGCCTCGCGCGGTGTCGAGAAGGCGAAGGGCAACCCGCTCGCCGTGGGCCTCATCGCCTTCGGTGTCGGCTGGCTCGCGTCGTCGCTCCTGCCCTCCTCCACCAAGGAAGAGGAACTCGCGGGCGACCTCAAGGACAAGGCCGCACCGCTCCTGGACAAGGCGAAGGAGCAGGCCAAGGACGCCAGCGGCCCGCTCGTCGACGCCGCAAAGGAGCACGCGCAGGACCTCAAGGGCACCGCGCAGGACGCCGCCCAGACGGTCAAGGACGAGGCGCAGGGCGCCGCGTCCGACGTGAAGGACAACGCGCAGTCGTCAGCGGACGACGTCCGCAACGCCTGACACGTCACCACCTGACGGACGGGAGGCCCGGGACCAGACGGTCCCGGGCCTCCCGTCCGTCGTGTGGCGCGTCCACCGCACCCGGTGGCCCACCTGAGGCGACGGTCGCCGCCGACGGAGCAGGGTGGAGGCATGTCCGACACCCCCACCACCGCCGTCCTCTTCGACATCGACGGCACCCTGGCCGACTCGAACTACGCCCACATCGACGCCTGGTGGCGGGCCTTCCGCGCGGCGGGGGAGTCCGTGGACGCCTGGCGGATCCACCGGGCGATCGGGATGGACTCGTCGAAGCTCCTGGAGTCACTGCTGCCGGACGCCTCGGACGAGGTCCGTGACACCGCGAAGCAGTTCCACACCGCCTACTACTCGGAGCACATGCCGCAGCTGCGGTTGCTGCCCGGCGCGCGCGACCTGCTCGAGGCGGTCGCCGGCCGCGGGCACGCCGTGGTGCTCGCGACGAGCGCCCCGCAGAACGAGCTCGACCGGTTGCTGGAACTCCTGGACGCCGACCGCTGGATCACCGCGGTGACGAGCGGTGAGGACGTCGAGCAGGCGAAGCCGGACCCCGGGATCATCGAGGTCGCCCTGCAGAAGGTGGGCGTGGACCCCGAGCGTGCCGTCATGATCGGCGACGCGATGTGGGACGTCGAGTCCGCGAAGCGCGTCGGGGTCAGGTGCATCGGCGTGATGACCGGCGGGATCGGCGGCGACGAGCTGCGTGGTGCCGGCGCTGCCGCCGTGTACGACGACGCGGCGGCTCTGCTCGAGGACCTCGACGGCAGCCCGATCGGCTCGCTCTCCTGACGCGACCCGTGTGTACGGGCCCGCCCGTCGCGTGTCAGGATGGACGATCGTGATCACCATCGAACGCGTGCCCTGGGAAGACCCGCGCGGAGTCGCACTCCGCGCGACCATGGACGAGGAGATGCACGAGCGCTACGGCGACTCCAACCCCGGTGAGGCTCCCGAGGTCACCGCGGAGCGCAACCGCGTACTGTCGGTCGACCCGTCCACCGTCGTGACGTCCCTGCTCGCCGTCGACGAGGACGGGACGGTCCTCGGGCACATCGCCGTCCGCCGACTCGGGGACGAGATCGAGCTGAAGCGCCTCATCGTCCTGGCGGCCGCCCGCGGCAAGGGTGCCGCGACCGCGCTCCTCGACGAGTGCGCCCGTGTGGGCCGGGAGCAGGGGGCCACGCGTCTGGTCCTGCAGACCGGCGACAAGCAGCCCGAGGCCGTGGCGCTGTACGAGAAGACCGGGTGGGACCGCATCGACGTGTACGAGCCCTACGCCGAGACGATGCCCTGGTCGTACTGCTTCGCGAAGGCGATCTGACCCGCTCGCTGGGAGTTCCCCCGCGATGAATTGCACTCTCCGCGAAGGAGTGCAAGTATCTCCCGGTGACCACCGCTGAACGTACCCGCACCCTGCGGCGCAGCATGGTGTCCGAAGCGCGTCGGGCGGTCGTCGACGGCGGACTGCAGGGCTTCACGATCGAACAGCTCTGCGAGCGGGTCGGCGTCTCCCGGCGGACCTTCTTCAACCACTTCGCGTCGAAGGAGGACGTGGTCCTCGGCATCGAGCTGAACGCCGACACCGCGCTCCTCGCCGCCTACGCCGACGGCGCCGTCGTCCCCACGGCCCTGGCCCCGCTGCCGTCCGTCATCGCGCTCATCATCGAGCAGCTGCACGTCGCCGGCATCGACCGCGCCGACGAGGCCCTGGTCCGGCACGTGTTCGAGCGGGAGCCCGCCCTGACCGCGCGGTTCCTGTCGGCCACGGACGCCCAGATCCAGAACGTGGCCGACGCCGTCCGGCAGCGCTTCGCCTGGCACGACCCCGCCGACCCCCGGGCCCGGCTGGTGACCGAGGCCGCCGTCGGTGTCGTCCGGGTCAGCGCCGGCACCTACTTCGCCGACGACTTCGACGAGGCGTCCGGACCCCGGTTCGACGAACTCCTCGACACCAACCTCCGTCTCATGACGGAAGCCATCACCATCCCTGCCCAGGAAGGCACCTCATGAGCGCATCAGCGCCGAGCACCACCCGTCGGGGGCGCCAGCAGTCCGACGGGCCGCTGCTCCTCACCCAGCGTCGCATCTGGATCATCTTCGCCGCGCTCATCGCCGGGATGCTGCTCTCGAGCCTCGACCAGACCATCGTCTCGACCGCCATGCCGACCATCGTCGGCGAGCTCGGCGGCGTCGCGCACCAGGCGTGGATCACGACCGGGTACCTGCTCGCCTCGACGATCGTGATGCCGATCTACGGCAAGTTCGGTGACGTCATCGGTCGCCGCAACCTGTTCCTCGTCGCCATCGCACTGTTCACACTGGCGTCGCTCGGCTGCGCCCTGTCGACCGACTTCTGGCAGTTCGTGGTCTTCCGCGCCCTGCAGGGTCTCGGTGGTGGCGGGCTCATGATCCTGTCGCAGGCGATCATCGCCGACATCGTCCCCGCCTCGCAGCGCGGCAAGTACCTCGGCCCGCTCGGTGCGATCTTCGGCCTCTCGGCGGTCGGCGGCCCGCTGCTCGGCGGCTTCTTCGTCGACCACATGACCTGGAACTGGGCCTTCTGGATCAACATCCCGGTCGGCATCGCGGCCTTCGCCGTCGCGTGGTTCGCCCTGACGCTGCCGAGCAAGAAGGCGACGAAGCGGATCGACGTCCTCGGCGTCGCCCTCCTGTCCGCCACCACCGCCTGCCTGGTCTTCTTCACCGAGTTCGGCGGCAACCGCCAGCACGGCTGGGGTGCTCCCGAGACCTGGGCGTGGGGTGCCGGCTTCCTGGTCGCCGCCGCGTCCTTCGTGCTCGTCGAGTCGCGGGCGCAGGACCCGATCATCCCGCTGTCGTTCTTCCGCAACCGCACGTTCGTCATCGCGACCGCGATCGGCTTCGTGCTCGGCCTGGGCATGTTCGCCGCGATCGGTTTCGTCCCGACGTTCCTGCAGATGGCCTCGGGCACGTCCGCCGCGGTGTCCGGCCTGCTGATGCTGCCGATGATGGTCGGCCTGATCGGCACCTCGATCCTCTCCGGCACGCTCATCACCAAGACCGGCCGGTACCGCGCGTTCCCGATCATCGGCACGATCGTGGTCGGGATCGCGATGCTCGGCATGACGACCCTCGCGGCCAGCACCCCGATCTGGCTGATCTGCGTGTACCTGTTCGTGTTCGGTGCCGGGCTCGGCCTGATCATGCAGGTCGTGGTGCTCGTGGCGCAGAACGCCGTCCCGCCGGAGCAGGTCGGCACGGCGACCTCGACGAACAACTACTTCCGCGAGGTCGGCGCCTCCCTCGGTGTCGCCGTCTTCGGTGCGCTGTTCACCTCGCGGCTGACCGACGCGTTGACGGACGTGTTCCGCGGTGCCGGTGGCAGCGCGACCGACGCTGCCAGCGCGAGCTCGAGCATCGACCCGACGTCGCTGTCGAAGCTGCCGCAGGCCGTGCAGGACGGCATCGTCAACGCGTACGCCGACTCGCTGTCGCCGGTGTTCTGGTACCTGCTGCCGTTCATCGCCGCGGCGCTCGTGCTCGCGCTCTTCATCCCGCAGATACGGCTGGCGGACGTGGCCGGCATGGTCGCCCGCGGCGAGGCCGTCGGTGGCGACGAGGCGGACGCGCTCGAGCGAGCGCGTCGCGACGGTGCGGTGCGGGGTGACGTGCCGGCCGGGTCCGAGCCCGAGTCGCCCGAGCGGGTCGGCTCGCAGACCGGATCGGTCTCGACGACCCGGCACGTCGAGTAGACGCGACAGGTGATCGGACGGGAGGCTCCCCACCAGCTGGTGGGGAGCCTCCCGTCCGACGTCTGCTCGGTCTCAGGCCCCGGTGCTCGCGCGGGGGACCAGGCGGGTGGGCAGCGCCGGGTCCGGGGTGTCGACGCCGTCGAGTGCAGCGAGGAGCCGGAGCGCCGCCGCTCGCCCGAGTTCCGCACCGGGGAGGGCGACGCTCGTCAGGCTGGGCGCGGTGACCGAGGACGAGGGCAGGTCGTCGAACCCGGCGACCGCCAGCGTCGCCGGGACGGCGATGCCGCGCTCGGCGGCGACCCGGAGGACCCCGTACGCCAGTGTGTCGGCGGCTGCGACGACGGCCGTGACCCCGTCAGCGAGCCACGCGTCGACGACCTGCCCGACGACGGTCGCGGCGGCGTCGATCGTCAGGTCCGCATGTGCTGCCATGGGCGACGTCGTGATGCCGGCGGTGGCGGTCGCCCGCTCGAACAGCGTGCGGCGGACCGCGAACGTCGTCGCGCGTGAGGTCCCGTCGAGGTAGGCGACCCGGCGGTGTCCGGCTGCGGCGAGGTGGGCGACCAGCGCCTCCACCCCGGCGGTGAGGTCGTAGTTGACCGCACCGGGGCCGCCCGGTGCGTCGAGCAGGACGACGGGGACGCTCGCGGACATCGATGCGCTCTCGGCCGGGGCGTCGACCAGGATCCCGGCGGGGCGGAGCCGCTCGAAGCGGCGCACGTCGGCGTCCACCGGCTGCGCGCCGCGCTCGGTGACGGACAGCACGAGCTGGAAGCGGTCACCGACGGTGTCCCGGACGCCGCGGATGACCTCGGCGAAGAACGGGTTCGACAGGTCGGGCGCGATGAGCACCACGAGGTCGCCGCTGCCGCGCGCCAGGGAGCTCGCCGCGTGGTCCACGACGTAGCCGAGCTGCTCGACGGCGTCCCGCACCCGGTCGGCGATCGGTGTCGAGACCCGCCCACGGTCCTTGCCGTTGACGACGAGGGAGACCGTGGCGATGCTCGTGCCGGCGCGTTCGGCCACCATCGCGGCGGTCACCCGGCCGGACGGAGCGGGGCGACTGCGCGGGGACGAGGGCACACGTCGATGCTAGCGACGCTGGCGGACGCACCATCCGTACGACTTGACGTCAAGCGCTTGATGCGCTGAGATGTCAAACGCTTGACGCGGCGTGCATGGCGCGTCAGGCCCCGACCTCCTGCCGGCCGGCCCGACCCCTGGGCCGCCGGCTCCCCGACGAAGTGGAGCAGCCTCGTGACCGACGCCCCCCGCACCCCCGCGAAGATCATCCTCGACTGCGACCCCGGCCACGACGACGCCGTCGCGATGCTGCTCGCCCACGGCAACCCGGACGTCGAGCTGCTCGCCGTGACCACCGTCGTCGGGAACCAGACCCTGCCGAAGGTCACCCGGAACGCGCTCGCCGTGGCCCGGATCGCGGGGATCACCGGCGTGCCCTTCGCCGCCGGCGCCGCTCGGCCACTGCTCCGCCAGGTCGAGGTCGCCCCCGAGATCCACGGCGAGAGCGGCCTCGACGGACCCGTCCTGCCAGAGCCGTCCTTCGAGCTCGACGAGCGGCACGCGGTCGACCTGATCATCGACACCGTGATGGCACACGAGCCGGGGACCGTCACGATCGTGCCGACCGCCGGCCTGACGAACATCGCGCTCGCCGTCCGCAAGGAGCCCCGCATCGTCGAGCGCGTCAAGCAGGTCGTGCTGATGGGCGGCGGTGTCCACGTCGGCAACTGGAGCCCGGTCGCCGAGTTCAACATCGTCATCGACCCCGAGGCCGCGTCGATCGTCTTCGACGCCGGCTGGGACGTCGTCATGGTCGGACTCGACCTCACCCACCAGGCGCTCGCCACCCCCGAGGTCGCCGCCCGCATCGCCGCCGTCGGCACCGGACCCGCCGCGTTCGTGGGGGAGCTCCTCGACTTCTTCGGCAAGGCGTACCAGGACGTCCAGGGCTTCGATGCCCCGCCGGTGCACGACCCGTGCGCCGTCGCGTACGTCATCGACCCGACGATCGTGCGCGCCGTGAAGGTCCCGATCCGCGTCGAGACCCAGGGCACGCTGACCCTCGGCATGACCGTCGCCGACTTCCGTTCCCCGGCGCCGGAGGACTGCCGCACCAGCGCCGCGATGGAGCTCGACCACGGCCGGTTCTGGGACCTGGTGATCGACGCCCTCGAGCGCATCGGCGAGACGCCCGACACCGGTTGGACGCCCCGTGCGGCGGCGGACGGGCTCGACGCGGGCCTGACCACGCAGCCGAGCGCCACGTCGGAGGTCTGAGCGCGATGAGCACCCCCTCGACGACGAAGTCGATGCCGGCGAAGCCGATCGGCGCGCTCACCGCCGCGCTCCTCGCCGCGTGCATCGCGTTCCAGCTCAACGCCAGCATGCTCAGCCCCGCGCTGGTCACGATGGCACGCGAGCTCCGGACCGACGACGCGACGATCGGTCTCTCGCAGACGCTGTACTTCACGCTCGCCGCGCTGTTCTCCCTGTTCCTGCCCCGGCTGTCCGACATCGTCGGGCGCAAGCGCGTGCTGGTCGGGATGCTCGCGGTGATGGTCGTCGGCAGTGTCGTCGCCGCCCTCGCGGTGAACGTGCCGATGCTCTTCACCGGCCGGATCATCCAGGGCGTGACGGGCCCGGTCGTCCCGATCAGCCTGCTCGTGCTGCGCAACGAGATCCGGGACCCGAAGCGTTACGGCGCCGCCCTCGGGGTGCTCACCGCGGTGAACGGCGGCATCGCCGGCATCGACGCCCTCGCCGGCGGCTGGATCGCGACCCACTTCGGCTTCCGCGGCATCTTCTGGGTCATCGCCGTCGTCACCGTCATCGCCCTGGCACTCGTCACCATCTGGGGCGTCGAGTCGAAGCCGTCCGAGGGCACCCGGATGGACTGGGTGGGCGTCGTCCCGCTCGTGGTCTCGGTCGGCGCGCTGCTGACCGCGTTCAACGAGGCCGGCAAGCTCAGCGACGCGGACCCGGTGGTCGTCATCGGCGGCATCGTCCTGGCCCTGGTCACCTTCGCCGTGTTCTGGGCGGTCGAGTCGCGGGTGCGGGAACCGCTCGTCGAGACCCGGTTCCTCCGACGCCGGGCCACGTGGGCGCTCCTCGCCACCACGTTCCTCACCATGACCGGCGTGTTCGCCGTGGTGAACGGGCTCGTCACCTCGCTCGCCCAGAACGGGGACGCGGGCTTCGGGATGGAGGCCGACCTCGCCTCCCTCGTGTTCCTCACGCCGTACGCGCTGGTCGGCTGGATCGTCGGGCCGTTCGCCGGTCGGCTCGCCCCGACGCTGGGCTACCGGGCCGTCCTGCGCGTCGGGCTGGTCGGCAGCATCGTCGCGACCGTCCTGATGGCGATCGTCGGCGTGCACTCGTTGCCCGTACTCGTCGTCGCGACCGTGCTCATCGGCATCACGTACGCCGGCATCGCGAACATCATCCTCAACGGCCTGGGCATCGTGCTCTCGCCGGACTCGAACCCGGGGTTCCTGCCCGGACTCAACGCCGGCGCGTTCAACCTCGGCGCCGGCGTCAGCTTCGCCGTGCTGCCCGCGCTGCAGATCGCGCTCGGGGTCGGCGGTTCCTCGGGCACCGCCGGGTACTCCGGTGGGATGCTGCTCGGAGCCGTGATCACGACCGCTGCCCTGGCGACCTCGTTCCTCATCCCCCGTCCCGAGCGTGCCGAGACCACGGCCGCCACCCGGCAGAAGGAGACCGTCCGATGACCGACACGATCGTGATCGTCGGGTCGCTGAACGCGGACCTCGTCGTCCGCACCGAGCGCTTCCCGCAGCCGGGGGAGACCCTGCACGGGTCCGACCTGGCGATCCTGCCCGGGGGCAAGTCCGCCAACCAGGCCGTCGCGGCCGGGAGGCTCGGGGGAACCGTCCGCATGGTCGGCGCAGTCGGCGACGACGGCAACGGCGCACTGCTCCGCGACTCCGTCGCGGCCTCGGGTGCGGACACCACGGACGTCGTCGTCCGGCCGGGGACGGCCACCGGCACCGCCGTCATCACGGTCGACGGCCGCGGCGAGAACACCATCGTCATCTCCGGCGGCGCCAACGCCACGTTCTCGGCCGAGGACCTGCCCGCCGACCTCTTCCGGGACGCCGCCGTCCTCGGACTCTGCCTCGAAGTCCCGATGGAGGCCGTGCTCGCCGCCGCCCGTGCCGCACACGCCGCCGGGGTGACCGTGCTGACGAACCTGTCCCCGTTCGGTGACGTCCCACCGGAGCTCCTCGACCTGACCGACGTCCTGCTCGTCAACGAGCACGAAGCCGCCGCCCTCGGGGACCACGGCGTCGCCCGGTCGATCGTCACCCGGGGTGGCGACGGCTCGGTCGTGCACGACGGGGACGCCGCGCCGGTCGAGGTCCCCGCCGTCCCCGTCGACGCGGTCGACACCACGGGGTGCGGGGACGCCTTCATGGGGGCGGTCGCACTCCGGCTCGCCGCGGGGGACGCGCTCGTCGAGGCCGCGCGCTTCGCAGCCGGTGTCGGTGCGTACGCGGCGACCGGTGCCGGCGCACAGGCGTCCTACCCGACCACCGCGCAGCTGGAGGCGTTCCTCGGGACGTGATCCGGGCCTCCCGCCCGACCACTAGCGTGGGCGCATGCGCGTCGGAGTCCTCGACATCGGTTCCAACACCGGTCACCTGCTCGTCGTCGACGCCCACGGCGGCGCAGCCCCGCTGCCCGCGTCGTCGTTCAAGCGACCACTGCGACTCGCGGAGCACCTGGACGACCGGGGTGCGGTGACGCCGGTGGGCATCGACGCGTTGACGGACTTCGTGGCCGAGTCCGTCCGTGTCGCAGAGGACCGCGGCTGCGAGGACATGCTCGGGTTCGCGACCTCCGCGGTACGTGACGCCGTGAACTCCGAAGCGGTCCTGGCACACGTGCAGGAGCAGACCGGCGTCGAACTCGCCGTGCTCTCCGGGTCGGACGAGGCCCGCCTGACGTTCCTGGCCGTGCGCCGCTGGTTCGGCTGGTCCGCCGGCCGTCTCGCGGTCTTCGACATCGGCGGCGGCTCACTCGAGATCGCCGGCGGCGCGGACGAGGCGCCCGACGTCGCCTGGTCGATGCCGATCGGTGCCGCGCGGCTGGCCCGCACGTACTTCGCGGCCGGCACCCCCAGCCAGGACGAGCTGCGTCGCATCCGGCACGAGGTCCGCGTCGAGATCGCCCGCGAAGCCGGGCGGCTCCTGCGGTCCGGAGCTCCGGACCGGGCGGTCGCGACCTCGAAGACGTTCCGGTCCATCGCCCGGATCTGCGGCGCAGCGCCGTCGGCCGCAGGGCCGCTCGTGCCCCGGCTGCTCGACGGTGCAGTGCTCCGCGACCGGCTGCCGTCGCTCCTGACCATGTCGGTCGACGAGCTCGGGACGCTGCCCGGGGTCTCTCCGAGCCGGGCGCACCAGGTCGTGCCGGGGGCGCTCGTCGCCGAGGCCTGCCTGGACATCTTCGACCTGCCCGCGCTGGAGATCTGCCCGTGGGCGTTGCGCGAGGGCGTGATCCTCGAGCGGCTGGACCAGCTGTCGGTCCTCGGCTGACCCCTCCGGGTGGCAGCTGACGTCTGTCTCCCCTCACGAACGAGGCCAGCGCCTGCGCTCGGTTCCCCGAACGCAGGCGCTGGCCGGCTCCGCAACAGGCGGGCCTCGCCGTCCTGCTAGCGGATGCCGAGGATCTGCTTGATCTTCGACACGATCCAGTCGATCGCCTGTCCGATGTTGATCCAGTTCAGGACCTGCTGGACGTGGGCCTTCGCCCATGCGACGGCCCGCGCTCCGTACCTCGCCAGCAGCTGGAGGATCCGTGCGAACACAGCCATGGCTGTGCCCCCCTTCGATTCGTTTTTCGCTTCATCCGGGTCCCCGCGTGCACGCGTCTCCCCGACCGCAGTCGGTGCGGTGAGCATGACCGTGGCAGGTCGGCGCGCTCGAAGTCAAATACAGGATTCTGATAGGTGGCGTGAGCAATACACGTCGCGGGAAATCGGCTACGTTGAGTCCATCCCGGATCTCCCGGGCGGCGGAGACCGGAATTCGAGGGTGGGTACGATGACACGGCGGGCGACCGACGCGGCGACCAGATCCAAATGGTCGCGATCGTGGCGAGGCGAGGGGTACCGGCTCGTGAGCCTGCGTTCCCAGATGGCTCTGCTGGCGATCGCCGTCCTGGGAGCGCTCGCACTCGGCGCGGGGCAGGTCCTCGTCCTCGCACCGGCCGCGGCATCGGCGACGGTCGTGCGAGCAGCTGTGTCGGGCGCAGAGGTCAGCCCGTTCTTCCTGGGACTCGCGGCAGCGCTCTTCACCGCGGCTGATCTGTCATCCCGTCAGTTCGCGCTGACACTCCTGCAGATGAACGATCGCACGCTCGTCTTCGTCGCGAAGACCGCGGTGCTGGCCACCGCAGGAGTGCTCACAGGGCTCGCCGTGGTGATGTTGCTCGTGCCGCTCGCGGCCTCTCGCACAGACGACGTCCTGCGTGCATCGCCGCTTGCGTGGCTGGCGCTCCCGGCCCTGCATCTCCTGTTCGTCTTGCTCGGCGCCGGGATCGGCATGCTCATGCGATCGCCCGTCCCCGCAGTGTTCGTCTACTTGGCCGTCGTCTGGGCGCTGCCGCTCCTCGTGGCGATCGCTGGGATATGGGCACCGAGTATCAGCGTCTCGGTCCTGCAGTTCGCGCCGGTGACGCTCACTGCTGCGCTGTTGGAGCCCTCGACGCAAGGGACCGCCGTCCTCCGATTCGTGGGACTGGACACCGCTCTCCTCATCGCCGGTCTGGTCAGTATCCGACGGTGGGGCATCCGATGAACCCCATCGTCCGACTCATCGGCGTCCGTCAAGGGTTCGGGGGGCACCAGGTGCTCACGGACCTCGACCTCGAAGTCCGCCCTGGCGAGGTACTTGGACTGCTCGGCGCGAATGGCTCCGGGAAGAGCACCCTCCTCCGGATCGTCGCTGGTATCGACACGGCGCAAGCTGGCGTCGTCGAATTCGGAGATGCCACGGACGGTCCTCTGCGGATCGGCGCGCTCCTCGACCCGGCGTGGCTTGACGACAGGCTCACGTGTCGTCAACACCTGGTGATCGCACACCTGTACTCCCGCGGTCGAGTACGTCGCGGTTCTGTGCAGGCGGCGCTGGCAACCGTCGGGCTCAGCGATGCGGAGCGCCGATGCGTGAAGCACCTCTCGCTCGGGATGCGTCAGCGGCTCGCGCTCGCCCTGGCGCTGGTCGATGAGCCGGACGTCCTGGTGCTGGACGAGCCGCTCAACGGTCTCGATCCCGACGGGGTGCTCTGGATACGCGAACTCCTCCGGGGCTTCGCCAGTTCCGGACGAGCCGTGCTGCTCTCCTCGCACCTCATGGCTGAGATGGAGCGGATCGCCACCCGCGTGGTGCTCCTGACGAACGGTTCTCTGTCCCCACTCGACGGCCGGAGTCCGGCGCGGAACTCGGTCCGGCTCCGCGCGGAGTCGCGGGCTGGGGAACTCGTCCGCGCCTTGACGGCAGCCGGAGCCGACGTGGTCGTCACCGCCGACAGTTCGATCCTGGTGCGAGGGATGGAGCCAGCGCGGGTGTTCCGGACGGCGTTGTCCTCCGGGGCGGTGCTGTCGCACCTCGTCTCCGAAGCCCAGACCCTCGAAGAGCAGTACCGTGACGCGACATCGAACCGCCGGCGGTGAACGGCGCGGAGGTTTCGAGGCCCGTGAGTCGCTGCGAGCGGCGGAGATCGCAGCCAGGATGGTCGGTCGGATCGAAGCCTGGGCGGGAGGCATCATCGTCGCCGGAGGAGCGATCCTCTGCACGGTCTGGGCATCCGGGGCGTGGCGAACGTGTTGCTGGGTGGTGGCTGCACTTGCTCTGCTCAGCGCGGTCATCGAGTCTGTGCTCGTCATCCCGGTCGCAGTCCGTAACTTCCGTGTCGAGATCGTTCCGGGGGGCGTGCTCGTGTACCGGGGAGCAGTGTTCCGCTCAGTGGATCACATCCCCGGATCCAAGATCACGCTGGTCCGCCGTCAAGCGGGTCCGCTCCTGCAGCGCCTCTGCGTCGCGAAGTGCGTGCTGTTCACCCCAGCGCGGGAAGTCTCGCTCCTGCCCATGTCGGACATGGACGTCGAGCGCCTGATGCAACTCGGGGCTGACGATGTCTGATCGTGTTCCACTTCGTCGTCCCCACCCGCGTTCCCTGCTCGTCCGGGCCGCGATCGTGATGCGATCCGCTTGGCTGGTGGTCGGGTTCGGCGTGACGCTGACGGCGGCGCTCCCATCTGCCTGGGACACGGTGCTCATGGTCGTCTTGGTCTACTACGGCTACACGCGGCTGGTGCAGGTCTTCTCCGGCTGGTGCACCGTGCGGTACGCGGCGAACAGGCGCGGCATCACGGTCCTCCGAGGACTCGTCGGCCGCGAGGAGAAGCGCCTCTCGTGGCGGTCCGTCGTCAGCGTGACCGTCGGTCAGACACTGGTGCAGCGCACCTTCGGTGTCGCGGATCTCCGGATCACACTGCGGGCATCGGAGATGGCGTCCGTCACGATCCAGGACCTCCTGACCGGCGAGGCTGCTCGCCTCGTGCGGCTCCACGGTCAGAGCCGGGCGGAGCGGGCCACCCCAGGTCTGCTCGACCCCGGACAGGTACTCGACGTCGCGCCGATCATGGAGTCCGAGCCAGGACGGGTCGTGACTCCACCTCTCCGACCGTCCGATTTCGTGCTCATCGGGGTCTGCACGGGCGCATTCGTCTTCTTCCTGCCGAGCGTCTACTCCGCGGCATCCGAGATCCTGCCCTGGTTCGGTCTCTCCAGAACGGTGTTGCCATCCGTGCGTGAGATCGCTCGGCTCGATCCTGTGGTGTCGGGCCTTGCCGTCGGGATCGTTGCCGTCGGGAGCCTGGTCTACGGGTCCACCGTCGCGTGGGTCCGGTACCGAGGCTTCTCAGTGACGTGCAGTCCGAGCGGTGAGTTGGTCTTCGCCGCGGGGCTGGCGCAGAGGGAGCAGCGTGTCGTCGTGTCGGAGGACGTTGCAGCGTACGAGTTCCGAAGACCCGTGTTGATGCTTCTCGGGAACCGCGTCGTCCTCCGTGCCGTCGTTCGAGGAGGCAGCGGGCTCGTGACCCGGAACCTCTTGCTGCCATTGACCCGCATGCCGCAAGCCGTCGAGATGCTCGGCTTCCTCACCGGTCTGCCTTCCGCTGATCTGGTCGACGGGTCTCGTCGAACTCGAGCCCTGCCCGTCGTGCTGGTCGCCGTCGCGGGGAGTTTGCTCCTCGCCACCGTCGCGTCTGTGACCCTGGCTCCGCTCGCGCTGGTTGCTGTGGCCGCGGCGTTCCTCCTGCTCCGAGCGGCAGACAGCCACATCGGTCACATCCGGGTAGCAACCAGTGCGTCCGGCGGCCGGTGGGTCATCGCACAGCGGGGGACGCTGTTCCGATCCGTGTGGGTGGTCAGGGCGGACTCGGTCGACGTGTGCCGGTGGGTCGGGTTCTCCAGGCAGCGCGGCACGCAGACCGTGACACTCCGCGGGCGGCACACCGTTCGACTCACCGTGTGGCCCGCATCCGCTCGTCTCGCAGCTCTGCTGCGTCGGGAGTTGGACTCGTCGACGCCGCTCACTCTGGAAAGGAATCCTCGATGACCGACCTCCTCATCGCACTGTGTGTCGCCGCGTTCTTCGGAGCAGCCTGGTCGGCCGGCCGGTTCCTGCCGAAGGTCGTTGCCGCCTGCTTCCCGGTTGCGGTCCTGACGGCCGTGATCATCGTCGCGGCCACCGGTGGTCTGGGCACAGTCCGCGACTGGTTGACGGCAGGGGTGGTGATCTGCATCACCGCGATCATCACCTCGGCTGGCCGTGGCTCGCGGCGGCGACGGAACCGCCCGACGGCAGGCTCCTGAGGAAGTGGTCGTTGCGCGAGCCGCGTGCCGCTGCTGTCCGACAAGAGCAGACAGTACTTGTGCGCCTGAGCAAGTCCTCGTGCCACATCGACCACCGTCCCAGAACGGTGCACCACGGTTGCTGGGCGGCGGCGACCACGATCAGCGCGGGCACCCCGCCGCGCCACGTCGCCTTCATGTCGCTGCGGTCCCCGGACCGGGCGAGCAATGCCGCCGCGCACACCCGGACCTCGACCGCGGACACCGGCGCGTTCCCGCCGGAGCTGCGGCTGCCCGGAGACGCCGTGCCCTGGGCGCAGCACGTGCTCGCCGCACCGATCGAAGACCCGGAGTCGATCGACGTGACCGCGGGCTGGGCCGCACTCCGGCAGACCCACGACGCCACCTCCGCCCCGCTCGCCACCCGCGCTGCCGCTTCCGGCGCGGCCCGCTGGCCCGGTGCCCCCGCGAGACGCCACCCCCGCGGAACGCAATGTCGGCGCCTCCTCACAGCGGTACTCAGTTGTGGGCAGCCGCCGACGTTGTGTTCCGCGATCAGGAGCGGCGGGGCGGGGCCAGCAGCCAGGGGCGGATGAGCTTCGTCACGAAGGGCAGCACCCAGAACGTCATGACCGGTGTGAGCACCAGCGTCGTGACGAGCACCCTGGGCAGCGCCGCCAGGCCCGCGAACGACGGCAGCAGCCACCCGACCAGGACCGTGAACACCAGGTTGACCGGGAAGAACCCGAGCCAGATGCTGACGGCCTGCTTCCACCGCGGCGGCGCGCTCGACGCCGGGGCGTCCTGCGGCACGTCGAACCACCCCTCGATGCCGGTGCGCTTCTCGACGCGGGACTCGACGACCAGGTCCCGACCGAGGTCCAGCCAGCGCAGGCGGTCGTCCGAGACCTCCCACGTGGACAGGGAGTCGTGGTCCGCGAACCGGTAGAGCATGTGCCACTCCCGCGACCGTGCGCTGGAACGGACCCACCCCGAGCCGAGGAACCCCGGGTACCGGTTGGCCAGGTTCACGCCCGACTGCACCCACAGCGTGACCTCGGGGATGCGCTCCGGTTCGACGAGGCGGGTGATGGACACGGTGACGGGTGGGCCGGTGACCTCGGGTGGAGACTGGGCCCCCGTCACCGGTTCCTGACCGACGCGCCAGCGGCGGGCAGGCCGTGCCGATGGGGACAGGCTGCCAGGCTCTTGTGGAGTCATCCGTCCAGTCTCCCGCTGCTCGTGTTACACGCGCATGACGGCCCGGCTGCGGGCGGCGACGACGGCTCTGCGTACATTCGTCGCATGAGCACGACCGACAGCGAGCCCCGCGGCACGGAGCGCGGGCGCAACGAGACCTCGGCGGAACGCTGGGACCGCAACTGGGCCGACATCCAGCAGGAGCTCCGCATCGTCCAGACCGGCACGCAGATCCTCGGTGGGTTCCTCCTGACCCTGCCGTTCCAGCAGCGCTTCCGTTCCCTGACCGAGTTGCAGGAGACGACCTACCTCGTGCTGGTGGTCCTGGCCGTCGTCGTCACCGTGGTCGCGCTGTCCGCGGTCGCGACCCACCGCCTGGTGTTCCGGCAGCGTCAGAAGCACGAGCTGGTCCGGGCCGGCAACGTGATCCTGCTCGTCGCCCTGTTCGCCAGTGCGCTGCTGTTCGCCGGGACGGTGCTGTTCGTCTTCGACGTGGTGCTCGGCGACCGCGGCGGACTGGTCGGTGGTGCCGCGGTCTTCATCGGGACGGCTGCACTGTGGACGACGCTGCCGTTCGTCCTGCGACGGCGGACGGGTGGGTCGGGTCAGGGCAGCTGAGCAGCCGTCAGCGTCTCCGGCCGGGAGGCCCTCAACTCGCCTTCTTCTTCGCCGACGCCCGCTTCGCGGTCGACTTCTCCGCAGCCGGCTCGTCCTCCGCGGGAGCCTTCTTCGCGGTCGACCGCTTCGCCGGAGCGGCCTTCGCCGGGGCCTTCGCGGCCGAGGCCCGCTTCGGCGCCGGCTTCCGGTCGGACGAGTCGTCCGCGTCGTCGTCGGAACCGGCCGCGCGCGATCGCGAGCCGGACGTGGAACGCGACCCCGAGCCTCCCGACCGGGCTCCGCCCCCGCGGTTCTTGTCGACGGACGCGCGCAGTGCG
This sequence comes from Curtobacterium sp. MCPF17_047, assembly GCF_003234045.1. Classification (NCBI taxonomy): domain Bacteria; kingdom Bacillati; phylum Actinomycetota; class Actinomycetes; order Micrococcales; family Microbacteriaceae; genus Curtobacterium; species Curtobacterium sp. MCPF17_047. Next base: position 14,459 of record NZ_QKSF01000008.1, on the reverse strand, counting down.
GCCATCAGGTCGATGACGTCCCCACCGGTGTCGTCGTCGTCCGACTCGTCCTTGCCGAACGTCTCCGCGGTGTCGACGTCGTCGCCCGCCTCGAGCTTCGCGTCGATGAGCTGCTGCAGCTCCTCCTGGTACTCGTCCGTGTAGCGGTCCGGGTCGAAGTCGGTCGACATGCTCTCGACGAGCGACGACGACATCTTCAGCTCGTTCGCGCTGACCTTGACCGACGTGTCGAGGGCCTTGAAGTCGGCAGCACGGACCTCGTCGCCCCACAGGAGCCCCTGCAGCAGCAGGACGTCGTCGTGCACGCGGAGCACCCCGAGCCGCGTCTTCTGCCGGAGCGTGAACTGCACGATCGCCAGGCGGTCGGTCTGCTCGAGCGTCTTCCGGAGCAGGACGTACGCCTTCGGGGAGCGGGAGTCCGGCTCCAGGTAGTACGTCTTCTCGAACATCATCGGGTCGACCTGGTCGACGGGCACGAACTCCAGGACCTCGACCTCGTGCGACTGCTCCTGCGGCAGCTGCTTGAAGTCGTCGGGGGTGAGGACCACCGTCTTCTCACCGTCGTCGTAGGCGCGTTGGATGTCGCCGTACTCGACCTCGTGCCCGAGCTCGCACACCCGCTTGTACCGGATGCGAGCCTTGTCCTCGTCATGGATCTGGTGCAGGGAGACGTCGTGCGTCTCGGTCGCCGCGTAGACCTTGATGGGCACGTTGACGAGCCCGAACGCGATGGAGCCCTTCCAGATCGACCTCATGCGCTCATGATGCTCGTGCGGACGGGTCACCGCTCCCGGTTCCGAGCGGATCGCCAGGTGCGGTGGGGTCGGGACCGGCGTATCGTCGCCGCCCATGGCGGGGGAAGCGGCAGCGGAAGTGGACGATCGGCTGGACCTCGGCGGATGGGTGCAGCTCGGACTGATGGTGGTCCTCGGAGCGGGGATCGCGGTCGTGGTCGGGGTGCTCATCGACGGTCCCTTCCCCTGGTTCACCGTCGTGACCATCGGAGTGGCGCTCGCCGTCGTGTTGCCGGTGGCGCAGCTGCGCCGGTGGTGGTCCCGGGGCGGGCGCTCCGCCGTCGTCGAGACCGGCTCCTGGTTGCGGTCCGGCCGGGTGCCGGAGGAGGTCCCGGACGCGGTGTGGCGACCGCGGGTCCGTCAGCTCGAGGACGAGACCACGGGGCGCCTGGTCAGCGCGTGGGGTGCCGCGGTGGTCACCCTCCTCTGGGCCGGCTCCGCGCTGGACGGCGACGGCGCCGACTGGGCGTTGGTCGTCGTGTGGGCGGTCGTCGCGACGGTCGGCCTGGTGGGGTCGTACCGCCGGCGTGGCGCGGCGCGGCGGCTCCTCAGCGCTCGGGACCGGGTCGTCTCGACCGACTGACGCTCGGCCCCGGCGCACGTCTCCCCCTCCACGGCCGGGAGGCACGTCTCGCGTTCTCCACGGACGTCGCCACTCCTGTGTCGCCGGTCCGGTTCCGCGAGCACGATGGGCCCATGAGCCAGCTCGACAAGCAGGACCCACGAGACCAGTACGCACGGCCGCCGTTCCCCGCGCAGACGCAGCAGGGGTCCGGGCGAGCGGCGGAGCTCGACCCGCCCGCCGACCACGGTGAGACGAGCTACCAGGGCACCGGACGCATGCGTGGGTACCGCGTCCTCGTCACCGGCGCCGACTCGGGCATCGGCCGAGCCGCCGCGATCGCGATGGCGAAGGAAGGGGCCGACGTCGCCCTGAACGCCCTGCCGGAGGAGATCGACGACCTCACCGAGGTCCGCGACCTCGTCGCCGACCTCGGGCGTACGGCGGTGATGCTGCCCGGCGACCTGACGGACGAGGCGTTCTGCACCGAACTCGTCCGCACCGCCGTCGACCTGCTCGGCGGACTCGACGCGCTGGTCCTGGTCGCCGGACACCAGAAGGTGCACGCGGACATCACCGAACAGAGCACCGAGGACTTCGACCGCACCATGAAGGTCAACCTCTACTCGTTGTTCTGGCTGACCCGCGCCGTGGTGCCACACCTGGCCCCGGGCAGCGCGATCGTCACGACGAGTTCGGTCTCGGCGTACGAGCCGCAGGACCGGATGATCGACTACGCCGCCACGAAGGCCGCCATCATCACGTACACGAACGGGCTCGCGCGGCAGCTCGCGGCGAAGGGCATCCGGGCCAACACCGTGGTCCCCGGCCCGGTGTGGACCCCGCTGCAGCCGATCAGCTACCCCGGTGACGAGATCGCGGCCTACGGGCAGGACACCCCGTTCGGCCGTCCGGCGCAGCCCGTCGAGCTCGGCAGCGCCTACGTCTACCTGGCTGGTCCCGAGTCGTCCTACACGTCGGGCACCACGCTGACGGTCGGCGGTGCCACGGGGGTCGCGCTGTGAGTCCGGTCGCCAAGAAGACGACGGTGCAGGTGGGGGACCGGCGGCTCGCGCTGACGAACCTCGACAAGGTGCTGTACCCGGAGACCGGCACGACGAAGGGGCAGGTGGTCGCCTACTACGAGCGGATCGCCCCGTGGATGATCCCGCACGTCACCGGCCGCCCGATGACCCGGAAGCGCTGGGCGAACGGCGTCGACGGCAAGGTGTTCTTCGAGAAGAACCTGCCCGACTCGGCGCCCGACTGGATCCGGCACCACACCATCCACCACGAGCACCACGACGTCGAGTACCCCGTCGTCGACGACCTGCCGACGCTGGTGTGGATGGCGCAGCAGGCCTCGCTGGAGCTGCACGTGCCGCAGTGGCGGTTCGGCCCGCGCGGTGGGCACCAGGCCCCCGACCGGCTCGTGCTCGACCTGGACCCGGGGGACGGCGTCGGCCTGGCCGAGTGCGTCGAGGTGGCGGTCGCGGCCCGCGCCGTGCTGCAGGGCATGGGTCTCGAGCCGTACCCGGTGACCTCCGGGTCGAAGGGCATCCACCTGTACGCGGCCCTCGACGGCACGGCGAGCGCCCAGCAGGTGTCCGACGTCGCCCACGAGCTGGCGAAGGCGCTGGAGCAGGACATGCCCGACCTGGTGCTGTCGTCCATGAGCCGGGCTGAGCGTGCCGGCAAGGTGTTCGTCGACTGGTCGCAGAACAACGGCAACAAGACCACGATCGCGCCGTACTCGCTGCGCGGCCGCTCGCACCCGACGGTCGCCGCCCCCCGGACGTGGAAGGAGCTGACCGAACCCGGGCTGGCGCACCTGACCCTCGACCAGGTCCTCGAGCGGATGCCGGACCTCGGTGACCTGCTGCACCCGGTCGCCGCCGCCGCGCTCGGGGTCGGGCGTGCGGACTCCGGGCACTGGGACGGTGCCCGGACCGAGGAGGTGAACGAGCGCGAGCGCCGCGAACGCCAGGCGATGCAGGAACGTCAGGATCCCCAGGACCGCGTGGATCCGCAGGACCGCCTGACGACCTACCGCGCCAAGCGCGACGCGGCGAAGACCCCGGAGCCCGTTCCGCAGGCGTCCCCGACCGTCCGGACCGACGGCACCCCCACCTTCGTCATCCAGGAGCACCACGCCACCCGCAACCACTACGACTTCCGCCTGGAGCACGACGGTGTCCTGGTGAGCTGGGCGCTGCCGAAGGGCGAACCGACCGACCCCGGCGCCAACCACCTCGCCGTCCACACCGAGGACCACCCGCTGGAGTACGGCGGCTTCGAGGGGATCATCCCGGCGGGTGAGTACGGCGGTGGCACGGTGACGATCTGGGACGACGGCACCTACGAGCTCGACAAGTGGCGCGAAGACGAAGAGGTGATCGTCACCCTGCACGGCCGGACCAACGGCGTCCGCCGACTCGCGCTCCTGCACACCCGCGGTCGTGGGCGCGGTCGGTCCGGGGACGAGAAGAGCTGGCTCATCCACCGGACGAAGGACCAGCCGACCGCCGACGGCGACCAGCCCGTCAGCACCAGTACCAGTACCAGTACCAGCTCCGGTTCCGGACGACCGCCCGCCGGGTCACGGATCGAGCGGGCTGCCGAGTCGGACACGGCACCGGATCAACGCCGCACCATGCAGGCGTCGTTGCAGAAGGGCGAACCCGCTCTGGACCCCGAGCAGTGGGCGTTCGAGATGAAGTGGGACGGCGTGCGCGCCCTGGCCACGGTGCACGACGGCACGGTGCGGCTCCGCAGCCGGAACGGCAACGACCTGACCGACCAGTACCCGGAGCTGCAGGAACTCGCCCAACACGCCGGCGTGGACGGGGTCTTCGACGGGGAGATCGTGGCGCTCGACGAGCACGGGCGCCCGTCGTTCCAGCTGTTGCAGAACCGCATGGGACTGACGAGACCGCGAGAGGTCAGCGCTGCCCGGGCGGCGACCCCGGTGCACCTGCTGCTGTTCGACGTGCTCGAAGCCGACGGGCACGAACTCACCCGGCTCGGGTACACCGCGCGGCGCGAAGCCCTGCGCACGGTCGTCGAACCCGGCGGCGCGATCGACGTCCCGTCCGAGTTCGACGGCGACCTCGCCGCGGCGATGACCGAGTCGCGGAAGCGAGGGCTCGAGGGTGTCGTGGCGAAGAAACGGTCATCGCGGTACGTCGAGGGTCGCCGCTCCGAGTCCTGGGTGAAGCTGAAGCACCACGCGACGCAAGAGGTCGTCGTCGGTGGGTGGAAGCCCGGGGCCGGTCGCCGCGAAGGGGGCATCGGGTCCCTGCTGCTCGGGATCCCGGGCGACGACGGCCTGGTCTACGTGGGCAAGGTCGGGACCGGGTTCCGCGACCGTGACCTCGACGAGATCGGGGCGGTGCTCGCCGACCTCGAGCAGGACGCTCCACCGTTCGTCGACGTCCCGCGACCGGACGCCAGGGACGCGCACTGGGTCCGGCCGGAGCGCGTGGGAGAAGTCGAGTTCGCGGAGTGGACGGGCGACGGACGACTCCGGCAGCCGTCGTGGCGTGGCTGGCGGAGCGACAAGGAGCCGGGCGACGTCGTGCGGGAGTGACGGGGCTGCATCACGCGCCATGCGGACTCCGGAATCCGCATGCACTGGCATGAGGTCCGCCGGAGGCGAACTTCCGTCCCCCGTTGTCGTCGCACGCGGGGGACGATCACGCCGAGGACCGACGCCAGGCCGAGGGTGGCTGTTACGGTCCTCGGGACGGAAGGACGCGACATGGACGCGAGCAAGTACCTCCCGCCGTTCACCCAGGGGCAGCGTGGAGACACGAACGCAGACCAGCGGGACGACCAGGACGGCACGACGGCATCAGGGCCCGACGGCTGGACGGGCGAACGCCAGATGGTGGACGCGGGCGGCACCGAACACGAAGCCACCTACGCCGACTTCCTCGGCGACCAGGTCGACGACTGACGCTCCGGCCGAGCCTGACCAGTTGAGCGGAGGTCAGGCTGCGGGGGCGGGGCCGTCCGCGGGTGCCCCACCGGACCCCAGCGGCAGGTCCTCCTCGGCTGCAGCCCGCTCATCCGCATGGCCGGCGTCGACCGCAGCCGCCTTCGCCTCGTCGATGGCCTCCTGCGAAGCCTGCAGCGCGTCGTCGTTGCCGGGGTGTCCCTGATCAGTCATGGGAGCCACGCTACGCGGAGGTCGCTGGATCGGCTCGACGGGGCAGCCCGACGCCGGGGAAGCCCGGGACACCGCGACTCCCCGGTGCGTCGTAGTCCACCGCCGAGGTCGGCGCGAGCGAGGTCGGCATCGCCGGTGCGGGCGTGCCGCCGTGCGCATCGGCAGCGTCGAGCACGGCGCGGGTCGCGGCAGCAGCCACCCGGAGCGCCTCCGCGAGCGGCATCGCCCGGAGCGCGGGCGTGCGGACCTCCACGCCCCACGGCTCGTCGAAGCCCAGGCCGCGGGCGGTGCGGACGAACCCGGGCAGGTCCCATGCCCCGGTGCCGGGCAGGTAGCGACCGTTCCGCGACTCGTCGGCCAGCGTCATGCCGTTCGGGATGTGCAGGAGTCCGTCGCTGAGTTCGACGGCGGCGAGCGTGGACGGGACGACCCCCTGACCGATCGACGCCAGGGTCGAGCCGCCGCGGAGCGCGTGCATCGCGTCGAGGAGCAGTCCGCCGTTCGGATGCCCGGCGGCGACGAAGCGAGAGGCCCGCTCCGCAGTGGCCAGGTTCGACCACGGCTCCGGTTCCAGGACCAGTCGTGCCCCGACGCCCTCACTCTGGACGGCGAGCCGGTCCCATGCCTCGGCCATGCGGGGGAGCGGCACGGCCGGCACGGCGTGATCGGCGCGGACCACGACCTGCCAGGCGCGGAGGGTCGCAGCAGCCTCGAGGAGCACCCCGCGGTCGGCGTCGTGCTCGGAACCGCGGCGCCACCAGTCCCCGAGCGTGCCGACCTGGACCCAGACCACGCCGGCGTCGTCGAGCATCCGCCGGAGTGCGGCGAACCCGGTGGTGGCACGGACCTCGTGCAGGTCGTCGAGTGCGAGTGCGAGCCCGGAGAACCCGGCTCGGCCGACGGCGCTGACACGCTCGTCGACGGATTCGCGGCCGGCCCACGTCCAGGACGTGGCGAGCAGGTCGTGTTCCTCCACCGGATCACCTCCATGATCCGGACGTGCTCCACTGCGTCGTTGCAGCTGCTGCACACCCTGTCTGCGGATCGCTGCCTCGACCCGTCCCCCGGGCTCCGACGCAGCGTCAGCCACGGTTCTACCCCCGGTGTCTCCGAACGCTCCCAGCCCGCCGGGTCGACGAGCCACCCGTCATCCGATCGACATGGACTCGATCGCACCCGTTCGGCGTGCATGACGTTCGAGGACCAGCCAGATCGCGACCCCGACCACGCCCCACGCGATCCCGGCGATGACCGAGAAGGAGGACTCCAACAGGAGCGGTGGACCGCCCGTCGCCGTTGCCCTCCCTGCTGCCACCACGTGTGTGACGGGCAGGACCTGGGCGATCGACTGCAGGGGTGACCAGAGCGTCGCCACGGGCGCGACCGCGCCGCACAGCACGGTCAGCCCCTGCTCAGCGATGTTCGGGACCAGCATGCTGTCGCGGAGCACGAGCCCCAGCGCGGCGATCGACAGGCCGAGGCCGACCGAGACGACGGCGGCGAGGACGATGAGCCCGAAGACCGGGAGGGCCTGGGCGATCGAGGGGGCGTTCCTCGTGACGGCGAAGCTCGCGACCACGCTCACGATTCCCTGGACCACCCCGATGCTGGTGACGACGAACACGCGGGCAGTCCACACCAGCGCGCGGCTCGCTGGCGCGATCACGATGAAGGGGAGGGTCGCGTGCACTTGATCCGCGCTCAGCAGCGAGGACGACGACATCGTCGACATGACGCCAGCCACCGCCAGGCCCGCAGCGACCGCGTCCGGCGGCTCGATGCTCGATGTGCCGCTCGCGGACGCTACCGCGAGGTAGAGCGCAGCGAGCAGCGTCGGGGACCCGATGAGGACGACGAAGACCGTCGGACCGTTCAGGAACTCCGGCCGGGCCCGCAATGCGATCACCATGGCGTTCACGAACCCTCGCATCAGCTCAGACCCAGGGTCCCGGAGATGGTCGCCCTCCGGACGGCCGCGCGCATGGCGATCCCGGCCGCGACGAACCACACGGCAGAAGTCGCGGCCGTGAGGAAGGAGAACGCGACGGTGGTCGTCAGGTCGGGCTGATCGGCGGCGGACACGGCGGAGGTGATCGGGAAGAGGTGGGCGACCGGAACGATCCAGTCCGGGAGAGCACCGAGCGGGATCACCACACCGGAGACCAACCAGACGGGTGTCACGATCAACGACTCGTAGACCGTTGCCCCGCGGAGGACCACGAACACCGCTGCGAGGACGGACGCCGACGCGCTGCACGCGATGACGCAGGCGGCGATCACGACGACGCTTCCGCCCGTCACGGTCGGATGACCGCCGGTGACGAACTGCGCTGCGAGGGTCAACGGGAATCCCACCAGACCGATGAGCGCCGCTGCGGAAGCGAGGCTCCCGAACACGATCCCGGGCGGGAGCGTGCTGATCGCCATGTGCTCGAGCGTGCCCTGGAACCGTTGGAAGCCGATGATCCCGACGGCCAGGGTCGTCGTCGACCACACGCCAGCGATGCCAGCGACCAACCACAGGTCGTGGGGGACTGCGCGGCCGGCCCCGGACAGCCCCAGTGTCCGCAGCACTTCGAACACGAGGGCGGACGAGACGCACTGGTGTGCGAAGAACGGGATGCGGAGCAGCTGCCGCCCGTGGAACCACGTGAGCAGGGCCAGCGTCCTCACGCCGCTCCGACCTTCGTGATGAACGCCAGGTAGGCCTCTTCGAGCGTGACGTCCCGTTGGACGGACCAGTCAGGTGTGATCTCCAGCGACCGGAAGAAGTCGGCAGTCGGTGCGAGGCCGTGTCCGATGAGATCGACGCGGTAGCCACGCCCGTCTTCCCGCGGGACGACCGCGGCGATCTGCGGATGCGCGAGCATGCGTTCCTCGCCGATCCCGAGATCGGCGGTCCACAGGCTGATGGCGCTGTCGACACCGCCGAGGGAGGCGATGTCCCGCGCCGACCCTCGCGCGACCGTCTTCCCGGCGGTGATCACCACGAGCTCGTCGGCCAGCTCATCGGCCTCCTGGAGGTGGTGGGTCGTCAGGAGGATCCCGCACCCCTTCGCGCGAAGGCGTCGGACGAGGTCACGGAGATCTCTCGCGCCTTCCGGGTCGAGACCGATGGAGGGCTCGTCGAGGAGCAGGGCGACCGGGCCGTTCAGAACGGCGCGTGCGATGTGGAGCCGCTGCTTCATCCCGCGCGAGTACGTCTCCACCCGATCACGTTCGCGTCCGACGAGGCCGACGAGGCCGAGCGCATCCCGGACCTTCGCTTCGACACTCCGCCGGGGGAGCCCGGCGAGGGTTGCGAAGAAGCGGAGGTTCTCCAGAGCGCTTGCTCGCATGTAGAAACCGCGGTCGCCGCCCAGGACGAGCCCGAGGTGCTTCCGCGCCTGTTTCGGCGTCCGGACGGCATCGACACCGTTGACGGAGACCGAGCCGGAAGACGGTTGCAGCAGGGTGGAGGCCATCTTGATGGTGGTCGTCTTCCCAGCACCGTTCGGGCCGAGTACCGCCACGACCGCACCTCGCGCGATCGGGAGGTCCACTTCGTGGACGGCGACGAGCGCGCCGGCGCCGTGCCCGAACCTCCGGGTCACGGAGTCCAGTTGGAGTGCGAGAGCTTCAGCCAAGTTCAGCGCCCGATCTGTGTGCAGATGCACCGAGCGGGTCCTCGCCGTGCCGTTCGATCACCCGCTGCGCCGCGGCCGTTCGACCAGCAGCGTCGAGAGCCGCGGCGAGGATCTTCCTCGCACTCGACAGGCGCAGTGGAGCCCCTTCGCCCCCGAGCATGACGACGGCCCGTTCGGCGCAGGACGCAGCCCGCGGGAAGTCGGACGCTCGGTAGGCCACGTAGGCGGCGTACGACAATGCCTCCGGCAGTGATCCTCGATGCGCTTGCGACACGTTCTGGACGTGGGTCAGTGCGCCCTCCAGAGCGGCCGACCATCCGTCCGACATCGCGGCGACCTGCACTGCGTTGAGGTCGATCTGAGCAGCGTAGCGGGCACGTTGGTCCGGCTCGACCGAGACCAGATCCCCGGTGCGGGCTTCCCTGGCGGCGACCCCCAGGAGTCCTCTGGCCCGCTCGAGTTCACCGTTCAGGGAACAGGCGAGCGCGTGGAGGTTGCGTGCTGTCGCTCGCATCGCGTTCCCGTCACCGTCGGACATGAGGTTCTCTCCAACCCATCGCTCGAGCAAGACGTCGAGTTCTGCGAGTGCCGCCACCCCACCTCCGGTGTCCCGGTCGCGTTTGATGCGCATCGCAGCGATCCGGATGTGGGCTGCGGCGATCACGTCCGGTGTGGTGTCGAACGCCGACCCGACGGACCGGAACGACGCTTCAGCGAGGGCGGTTCGTCGGCTCGCCAGTGCCGACCCCAGCCAGCCGCGCAGCCGGGCCATGGCCGGACGACGTCGACTGCTGAGCAGTTCCTCGGCCATCTCTGCCGCCGTCGACCAGAAGCCTGCGATCGAGACGACTGCGTCGAGTTCTGCGATGGCACCTTGCTCGCTGAGTTCGCCGGAGTCCCACCGGGCTGCGAACGGAGCAGCGTCTCCGAGCGGGTCTTCGACGATGGGATCTGCGCCGAGTTGGAGCTGCGCGAGGGAGAAGAACTGTGCGGGTTCAGGGCTCGTTCTGACACCGAGGTCCGTCAGGTAGTTCGGGACCTGTTCCGGTCGGTGCTTCATCGGGGTGGTCACGGAAGCCAACGCGAGCCGCCGAGGAAGGGCGGGACTCACGGCTTCCAACGCCCCACGGCTGTTGGCCGCGGTCAGTTCCCTTGCGCGCTCGAGGACGCGCCGTTGTCTCGCTTGTTGCACGGTGTTCCCTCATCCGGGGCTGGTCCCCGACACCGGGGCTGCTCTCGCTCGCCCCGATGCCGGACGTCGATCAGGCGTGTGCCCAGGGCTGGAGGACCGTGGAGACGAAGCGGTCGTCCGCGAGTTCTGCCGTGATGGTGTCGATGCTCAATGTGCTCACCTCCTCAATGCGGTGCACCGACCGTACCACTGATGTTCTGGATTGCAGTTCCGTGTACCGGAACGGCACCCCGTCTCCCGCTCAGACGATCCGCGTCTCGACCGTGCCGACGCCGGCGACCGCCCCGCGCAGCACCGACCCGCGGGACACCGGGCCGACGCCGTCCGGGGTGCCGGTGAAGAGCAGGTCGCCCGGTTCGAGGCGGACCGCCCGCGACAGCACGGCGATGGTCTCGGCGACGGACCAGATCTGGTCGGCCAGGTCGCCGGACTGCCGCAGCTCCCCGTCGACGTGCAGGGTGATGCTGCCCGAGCTCGGGTCGACGCCGGCGGTGGGGACGATCGTGCCGATCGGTGCGGAGGCGTCGAACCCCTTCGCCAGGTCCCACGGCCGCCCGAGCCGCTTCGCCTCGGCCTGCAGGTCACGCCGTGTCAGGTCGATGCCCACCGCGTAGCCCCAGACCAGGTCCAGGGCATCGGAGACCGGGACGTCCCGGCCGCCGGCTCCGAGTGCGACGACGAGCTCGACCTCGTACTCCAGCTGTGCGGTGAGGGTCGGGTACGGGGTGTCACCGCCGTCGGTGACCACGGCGTCCGCCGGCTTGTCGAAGAAGAAGGGCGGCTCGCGGTCCGGGTCGTGTCCCATCTCGCGCGCATGCGCCGCGTAGTTGCGCCCGACGCAGTGGATGCGCCGCACCGGGAACCGGCCGCCGGTCGCTGTGGGGACGGACGGGAGGCCCGGGGCCGGGACGACGAGGTCGGTCACGCGTCCAGCGGGGCCGACCGGGCGGGGAAGACGAAGCGGTTCATCGCCCAGTACCGGAAACCCATGGCGATGAGCGTGCCGATGACGGGTCCGCTGATGAAGTCGGCCAGCTCCTGCCCGGCGAGGGACACGTTCGGCACCTCGAGTCCGAAGACGTACCGGGAGATCCAGAGCGGCGCCGAGTTCAACCCGATCCCGATCAGGCTGACGACGAGGAACAACAGCAGCTCGTGTCCGGTGCGCAGTTCACCGCGGTCACCGAAGGACCACTTCTTGTTGAGGAAGTAGGAGACGACGGTCGCGACGGTGATGCCGATCGCCAGGGCGGTCACCGGGTGCTGCGGCATGACGAAGAACTTCAACCCGTAGTTGATGCCCATCGTGATGACGAAACCGAGGCCGCCGACGACCAGGAACCGGAGGGCCGGATGCTCGACGAGCGACCGGACGGAGAACGACTGCACCGGCCAACCCTAGACCGGCGTCGCCGGGCGCCCGCTGACCGGCTCGCCTTCCGGACCGACAGTCCGTTCAGCTGCTCGTTCAGTTGCCGGGCGCCGCACCTTCGGTCTCACCACGTCCCGGATCGCCGCCGGTGCCGCCGTCGGACGGCTCGTCCTGCGGCCAGCCGGTGAACTCCCACCCGGAGACCGCCTCGTGGTCCTCGCCCTTCGTGTAGGCGAACTCACGGGCGGCGGCCCGCGCGTCGGTGAGTGCGGTGAGCAGGTCGGCGAACCGGTCGCTGCCGTCCGCGACGCGGGTGAGGGCGTCGTGCGCCAGGGCGTAGCGGTCCATCTCGTTGCGGATGAGCATGTCGAACGGAGACGTGGTGGTGCCCTGCTCGAGGAACCCGTGCACGTGCAGGTCGTCGTGCCCGTGCCGTCGGTACGTCAGGTTGTGGACCAGCGAGGGGTAACCGTGGAAGGCGAAGACCGCCGGCGTACCCGGCAGGAAGACCTCGTCGTACCGCTCGTCCGATGCCGGGTGCTCGTGCTTCCGTGGGTCGCCGATCGAGAGCAGGTCCACGACGTTGACCACGCGGACACCGACGTCCGGGGCGTGCTTCCGGATGATGTCCGCGGCGGCGACGGTCTCGACGGTGGGGACGTCCCCGGCGCTGACGAGCACGACGTCGGTGCGGCCCACGGTCTGCTCCGTCCCGGCCCAGTCCCAGACGCCGAAGCCGGCGTCGGCGTGCGCGATCGCGTCCTCGAGCGACAGGAACACCGGTTCGGGGTGCTTGCCGGCGACGATCACCTCGATGCGGTCCGTGGTCTCCATCGCGTGCGCGGCGACGGCGAGCAGCGTGTTGGCGTCGGCGGGCAGCTTGATCCGGATGAGGTCCTGCTGCTTCGAAGCGACGACGTCGAGGAACCCGGGGTCCTGGTGCGAGAAGCCGTTGTGGTCCTGGCGCCAGACGTGGGAGGACAACAGGATCGTCAGGTTCGAGACGGGTGCGCGCCAGTCGATGTCGGTCGCGGCCTCGAGCCACTTCGCGTACTGGCCGACCATCGAGTCGATGATGTGGGCGAACGCCTCGTAGGTGTTGAAGACGCCGTGGCGACCGCTGAGGACGTATCCCTCGAGCATGCCCTCGAGCAGGTGTTCCGAGAGCACCTCTATGACACGACCGCGCGCGGCCATGTGTTCGTCGCCCTCGGCACGGCGAGCGCGCCAGACCCGGGTGGTGACGTCGAACACGGCGTCGAGCTTGTTCGAGATCGTCTCGTCGGGGCCGAACAGCCGGAAGTCCGACGGGTTGCGCTGGATGAGTTCGGCGACCCACGGCCCGAGCGTCCCGGTGGCGGAAGCGGTCTCTCCGACGGGAACGGCGAAACGCTCGAGCCCCGGTCTGTCGAGCGCGGTGCGGATCCGGCCACCGTTGGCGTGCGGGGTCGCGCTCATCCGGGTGTCACCGGTCGGCCGGATCGTCTCGAGCAGACCGATCGGCCGGGCGTCCGCGTCGAAGAGCTCCTCGGGCCGGTAGGAGCGCATCCACTCCTCGAGCTGCTCGCGGTGCTCGTCGTTCTCGCGGACGTTCGGCAGCGGCACCTGGTGGGCGCGGAAGGTGCCCTCGACCTGCTGCCCGTCGACCACCTTCGGGCCGGTCCAGCCCTTCGGGGTGCGCAGGACGATCATCGGCCAGCGCGGGCGGAGGTCCGCGGCGCCGGCCATCTCGCCGGCGGCGGCACGGGCGGCCTGTGCGCGGGCGGCGGCCTGGATGTCGTCGATGGTCGCGAACGCACGGCGGAGCGCGCCGTCGAACAGGGCGTGCACCGCGAACGGGTCGTTGTCCACCCGGCCGGAGTCGACGACGATCGGCTCGTACCCCAGTCCGCGGAAGTAGGCCTGGAGGTCCTCGTCCGGGATCCGCGCGAGGACCGTCGGGTTCGCGATCTTGTACCCGTTGAGGTTGAGGATCGGCAGGACCGCCCCGTCGGACACGGGGTCGAGGAACGTGTGTGCCTGCCACGACGCGGAGAGCGGTCCGGTCTCGGCCTCGCCGTCGCCCACGACGCACGCGACGACGAGGTCCGGGTTGTCGAGGGCTGCCCCGTACGCGTGCGCGAGGGAGTAGCCGAGCTCACCGCCCTCGTTGATCGACCCGGGGGTGTTCGGGGCCGCGTGCGAGGGGATGCCGCCGGGGAACGAGAACTGCTTGAAGAACTTCCGCAGACCCTCGGGGTCGGGAGTGATCTCCGGGTAGAGCTCGTTCCAGGTGCCCTCGAGCCAGGCGTTCGCGTTCATCGCGGGACCACCGTGCCCGGGGCCGCAGATGTACAGGACGTCGCGTTCGGTCTCGCTGATCACGGCGTTGAGGTGTGCGTACACGAGGTTGAGCGCGGGCGAGGTGCCCCAGTGGCCGAGCAGCCTCGGCTTGATGTCGGACGGCTCGAGCGGCCGTTCCAGCAGCGGGTCGTCGAGCAGGTAGATCTGCCCGACGGTGAGGTAGTTCGCGGCGCGCCACCAGGCGTCGATCGCGCGGATGCGGTCGGTGGACGAGTGCAGCGTCGACATGCTGCCCAGGCTACGAGGACGCCGATCCGGGGAATCCAGAAATCTCTCCAATCCGATCCGCGGGTGGCCCCGAACCACTGTCACAAGCCGGGAAACACCCGCAGCGCTCACCAGCAGCTCACCGCTGGTTCTCCACCCCTTCGCGGGGTGTGTTCGGCGCGCTGTCACCCA